>NZ_JAWOWP010000011.1:0-167608 GCF_033340555.1 Vibrio sp. 1069
CGTTAGGTTAGCCAGTTAACAATCTGTTTAAGAGTGATTCGCAACGCGTGGCATTTTTGCTATGCGTTGCGTTTTTGCGTTTAAGGTGGTTTGCGGCGGCTTCGGCATTGCGTTGCTCACACCTTAACAGGGCGTTATGTTTTTTGGGAAAAATGATGGAATTCAAGCTAGAAATCTATACACCTGAAACAGAAGTTGTAGCTATCCGTGATGCACTTAACTCAGTTGGTGCAGGTGTTGTGGGTGACTATGACAGTGTTATTTCTATCGTAAAAATTTCAGGGTTCTGGAGACCAACTGAAGGCTCGGAACCTGTTACTGGCAAAAAGGGTGAAATTAACTTTGGTGAAGAGGTCAGAATTGACGTTAGATGCCAAGAGCCTTTAGTTCAAGCTCCACTTGATGCTATTCGAACAATTCACCCTTACGAAGAACCAGTGATCAACATTTTACCTCTATACAACCATAAGTTTGTCTAGCGACGTCAGCACAAACATAACAAACTGTTCAAGAGGGATTCGCAACGCGTGGCATTTTCACTATGCGTTGGTTTAAGTGATTAAGGTGGTGTGCGGCGGCTTCAGTATTGCGTTGCTCACCCCTTAACAGGGCGTTAGCATACTTTGATAGGAGTTCAGATGTCTACGATAGTCGAACAAATTGTTAATCGTGAAATTGACTCGGTCATCGTGTACGAATCTGACCAAGTTATAGCTTTTGCAGATCATGATCCAATCAACTTTGGGCATATTTTAATTTGTCCTAAGACTCAATACCGTACATTCATTGACCTGCCTGAGTCTGTGTTTTTTGAGATCACCGACGTTGCAAGAGATTTATATAAACGTATAGAAGCTAAGTTCAATCCCGATGGTATCGGCTTTATGCAAAACAATGGAGAGGCACCTCATTTCAACGAGCTCGATCACTACCATTTGCATATTTTCCCTAGGTTTCATGGAGACCAGTACGGTTGGGTTAGTAGTGAACTTGGAATTCAAACTATGGATAAACTAAGAGAATCACTTAAAGGTCTATGAGCATTGAAAAAGTATGCTAACAAATTGTTCAAGAGTGATTCGGCACGCGTGGCATTTTTACTATGCGTTGGTTTTGGTGGTTAAGGTGTTATGCGGAAGCATCGGTATTGCGTGCCTCACACCTTAACAAGGCGTTAGTATTCAGGAGGAAAATTAGTGCTTCATCAGATAGACAAATATCAGTGTTCTGCTTGCAACATTAAATCCAAACATATCACCGTATTGATTAGGAACCCTAGTCCTTTTGCTGGTGTAAAACATCAAAAGTGTAAAGAGTTTATAGCAGGGTTAATCAAAGGTTGGGCAGTTGGCCCATTTTTAGCTTCTATGGATGAGTTTTCTCGACATACGATCTGTGAAAACTGTGGTATCAAGACGGTAGAGAACTGATAAGTAAGACTTCTTTCTAAGTTCGGTGTAACAGGTTGGGTCTGAATACTAACAAACTGTTCAAGAGTGATTCGCAACGCGTGGCATTTTCGTCATGCGTTGATGTAAGTGATTAAGGTGGTATGCGGCGGCATCGGTATTGCGTTGCTCACACCTTAACAGGGCGTTAGGTGCTTGAAGGAAAAGGTAAGTATGGAAATTACTTTTCGGCAGATAAACATTGATGATTTCGAATTATGCGTTGCTGCAAGAAAAGATGCATACTTTTGTAGTTTTGGGCATTACGATGGTTTCGATGACTTCATCAGTGGTTATCGTGAACGAGTATTAGACCGGGTAGCAACATCAGGATGGTTCTATATCCATATATTTGTGGATGGTCAGTTTGCAGGGCAGTTAGAGTTTCGTAGCTTTTCACCCGAGCCGGGGACTGGCTATGTACATCTCATTTACTTAAAGCCGAATTTTCGTGGTTCAGGACTCGCTGCAAAATTGCAGGATTATATTGTAAGCACTTTGAGTAAAGCGGGTTGTTTGCGTGCTGTACTTTCAGTAAGCCGAACTAACCATCGAGCTCTTACATTCTATAAGCGTCATGGTTGGGAGTTCGTGCGCAAGAATCCCAAGCACGATGAAACAGACTTTTACCAACTTTGGCTACGCACCTAACAAACTGTTCAAGAGGGATTCGCAACGCGTGGCATTTTCACTATGCGTTGATTTTAGTGATTAAGGTGGTTTGCGGCGGCTTCGGTATTGCGTTGCTCACCCCTTAACAGAGCGTTAAATGTACAGGTGATATTGTAATGGATGAGCTTTCTGAAAAAATAATTAATAGAACGGAAGAGTTGTTTGTAGATACAGTTAAACTTGATGTAGAGATAGTTCAAGACCGCTTGACATATATAACATGGCTAACTGCTTTGGCTGTAGCGGGATTCACCTTTGCAATATCTTCTTTTGAAGCGGTTGATATAAAGGCAGTTCCTGAATTACACGGCATTAAGCTGCACTTACTATCTGTGGTCTTAGTTTTCGTATCAATAATTATCGGCGTTCTAGCGAAGTATCAAGGTCATCAAACGCTTTATTATAATCGTGGTCTAATAGCGATAGCTAAGACACAACGACTCCCATTTTATAGAAAGCGTGTTGAAGAGGAACCTTTGAGGTTTAGTAACAAGTACCATCGTTGTGGGTACTTACCCGAAGAGCACCAGAAGCGTTTTCAATATTTTCAAAGAAAGACAAAGCGTTGGTACTCTGAAGAGCATTTATTATATGCCCAAGTGACAGTTTTTTTAATCGGTTATGCTGGCGTGGCTACAGTTTTGCTAGAGTTGTGGGAATACATTTAACAAAGCATTCAAGAGTGATTCCCAACGCTTGGCATTTTTCATTCCATCGTTGGGTTTTGTGTTTACGGTTGTATGGTTAGGTTTCGTGGTAGCGTTGCTCACACCTTAACGCGGCGTTAGCCCTAAATTAAATAGAGAGGAAAGTGTAATATGCAACAAAGGAAAAAAGCGATAGTTCTCAAAAAAGAAAAAGTCTTAGATGGTGACAATAAGACAGAAGCACTCAAAAGAGATGAAATCAGGCGTTCAGCAGCGTTAACTGAACGAGCAACGATGAATGATTCAAAAATAAGGAACAAAGTAACTTTTATTGAAATGGAGTAATAAAAATGAACAAGGATGTAAAGGTTTTTGTAAGCTCAGGATTTAGAGATAATCTTGATAAAAGTAAACTAGATTTATTGGTCAGTTCAAAGATTACAAGAAAACGGGTGTTCCCCACAAATCATTTGGTCGAGACACTACTTATGATTTTCCAAGTCAGGTCAAGCAGGCTGGGATGTCCCACATCCATATTAGAGATTCTTCATCCAAACTTTGGCATTTGAAGAAGCTTTCATATCATAAGACCAGTAACACCGCGTTGATCTACTGCGAGGGCTTTTTGATTAAAAATTACTTTTTACTCTTAGGTTTTATTGAAAATGCTCATCAATTATGTAAATTAAAACCACTTTACTTAATGGAATTGGCCGACGTAGCTGAACGCTTTCGTGAAAAGTTTTAGGAGGTAGTATGAGCATTGAGTTTAATTGGGAAAAAGGACTGCCATCATTTGTTGGTATGTATTTTGTTGCGGTAAAACTAGGGCCAGCTGCAGGTGTTTATGATTTTGCTCAGTGGAATGGCTCGGTGTGGGAGTTACAAATAGAGGGTGACATAATTGCTTATGTAGGTATTCAAGAATTCAAGAACTCCTTGGATATCAAATGGCCTGAAGATGTAGTTATAGGAAAGAGAGCTTCAACAGCTATCAGAAGATGACTCTGAACTTTGGTCAGAATCCTAGGGCTAACAAAGCATTTAAGAGTGACTCCCAACGCTTGGCATTTTCAGTTCAAGGTTGGGTTTCGTGTTTACGGTGATATGGTTTGGTTTCGTGGTAGCGTTGCTCACACCTTAATGCGGCGTTAGCTCGCAAAGCAACCGTCGACAGTCGAACTACGTAATTATCAATTGTGTAAATTGCAAATTGCGTGTGAAGTTTAACTAATAAATTACAAAAGTATTTGTACCTTTTCTCAAAGAAAGTGACACTTCAAATGGTCTAGAGAGGAGGTTTTATGAGAGTTAATCGAGCGGTAATTGGTGCCGACCCTATAAAATATTATGCACAACTAATTGGCATGGAGAAGTACTTATCACGTTTAAGGCAACAGGCTAACTCTGTAGTTATAATGACAGGAATAGTCCTGTATAGAGAGCTACTAAGAAACAAGCAGTCAGAGGTTCTTCGCAAAATACTAGACTTGCCTGACAATCAGCTGAAATCAGCCTTGTATGGGTTAATATCACAAGTAGTTGGCAAATCCATATTGGTTTTCTTGGTCACTATCGGATAAAGAAACTTAGAAAATTTTTCGATACGAACAATGATGTTACAGACGCAATTAAGCTAATTGGTATCGATATTACAGTTCCAATAACGGTTGCTAGCGTTGCAGGCGTTTTATACAAAGTATCTGAAAAAGGGGTAAAAGAAGCCCCTCGGCACATATCAAAACAATTTAAAACGACTATTACATCTACTGTCGTAGCTCAGGTAGGCTCAAAGGTTGGGTTAAACGAAATCAATGCTAAAAGGGCTTCCGCCATTTTGGTAATAATGGTCAGCATAATTGCTTGTCAAACGCACTCAAACAGTAAAAGTGCACAAGACGAGTTGTTGAGAAGAGGGCTACTAAAAGCAGGTGATTTATAATGTTGATTTCCGTGTTAGTTATTATTTTTGCACTAGCAATAGTTCACTCGTCTCATGTGTTAATAATGTTACACATGTTGACACAGGAAAAGTTGCCTTTCTCCGTAACCTTTTTGAGGCCTCTGGCGCTGTGTCTAATGGGAGCATTCTGTCAGCATTCCCTAACAGTAGCGATTTCAGGTAATAGTTTGTCCATTATGATCATTTTTGTTTTTGTGATAACAAATGCTTTGTTCTTTATAGGTCTAAATTCAGCATTTCGAGCAAAGATGAAGGTTGGTACAGAGGAATCTTGAATCCAAGTGAGCTAACAAACAATTTAAGAGTGATTCAGCACACGTGGCATTCTTGCCATGCGTTGGCTTTCGGTGTTGAAGTGCTATGCAGCGACTTGGTCAATGCGTGCTTAACACCTTAATTGGGCGTTAGCTTTCAAGGAGGAAAATTGAGCGCAAGTGACTATATCAAAGAGGTTCGTTCTAAGATTGGAACGATGCCACTTCTTATCCCCGGCGTTGCGGGTATCATTTTAAATGAAAACAAAGAGCTACTACTTCAGCAAAAATCAGATGGTACATGGAGTCTTCCTGCCGGAATGATTGAACCTCAAGAGTCGTCAGTGGAAGCATTGACCAGGGAAGTGCGCGAGGAAACAGGTTTAGATGTAAAAGTAGATCGCCTACTTGGTGTATTTGGTGGTGAGGGTTTTGGTTTTACATACCCAAATGGTGTTCAAGTTGAATACACAGTCATCATGTTCAAATGTGTAGTAGAAAGTTCTTCTCAATCCGTAATCGATGATGAAGCGGTAAGCCTTAAATGGTTTTCAAAGGGGAATATGCCAAGGTTTGAGCTTCCTTACCCGTTAGACTGTTTGTTTGCAGAAAATGATTCAGCGTACTTCGTTGGCTAGAAAGCTAACAAATTGTTCAAGAGTGATTCGGCACGCATGGCATTTTTACTATGCGTTGGTTTTAGTGGTTAAGGCGTTATGCGGCCGAGTACCCCACGTTTAGTAGACACTTTACTAAGTTAGATCTAGGGTCTAATTGAGAGGTGATTTATGGCTAAACATCGTAATCCAGCGTACACCGAATAGTTCCGCAAAGAAGCAGTCCGCTTGGCCAGTCTTCCTGGCCGAACAGCCGTCTCCGTTGCCAAGGAGCTGGGCATCAGTGCCCAGCAGAACCGGAACTGGAAGCGCCAGTTCACACGCCTATCTGATAAACAGTTTAACACCTTAGATAGTGTCGATTATTCGAAGAAAGAGTCCGAAGAGCTTCGAGCGTTAAGGCGCGAGAACAAGCGACTCAAAGATGAAATGGAATTCCTAAAAAAGGTCTCGGCGTACTTCGCGAAGCAACAAGAGTGAAGTACGAATTCATCGAAAGCTATGTCGGTGAGTATTCCATTAGCTTAATGTGCCGTGCGTTAGAGGTGAGTCGAGGTGGTTATTACAAGTGGTGTCATCATACGCCAAATGAGCGTTCAAAGAGGCGAAAGCGCTTTGAACAGCTTGTCATGTGTACCTTTGCCCAATATCGGGCACGTTACGGCTCAGTGCGAATAGCCGAAGAGCTCAACGAAGCAGGCTATGCCTGCTGCGTGAATTATGTGGCTGATATCATGAAGGAAAAAGGTATCAGGGCACGTAATGGTAAAGGGTTTAAATACAGCAAGGATGTGGCTGCGATGAGGAATGTTGCTGACAATTTACTGCGAAGAGACTTTGAGTCTGAGATGCCAAATCAGAAGTGGGTCACGGACATCACGTATATCTGGGTGAAGAGCCGTTGGCTCTTCTTGGCGACAGTGATGGGCCTGTATTCAAGGCGTATCGTGGGTTGGTCGCTAGGGACAACGATGACCGTCGAGCTCATCACTAATGCGTTAAAAATGGCGTTTGAGTCACGTAAGCCGTCTAAGGGCGTCATTATCCACTCAGACCGTGGTGTACAATACAGAGCATATATATCAAGACTTCATGCGCAAGCATGGAGGTGTACCGAGCATGAGCCGACAGGGTAACTGTTGGGATAATATGGTGATGGAGTCGTTCTACAGCCGACTGAAAGTCGAACTGATATACGCAGAAGACTACCAAACTCTCGAAGAAGCCCGAATGGGCACCTTCGAATACATCGAGGTATTTTACAATCTCAGAAGAAGGCACTCAGCGTTAGGGCATGTCAGTCCGGTCGAGTACGAAAGTATGTAGTTATGTACTGTCTACTTTTTGTGGGGTACACCACTTTTCATGGCTATTACACACGAGTTTTAACTCCATCGTATATTTAATATCGACAATTAGGTCACTTGTTAGTTCGTAATTAATGTTCAGGTTTTATTTCATCTGGAGTTAATTATGTTTCCGAAAGATTTTTATTTTCAGCCCTAAACCACCTACTTCAGTAGGTGGTTATCATCCGCTTTGGCTTTGCCTGTAAATCTACTCATGCTAAATGCATCTTTGATTTTTCCAGAAGTCAAAGAGGACAAATAACATGAGTAGATACAATCAAGTTTCTTCACCTTAGGAAGAACAGGCTTTGGGGTAATCACTTTTGGCAAAGAGGCTATTTTGTCGATAGTGTTGGAATCAATGAAGAAATAATACGCCGATATGTAAGACATCAAGAGAAGCAAGAGCGAGTAGAGCAGCAGCAATTGGCGCTGGACTAAACAAAGGCCCTCTTTTAGGGGGCTCACACAAAGCCACCTTCTTTAGAAGGTGGTAATTTACATCTTACCCGAAGAACTATTTAGGATTGGTAATAAGGAAACTCCCAAGCTATCGCATGTGAGATCTAAGGATGTGGACACGATGCAGTTAAATGGTATAACGGTAATAATTGCTAATGGAAAGGGGATCAGTGTATTTGACAAGACTGGTATTAACCAATCTAACATGACGGGTTGGGTTTGGAGGTTTCCACCCAACACGCGCCCTCCTCAGGGGCTAAAGCTTGTAAATGATAAGCCACATCATTACGGTATCGCACCTGTCACAAATATGCCTTTAGATAAGTATAAGGGGTTACTGGAAGAGATGGCTTTGAAAGCAACAATGGTGTTTAAAAACGAGGGTAAAGTAGTTTTAGACGGATAACTTTAGATTTAGCACCTTCGGATATGAAATTAGTCCTAGAAGGTTTGGAGTCATTGGAAAAGCAATGGGCACATGTTTGTGAGAACTCTGACGATGAAATATCAGACTACGGTAACGATCTGATTGAATTGAGGTTGCTCATTAAATCACTACGAAACGATGCTATAAGTGTATTTGGAGATAATGTGGTTAATTTTTCAAGAGACCTTCTCTAAAATAAAGCTAACAAACTGTTTTAGAGTGATTCGCAACGCGTGGCATTTTTGCTATGCGTTGCGTTTAGTGGTTAAGGTGATATGCGGAAGCATTGGTATTGCGTTGCTCACACCTTAACAGAGCGTTATGTGAATGGAGGTCAAAATGTCTTCTGTGCCAAGAAATAAGGATGAATTGGAGTTGGCTATAAACTCAATATTTCCGAAACTCATGGCTGACTATCGTTCAATTCCGGAAGGCAAAGCTCGCAAACCTGGAGTAGAGGGAAACGTCAAAGGTAAAGCCATTAGCGTTAGTGATACAGTGGCTTACTTGATTGGTTGGGGAAACTCATTCTTAAATGGCATCACTTAAGATATCAAAACCAACATGTTGATTTCCCGGAAACTGGTTATAAATGGAACCAATTAGGCTCACTCGCTGAAAGCTTCCACGAAGAGTACTGTGAGTGGAAATATGATGATTTACTCATTGAGCTTGAGTCTACAGTTAACGAGATACTTTTACTCATTTCAAGCTTAAGTGACCATGATTCCTATGGTGTTGCGTGGTATGAACAATAGACTTTGGGGCGCATGATTCAGTTTAATACATCATCACCTATGAAAAATATGCGTACAAAAGTTCGGCGTTTCAATCGAGAATTCACATAACAAACTGTTTAAGAGTAATTCGCAACGCGAGGCATTTTTACTATGCGTTGGTTTTAGTGTTTAAGGTGGTATGCGGTCACTTTTGTATTGCGTGCCTGCGCCCCTTAACGCGGCGTTATGTTGAGAAGGGAGTTATGAAAACTTTATTGAGACAAAGTAAATTGGTCAGTTTTAAATTAATGTATAGCTTTATCACTAGAGTATTAATTTGTGGCATGTTTGCTTACTACTTAGTCGAGATATCTAAGGCTCCATTTTTAACACAATTAGGATACATCGCATTTTTTTGTGCTGTATCTTTAGCTGCTGAGTATTTAACATCCAAACCGAAACAGTCGCTAGAAGTTGTGCTTGATGGTAATAGTTTATCTCTTTTAGGTACAAGTATAAATACTGCTGATATTAATGAAATTTTGTATGCGCAAACCAAAAGGTTTGAACATACGGTAAGGTTTCGTTTCAAAAATCAGACCTATCAAGACTTTGAACTAGCTTTTCCTGACTTAATTGAAGAGCTAAGATTTTACCATTTTCTAGTTGAAAACCAGTTGCCTGTGAAGATGCTAGATAGTCATGAACGCGTTACTTAACATCTCAACATAACAAGTTCTTCAAGAGTGATTCGGCACGCGTGGCATTTTTACTATGCGTTGGGGTTAGTGATTAAAGTAGTATGCGTAGGCTTTTGTATTGCGTTGTTCGCCCCTTAGCAGGGCGTTAGTACGGGTTTGACATCAAAGGTCATCAGTTTTGGTGTTTATCTGTTTTGGCGCTCATATTTACACCTTTAAGTTAGTGCCTTTCACGTTCTTTCCGGTGGCACTATATGCGGAGTGTTCGCTTTGATTTCACCGTTTACGGCTTCTAACTCTTAGCCTATTTCTTTGGCTCTTCTTCATTTTCGTAGTGGTTTTTGAGAGAACCTTGATTACTTTTGGTGTGGCTGTTGAAGTACGAGGAAAGAATCCTTTTCTAATTTGAAGCTAATGAATGTAGGGTAGTTCAGTACGTTTTTCTTCTAGCCAACTTTCGTCTCTCTATCGGTTTTAAGTTTTGTAGCTGCCCGTCTCACCTCAGTGTTCAAAGTCTTTCATATCATTTAAGTTTTCAATATCTTGGAGCGCATAAATAGAAGTAGCGCATGTACTAACAAATTGCTTAAGAGTGATTCGTAACGCGTGGCATTTTTACTTTGCGGTGGCTTATGGTGATTAAGGCGCTTTGCGGTATCTTTTGTATTGCGTTACTCACACCTTAGCAAGGCGTTAGCTCTCTCGAGAATTTAAGCAAAAGGAGGAAACATGGAAACTGTTACATTGCTAAAAGATGTGTTGTTAGATAAGGGGCAAATTCATAACTATTATGAGGGTAAAGTACCTCTTAATTTGTGGAGAGGATTAAATGTTAAAAAAGGTATGGAGCTTTTTGAACTAATTGAAGATACTCTACTTCTTTTAAATGGTAGACCTAGACCTGCTGACATTACTATTAAAGGAATGGGAGTTGATGCGAGAGTGTTAGTGAAAGACCGGCCAAGAGGCATCAGTACGTTTGATCGACCAGGGATACCACAGGGACCAAATTGGCAGCACTATCGGATACCAGAGGGCACACCTTTACCTTCTGGGTTGGCGATAGTTAAAGATCAGTATAACCCTCGTTTTGGTGCGTATCATTACACTATCGCTCCTGCTTATGATATGCCCTTGTCAAAGTTTAAGTTACTATTGAGTAAATTAGCGAAGTTAGCAGTAAGAGAGGCTGCGTAAGATGAATATACCTAAGCCATATGTACCGATGCTATTATCGGCAGTTAGAGATGCTGTTCTATATAATCAAAACTTGTTACATAGTGAAACTTTGCGAGAACGTGAAGATTATGAGGAATACTTAGTTCATTTGACTCAGTTTTTTGAATATTTGAAAGATGAATATAAAAGCAATGAAGCAGAATATGGTTTGAAGCTAGAGCAGTTGCTACCTGAACAAGCAGAGAGCTAACAAAGCATTTAAGAGTGATTCCCAACGCTTGGCATTTTGTATTTACGAAGGTATGGTTAGGTTTCGTGGTAGCGTTGCTCACACCTTAATGCGGCGTTATGCAATAGGGAGGAAAACTCAGGATGTGTGCAGGATTTGAAGGTTCATGTTTATGCGGAGGCGTCCGATTTTCTGTTAGTGGGTTTAGTGAAAAAGTAGCTAATTGTCATTGTTCTATGTGTCGAAAATTTCACGGTGCAGCGTTTGGGAAACTGGTTGGGGTCAAAGGTTTAAGTTGGCTTACAGGTAAGCATTTACTCAAAGAGTTTGTTGCATCAAACGGAACGACTAGAATGTTCTGTTCTAACTGTGGTTCTAGCCTCGGGTTCAGGGTGAAAGGTGAGTCTCTGGAAAAGATCGAACTGGCTATTTCGGTATTTGATGTTGATATACCTGTAAAAGTCGATGCTCAAATTTACACGGGCTATAAGGCTAAATGGTGTGAATTGCACAAAGGTTTAGGTCTTGTGGTGGCGTTGCTCACTACTTAACGTGGCGTTATGAGCTAAAGAATAATTAGGAGAATAGTTCTGTTGATCAGTGTGGCTGTTTTTTGTGTCAGTGTGGGGTTCTACTTTTGGTATGGAGAAAGTGATACGTCGGTAAAGGAAGCCGGTATTGCAATGCTTGTCTATATTGCGTATACGATTTTGTATTTGTTTGTTCCGCCTTTCCCTTTGGGTACGTCATCACAAATGGGGCAATTATACGGTTTTGTGCCACTGTTATCTTTTGGGGCCATTTTATTTCCTCATTTAAATACACAATCACCGGAAACAATAACACGAACAATCGGTTGGGGTGGCCTTATCACAGTTGCGCTTATCCTCGTTTGTTTCAAACTTTTTGTCTGGTAAGTGGGCAACATAAGTACGCTCATAACAAACTGTTCAAGAGGGATTCAGTACGCCTGGCATTTCTGATATGCGTTGATTTTAGTGGTTAAGACGGCATGCGGCAGCATAGGTATTGCGTGCTTCACCCCTTAACAAGGCGTTATGCTTAATCACGTAAAATCAGTGGTTTATTGTTTTTCTTTGTTCCCTCGGCTGGTTGGTTTCGAGTTTGTCGGCAAGTTAACTTCATTGGGCACTGTTTTTTGGACACTTATTCTTTGGCGCTGAAAATTCAGATAGTTGCCTCAATCAGCAATTTGATCTTCAGTTTTTGAGTTTTAGCGGCCGAATTTCAAAGCTCGATTTTCAAAACTATGAGTCATTTCGGTTTTCTACGTTTTGGCTTTGGTTTGTAAATCAAAGTCGAGTTAATTTTGTGCCTAATAAAGCGTAACCCATTGAAAATTAATCACAAAAAGCGTTCAAGAGGGGGTCATGCCGCGTGGCATTTTTGCTATGCGTTGATTTTAGTGTTTAAGGTGGTATGCGGTCGCTTCGGTAATGCGTTGCTCACCCATTAACAGAGCGTTATGTTTGCCAACGGCATCGAAAAGCTAATGTAATTCAATGTTATATGATAATTAGAGCTTTCGACTGAGCTCCAGAAGCCTACAACTGGCGTTATGATGAATATCATACTGAAATTACCCTTGTTGCATATTCGCGAACTAGTGACACATAGATGTATACGCCCATCAAATTCTATATTTCTTTACCTTTTGACTTGTTCTGGCTCGGACGCAAAACTAAGGCAAAGTTTGATTACATTCGAACGACTCCTCCACGAGATATGGAGGCTGTATGGGATTTTAAAATATACAATAAAAACGGAATTGAGTGCGTTGATTGTAAATCCGGAAGGCTGTCTCCTTCAATTATCGAAACCCTCATTTTGGTACGTTGTGGTGGAAGATTCCACAACATACTAAAATACCAAATGGTTTGCATGTTTCGCTGGGCGAAGATGGAGGTAAAGGGAAGCATCATTTCACAATTCGTCCGCTTCAAGATATGCCTCTTAGTTTATATTTGACAAAATTGCAGCAGTTAGAATCTAGTGCCAGACCATGTTTTATTAATTCTCCAAACTCACAGGTAGGTTGAAATGTTCAATGAAAAAGAGCTCCGTTATATTAGGCTGTGCTTAAAAGAAAAACTAGAAAGAGAGCATGTTCTGTTATCCCAATTGGGCGAAGACAGTGATGAGTATATGGAAAAAGCAAATGATCTTATGGTACTAGACTCTTTGATCGCCAAGCTTAGCCAATAGGCAAACATAACAAAGCGTTTAAGAGTGATTCCCAACGCTTGGCATTTTTCATCCATCGTTGGGTTTCGTGTTTACGGTGGTATGGTTAGGTTTCGTGGTTGCGTTGCTCACACCTTAATGCGCGTTATGGCTTTCGGAATAATTCGAGTTAGGTAGCACAGTTGGTATTACTAAATATAGTGCCCTAACTCTCGCTAATCGAGCGTTATCAACTTATCATATATCAAATGTTAATCGAAAAGTTGAAAGTTTATGTCATTCTCTCCTTGTCCAAATTGTCATTCTGAATATGTGTATCAAGATCAAGCTAACTTGGTTTGTCCGGAGTGTGCGTTTGAGTGGAACCCTGGTGAATTTGCCCAAGATGAACTTATTAATGTTAAGGATGCAAATGGTACTTTGTTAGCCGAGGGTGACAGAGTTACTTTGGCAAAAGATCTTAAAGTTAAAGGTAGCTCCCTGATGTTGAAAATCGGTACAAAAGCAGTTGTTAGACGTATTGTTGATAGTAAAGATCACCAACTCGACTGCAAGGTCGATGGTGCTGGAGAAATGATGGTAACAGCGGCGTTCGTGAAAAAAGCTTAGGCTCGCGAAGTTAAGTATCGCCATAACAAAGCATTTAAGAGTGATTCCAAACGCTTGGCATTTTCAGTTCAAGGTTGGGTTTTGTGGGGTACACCAGCTTTTGGGACGCTCAGTTTTTAGAGAACTCGTGGTCCCTAAGTTTTTGCAGAAAGTCGTCACTCATTATATCTAGCCCTAAAGCATCAAACGCACTCCGTGTATCAAATAAAAAAATAAACTCTCTCTCTATTTCAGACAGCTTTTCAGTGCCAATTGCCTTTTCGAGTTTTAACCTTAGTTTTTTGGTTTTTTCGGAAGGCTTCTCTTTTAAGCATTGCTCAACCGTCTTTTCAGACAAGTACATGACAGTATAGTATTGAATTTCCGGTGATAAACTATGTATCCAATGATCTTCAGAAATAACAAAGTCCCGCTCATTTACACAATCAAAAGCAAATGAATTTGAAAATGTAATGAGGGTAAATACAAAGAGTAACGTTGATTTATAAGCTTTCATATGTACACTGACAAAATTTAAGTTCTTTCCCTGTTTTACTCGTAAAGTGCATCAAAGCTTCATTCTTTATGATTTTTCGAGTAATTACAGGTATTGATGTTGCACCACGAGCGAAGGTTTCCCAATCTGCTGTTGATATATTGTATGTGGCTGTAGCAAATGTGTTTTTGAAGAAAATTTGGTAAGTCGCGGTTGATCCACCAAGCACAGAAAGTAGCTTCATGTTTGTAACTCGTTTGTTGATTTCACGGATGCTGTTATGAGAACTTTCAGATACTACAAGTCCTTGAATCATGAATTTTTTTACTGCTATGTCCTCTGCCTTAAATGGGTGTTTTGATGCATAATATTTGCTTCTGTTTAGTGGGTACGTTTTGTGAGTTTAAAATGTGACGTATAGCTCAATAAAAGGTTTTTTCATTCTTTCCTAAGATTAGAACAAACATAACAAAGCATTTAAGAGTGATTCATAACGCTTGGCATTTTTAGTTCCATCTTTGGGTTTTGTGTTTACGGCGGTAAGGTTACGGTTCGTAGTAGCGTTGCTCACACCTTAATGCGGCGTTATGTAACTTCATGATTAGTCAGTTTCAAAACAATATGATTTCAATTATAAAATTTTCTTCTCTTTTTTACATGAGGTCGAATCAGCGGCACATTATATATCTTAAGATACTTACTAAGGATTGAGGTGAAAATGAAATTGCCAACATGGGAAAATCTTCGTGCCAATTACCCTGCTTTACCAGCTAATGTGGTTTTTAAAAAAATTGGTGGTAAAGTAGGTTCGAAGTACGAACTAGGTATATTTTCAAACGCTTGTGCTATTTGAGTTTCCAAAGCTCTTAATGGTAGCGGCGTAGAACACAAAATTCCTCGTTACAACGCGATTAGTCCGGAAGGAAAAATGAGTCTTCAAGTCTCTTCGGGACAAGATAAATTTTGGTATATTTTTCGAGTCAAAATTCTTATCAAATACCTATCAGAAAAATACTTTAGCCCTGAAGAGCTGACTCCCGAAGAGCACCTAGAGAAAATTAAAGAGCGTAAGGGCATAATTATCTATCAAGTTGACGGATGGAGTGATGCGACAGGGCATGCTGACCTATGGGGTGGGAATAAATGCGTATACCAAGGGTATGCATCAGTCACTCACAAAGTTCTGTTCTGGGAGTGCACATGATCAAGGTTATGACTTTCATACTTTTACTGATGTCATTATCTTTAAAAGCTAATACTGGTCCCCAATCTAATATCGATGAACGACTAATACAATTCGCGAGAGCGAATTGTTTATATCAGTACTTTCAACATAAAAACTATGACTTAGGTGATATTAGAAATATCTCTGCAGGTATAGTGCAAATGAATTCTATATCACCAGACACTTTCGTTGAAGTATCTAGGCTAGTAAAAAAATATGAGCCCGCAATTAATTATAAGAATGAGACGTCTCCTTTACTCGCGAAGTGTTTTACTTTGGAATACGATCCTTTTTTTCTAGAAAATCTGAGCTTGTTAACTCAGGTTGAGTAAAGTTACATAACAAACTATTTAAGAGTGATTCGCAACGTATGGCATTTTTGCTATGCGTTGCGTTTAGTGGTTAAGGTGTTGTGCGGAAGCGTCGGTATTGCGTTGCTCACACCTTAACAGGGCGTTATGCGACCTAAAGGGAATTGAGATTTATGGATAAATTTGGAATGCTTCAAGAACTTGGAGCGGGTGACTTTAAGCACCTTAACGGTTCATTGGAAGTACACCTGAAAGGCACTGAACAAGTTCTAATTAACTGGGGTAGTAGCGAGTTACTTCAAATCGCAGGTCTCTTTCATGCCGCGTATGGAACAGCGGATTTCGATGAAAATATGGTGTCGCTAAGCCAGCGCCAAGAAATAGCGCGAATTATTGGTAATGATGAAGAAGCATTGGTTTATTTGTATTGCTCATGCGACCGAAAGTATGTATTCCCTCAATTTGGCAAAGTGCTAGAAATCCAATTTAAAGACAGATTTACTGGTTCAACATTCAAACTCGACAGTGCAATGGTGAAATTGTTTTGCGAGTTAAAGGTCGCTAATGAGTTAGAGCTTGTTTATAGCAGTGCAGAGTTCAAACTCAAATATGGTGCTGAGCTATTTGAACTGTTCCAAGGTATGGATAGCTACTTAAGTACCGAGGCTAGAAAGGCGTACAAATCAGCATTGTCGTATTTCGCATAACAAACTGTTTAAGAGGGATTCGCAACGCGTGGCATTTTTACTATGCGTTGAATTTAGTGATTAAGGTTTTATGCGGTGGACTCGGTATTGCGTTGCTCACGCCTTAATAAGGCGTTAAGTGCAATCAACAATAGTGACATCAAAAAGTAGGGAAGTATGAGTATTAATATAAAGTGGATGGTGATTGTCGTTTTAAAGTGTCAGCTGAAGACGGCTTTACGTTTAATGTTGACGCTACAACTGAGAAAGCCTCTTGCCCAACGGAAATTCTATTGTCGGCTTTAGGTTCATGGAGTGCTACGGATGTCGTCTTGTTACTGCAAGATCAAGGTGTTGAAGTTAAAGGCCTAGAAAATACGGTTACTTTCGCCCTAACAGAATCAGAGCCTCGTTTATATAAATCGGCAAACTTACACTTTACAGTAAATGGCAGTGGTTTTAAAGAGTCTGACATTTTGCGATCAGCTCAAGGAGAAGCGGTGGAAAAGCATTGTCATGTTTGTCTGTTGAGCCCTACGATCGATATCACTTGTTCAGCTGAAGTGGGTAAAAATTGCAACTAACAAACTGTTCAAGAGGGATTCGTAACGCGTGGCATTTTTACTATGCGTTGAGTTCAGTGATTAAGGTGGTCTGCTGTGACATAGGTGTTGCGTTACTCACCCCTTAATTGGGCGTTAGGTGATAAGCTAGGTCTTTTAGATTGAAGCCACAACCACTTACTTCATTTCGTAAGTGGTTGTGGAGTTTTATTAAAAGTTTGTGTTAGTCTTTTTTAAACATGGCTGAATCCGGATCAAACCAAGGGCGGTAAGCATTTTCACCAAGGCCATCCCATGTTTCAATTAATTGCATAGTTTCGCTATCAGGATATATATCTTTATCTGGAGCTAATGAACTTAACCATGCCCAATCCTCATCCCATTTAAATTCAATTTTAAAATCACCGTCAGGATGAACAACAAAACGAGCTTTATTCCAAGGCTTGCTCTGTTCTTTACTAGACATTAAATCAAATAAGTCACTAAAGGCATCATCAAGTTCAATGTTATCAGAACTATAGATGTCGAGATCCTTCACATCATCTGAGTTAGCATCTACTAAGTACCGGTCTTGAAAATATACCGCTCTAGTAGAAAGGTTCATAGCAATGTCAACCCAAGCTACACACCACTGTTCGGGAACCACCTCCGAGATAGCTCCTCCAATATGGTTATAAATTTCTTCCGCTGATGAAAACATAAATTTACCTTAATTCTTAAATACCAAACGATTGGTGGAGCCACCATTTACAGTCCACTTTGAAATAAGTTTGGACTGTGTCTCTCCTTTACCATACTTAATTCGGATATCTACTTCCACGTATTTTCCTTCATCAAGTGCCAGTGACCACCATCATAGTTTGGGTCATCCCCTCCATACTTTGATTGAGTAGATGAATTACGGTGCAGTTTATCACGCATAGCTTGATTTTTAATGGGAGACTTTTGCAGTTTCCCCGTTATTCGTATTGTTCTACCTTGTGCGTCGGTTTCGTAGGTGTACGTTACTGGGCTTCCTTCATGAGTTGAGGTTACCTCATATAGAGTATTCGGTTCAGGAGGTTCTAGTTCGATCGCCCACGATCTCTGTTTCCCTTTTATGCCTGAAGCTTGTCCTGCACTAACCTTAACAATTGGTTTCTGCTCACGGGGAATATTCCCAACTGAATCATTAGTTAGTGAGTTTGTCTGTGTCGCAGAGCCTGTAGCACTTTTAGGTTTTGGCGTAGAAGCTTGACTGCCACTGTCTCCTACGAGCACTGTTGGGTTTCCAATTACTATTTTACTGCCGTGAGCCGTTCCGTGCCCCCATACGAACTGCGAGCTTTCCATTGATAAACACCAAACTAGAATCTTGGCTTATGGAATCTGGTGGACCAACACAAACAAGACGGTCCCCTTTTCGAGCCGCAGGTAACCCACCAATTTTAACATTGGGTGAACCAACGACAACAGGGCCGCCCACATGCGGAATTTTAGCGGTGACTTTGAGGCAGATGTGCATTGATGTTATTGTTGCTGTGGGTTTTCCCATGGCCACCCCTTACTGTAGATTGAGTTGCATATATTGTTCCTGATAAGGCATCTATATTCTGTGGCTAGTGTAATATTTGAAGTCACATCAACTAACAAACTGTTTCAGAGTGATTCGCAACGCGTGGTATTTTCACTATGCGTTGGTTTTAGTTTTTAAGGTGGTATGCGGCGGCTTTTGTATTGCGTTGCTCACACCTTAACAGAGCGTTATTGGAATTTAGATTTAGATATTTAACGTTAAAGGAGTAAAAATGAAATAAAAATCAAGATCTAAGGCGAAAAAACAGGAAACTTTCCCCTCTCATTATGTTGCTATAAATAGAGCAAAAAGGAGCTTTGAGCGTGCTAAAGATAGGCAAAGTGAAAGTTTCACTGAATTTGTAGAAGTCAAATAAAAGAGAAACGGTTTAAACATGGAGGTCAAAGTATACGTAACTAGGGTTCTCAGTGAGGAAAGAAAACTTAACAAAGACCTAGATTTATTAATTCATGACTTTAAGCCGTCACAAGCAAGGTCATCAGATATCATATTTTGGTAAAGAAGTCCCATATCATAGACCAGCTCCTGCAGCAGAAGATGTTGGGTTAATGCATATTCATATACTAGATAAAGTTAAAACGCTAAAACTTGGCTATATTAATACAAGTGATAGTGTCTTAATTTATACTGAGGATGCTACATGCATCAATACTTACTTTATAATCGATTTCTTGGTGGATGGTGCTCATGCGCCGGCGAGAAGACCCGAGTCTATGAGTTGGTTAATTGATAAGGTGGAAGCATTTAGGAATCAGAAATAATGAGTAAAGTTAAGATCAAAGCTACATGGTTTGAGGGTACAGAGCCTAGCGAAATTGGTGTCTACTTAGTTGCAATAAGACATCTTAGTGGTTTTGGCTCGTATGACTACTTATATTGGGATGGTAAATGTTGGTTGAATAAAACGACTTCTGATATTGTCGGCTGGTCGCCAATATCTGACATGCTGACACAACTAGATGCTGGTTGGCCTACTGGTGACTTAGAAACAGATATAGAGTTTGAAAAATACAAGAAACAACATGGTGGTAAGTGTGATGATGATTTCATCGAAGTAGAGTAGCCCATAATAAATTCAAATAACAAAGCATTTAAGAGTGATTCCCAACGCATGGCATTTTTCACTCCATCGTTGGGTTTTGTCTTTATGGTGGTCTGGTTAAGTTTCGTGGTAGCGTTGCTCACACCTTAATGCGGCGTTAGTTTACATGGATAAACTCTCACCCTAATTATGCTTCTAAGGTGAAAATCGTGTTATTTCAGATGATTCTGGGGTAGCTGTGATTGACCTAATACAGCAACAACTAAGATAAAGTTATCTTCTTTGGTGAAACAAGCTGTGTGTTTTCCTATCGGGAAATAAAAGCCATTTGGGTACATCTCGTCACAACTTCTTCCTAAATCTGGATTATCAGCTAGCATCTGAAACCCTGATAGCAGAGTATCTTTACTGTTTTTGCTGATTTTTACTGGCTCGCGTTGTGCGCTTAGAAGTAGTTCGCCGAAATTTTGTTTGGCATCATTGGCTGTTAATGTATGCATGGCCAGTTCCCAATTGAGTGTACAGTTAGATCATAATATATCGCATGAAATGTTCAATTTAATTAAATCGCGTGATTCGTGCGAAATGTAAACTAACAAACTGTCTAATATTGATTCTCAACTCGTGGCATTAACTGGGCGTTGAGCTCAGTGATTAAATCGGTATGCGGCGGCTTTTGTATTGCGTTGCTCAACTCCAAAAGGTCATTAATACTCAAAGGTCAAATATGGATATTTACCCAGAAATCGAGTTATCTAAAGCGCAGCATAATGCAATTGAAGCTCTTAGAAACAAGTCGTTTCCTGAACACCAAGTTACTCGCTCTTAATATAAGCAACTCCCGCATATGAGAGTTCTGAATTACGAAGGTGATCAGTTAGTTGGTTACATGGGATTAGACTACAGAGTTGTTCGCGTTGGTGATGAAATTTATAAAGTATTAGGTGTGAGTGACTTTTGCGTCGAGAGCACAGTTCAAAGACAAGGTATTGGCACAACAATGTTGTCTCAACTCAGCGAGTATGCGTCCACTAAAGATGTCGACTTCATCATTTTAGTCTCCGTTTTGGAGCGTTTTTATCTGGCTAATGGTTATCAGCGCCTTAACTCTCTAAGTTCTTGGTTGCGAGTTCACGAACATAAAAATTACGGTGTTGCTGTAGAGCAACTAGATGATTTATATGTTAAACCTATCAGCGGAAAAACTTGGGCTTTTGGTCATATAGATTGGTTAGGGTATATGTATTAGTCTGTAGTGGGCTAATAATTGGTTCACAACAAGAGTGGTTACACATGGCATTTTCACTATGAGTTGATTTAAGTGATGTAGGGCAGTTTTGTATTGTGATACTCACTCCTTAATAATGTGCTGTAACTCTTAGGAAGCAAAAGGTTTAATTTATGAAATGTAGAGTACTAGTAACCAGCATAAGTATTGCTCTTTGTAGTGTAGGAGAGGCCGCGAATCCACTAAGTATTCAAAGCGATGAGCAACTGTTTAAAAACTTCGCTCTCTCATCTTGCATTGCGACTAATTACAAAGGATCAGCTGTTGCGAAAGATGCGATAACGGCGATGCAAGGCTACAGAGAGTTTTCCGAGCTTCCTTTGGAGTCATTCTTTGGGGTTAGCGAGCTATTGGAAAAATATGATATGGCTATTTACAAATCAAAAAATGGTAACGTGATCAAATTGGCCTACTGTATAGACTTTTCTAATTCAGACGATGTTCATAAGCTATACATTAATGCGAAATCAGAGTTATAACAAACTGCTCAAAGTTGATTCGCAACGTGTGGTATTTTTACGGCGCAATACGTTGAGTGATTAAGATGATTTTTAGTGGCTTCTGTATTGAATTACTCATCTCTTAGCGGGGCATTATGCGGTGATGTAAATATGAAGATATTTTTAATAGTAGCAACACTCGTTCAGTTTACTCTCCTGAGTTTCTCGAAATACTATTGCTCAATTGCAAATGAGGTGCTTAGAAAGGCGGTGGAAACTAAAGAGAGTAATTTTCTATCTTTCCTTGATAAGTATGATTATTACAATGACTTAGATAATTATCTAGGCTTAGCGTCCGCTACAGTGTGGGTTATGGTCGTGCTCGTGATAAAGTTGAAAAATGTATCAAGCACCGACATGGCTCATGTGGCTGTTTGTTTGCCGTTATTTTTTCATATGGTTTTGATGTCGATGTAGTTTCAATAGTTGTGGTTGGGTGATTAGGTACAACAAACGGTTCAGGCTAGCGTACCATACATGGCATTTCCAATTAGCGTTTCTTATACGTTACGAGAGCGCTTTCCCACAAGGAGTAATATGTGATTGTAGTAGCAAGGTTTTCTTTTCCTCATGAAGCTCATATTGCGAGAGCAAGCCTAGATAGTGTCGGAATAGAAAGTTACATCGCTGACGAGCACACGGTAAATACTCAGTGGCTTTATTCAAATGCAATAGGCGGCGTCCGTCTGATGGTGGCCGAAAGTGATGCAGAAGATGCGAAAAAAATACTTAGTAGCGATTTCTCAGAATCATTGGGAAATGAAGTTGACGTTGATGAAGAAAAAGACGTTTGCCCTAAATGTGGTAGTAAAGATCTATTTGCATTTACAAAAGGTAAACGCCCAGCTTTCTTAGTTTTTATTTTACTGGGTTTTCCACTGTTTTTTTACAAGCATGGTTATAAGTGTAAGCAGTGTGGGGAGTTTAGTGAAAAACTTTAAATCTTTAGATAACAAGGCATTAAAGAGATAACTTGTACTCGTAGTATTTTTACGATGAGTTAGGTCGAGTGCCTATACAAGAAGTCAGAGTTACTGCTTGCTTACAAGCAAAGTATTATACGATAGTGAAGGAATAACATTGAATGAGTGAAATTAACACAATAGAGCAGTTAAAAGAAATTTACGCAGAGCCAAGTGCGAGAGCTAAAAATAAAGCTCTGCCTGTGCTGGATGTTCATGCGATTACATTAATTAATAATTGCCATTTTGCAGTTCTAAGTACCGCTGATTCACAAGGGTATATCGATCTCTCTCCTAAAGGAGGAGAGCCTGGCTTCGTAAAAGTTTTAGATGAATCAACATTGTTGCTCCCTGATAGCTCGGGGAACAATCGTATCGATAGTCTAAAAAATATCATTAGTAACCCCAAGGTAGGGTTGTTATTGATGGTAAATGGTATTGATGAAGTGCTCCGTATTAAAGGAATCGCAAGTATTCACACCGACGCCAACTTGATATCTGCTTGCCCCGATGGAAGTAAAGATCCTAAGGTTGTTATCAAAATAGTCATAGAGAGTATGTATTTTCATTGTGCGAAAGCGGTGATGAGAGGGAAACTTTGGTCTGATGACTATAAAGTAAATCGCTCAATTCTCCCTTCATTAGCTCAAATCTTTAAAGATCAACAAAAGTTAGAAAGTAAAGCGCTTAATCAAGAAGAGATGTTGAAATATTACCAATCTAGCCTTTAGAACGAGCGTGGTAATATATTGAAAAGATAGCAAAATCAGGTTCGACCGTGCTTTACGGAAGTATGGATTAGGTTTAGTGGGGATGTTACTGTCTCAATAGCGTTAGTTCACAAATAAACAATTGTTAGTCCAAATTTTAAAATGAAAAATGCAGGAAAATTTACTCTAGAAAATTACGTTTTGGCTAGTCCGGGAGTTAGGTGTGTTGGACAAATTATTGATCTTTTTGTCAGTTTTAGCATTTTTACGCTCGTTTTATGGGGCGGCTTAGAAATCGGTATTGAAAAAGAGCTTGTGCGCGCTACAGCAGTAACTGCGACTGTATCGTATTACCTTTTTTCTGATTGTTTACCAAATGGTCAAAGTGTGGGTAAAAAACTTTTGGGCATTGCAGTTATAAGTGCAAGAACGGGTAAAAAGTGCAATATTTTTCAGTCGCTCTTTCGAAATGTTATTACTCCATTCTTAGGTTTTATTGACTCAATTTTCATTCTTGGTAAAAAGAGGCAACGGCTCGGTGATAAGTTAGTGAGAACGGTGGTGGTAGTGCACTAGTTTGTTGAAAAAATTGTTAACGCTGAGGACTAGGGTTCAAGTCGGGCTTTGTTTTCGTGGTGGAACAGCCTCGCTTAGGAGGTAGCGTTACTCACATACTTAATGTAGCGTTGTAAGAAAATTGGTATTGGAGTCCAAGTTTTATGTCAGAAAAAGAGAAAATGTTAGCAGGTGAGCTTTATGACCCAAGTGATGAAGAGTTATTAAAGTTAAGGTTGAGCGCTAGGTTACTAACTGAAAAATTGAATGCCACGTCTGTTGAGCATAAACAAAAGCGAGTTCAAATAACTAAGCGCTTGTTCGGTACAACAGGTGACGATATTCATGTTGAATCTTCTTTCAATTGCGACTACGGATCCAACATTCACGTTGGAGATAATTTTTACGCTAATTTTGGTTGTGTGATTTTGGATGTTGCGGAAGTTAAGTTTGGTGATAACTGTTTACTTGGGCCTCAAGTTGGAATTTATACTGCGACTCATCCCTTAGATCCTATCGAGAGGAACAGTGGTTTAGAGCTAGCAAAGCCCATAAACATTGGTGACAATTGTTGGATAGGTGGCCATGCCGTAATCAACCCTGGCGTAACACTTGGGAACAACGTGGTGGTAGCCTCTGGCGCAGTCGTTACAAAGAGTTTTAGAGACAATGTCGTTGTTGGTGGCAACCCAGCCAGAGTACTGAAGGAAATCGTCACTAAGCGATAATAAAGTATATGGACTATTTTGAGCCTGAGTTTAGGACTTATGATCAACTCACTCCAAGCTTTGATGCGTTCAGCGGTTACTTGTTGACGCACTTGAATGTCTAAAATTTGCTTCAATATAGAATCGTGACACGTGGCGCTTTTACCGTGCGTTGAGCTTGTTTAAAAGTCTCATACGAAATCATTTGTATTACGTGTCTCACACTTTTATTGTATTTTCGTCACCAATAACAAACCAAAAGGCTGGCTCCAAAATGTTAGTAACAAAGATTGAAACGGAACGATTAATTCTAAGAGAGCTAGTTGAAGATGATGCAAGCGAATTGTTTGATATCTTCTCAGACCATGAGGTCATGAAATATTGGAACACTGGCCCTTGGGTTTCAATTGAAGAAGCGCGGACATTTATAGCCAAGAGTACACAGGCCATGAATAGCAATACAGAAGTGACACTAGGCATCTTCCTAAAGAGCAATGGCCAACTTCTGGGTAAGATAATGCTGTTTAATCACGTGAAAGAGTCTAGGCGCGCAGAAATTGGCTTTGGCGTTAGTCGTCATTTCTGGGGTAAAGGCATTGTATTAGAGGCGGGAACTGCATTAATCGAACACGCATTCAAAACACTGAATCTACGTCGAATCGAGGCTGAGATAGATCCAGACAATGCTTCTTCAGGTAAAGTCTTGGAACGGTTAGGTTTTATAAAGGAAGGTTTCCTAAGGCAGCGTTGGGAAGTGAATGGAGTAGTCTCAGATTCCGCAATTTACGGGTTGTTAGCTAAACCCCTAGACAGCGTTTAGTATCCGGCCTTAAACGCATCTAATAGGTCTAGCCTGCTCGTGCTCTATACACAGCCTTACATTTGACGGTGAGGTTTCTTGAATTGACTTGGTGGTCACTGAATGTACTATCAAAGATAGGACTTACTGCAAGGATAGCAGCATGAGCGAGAAATTATTTTGGGTTAATCCCTACCAAACAGAACTTAACTCAAGAGTGAGCAATGTAGACGGAAATAAGGTTGAATTGGACCAGACTATCTTCTTTGCAGAGTCTGGAGGCCAAGAGAGTGATAAAGGAACGATTAATGGTATTCCGGTTTTGATTGCTCAAAAGTTAGGTGTTCGACTTATTTACACATTGGAATCCTCTCCAAATTTTACTCTTGGTGACATTGTAACTACGAATATTGATTGGAAGCGTAGATACGCCTTAATGAAGCTACACTTTGCGGCTGAAGTGGTGCTCGAGATGTTTTATCAGCGTCGGGAAGGCATTGTTAAGATAGGCGCGCATATTTCTGAAAATAAGAGTCGCATAGATTTCGAGTGGTCTGAAAGTATTGGCCCGCTATTGAAAGAAATTGAAACTGATGTGCAAGATTTGATTAACTCTGATTCAGTCATTATTAGTGACTTTTCCGATCAAGAGAGTGAAAGAAGGTATTGGAGAGTGGATGGGTTTGCGCAAGTGCCTTGCGGTGGCACTCACTTAAAGCGCACATCAGAAGTCGGCCAAATTCAATTAAAACGCAAGAACATCGGTAAAGGCAAAGAAAGGGTAGAGATAACCTTATGTTCGTAGGTCGATAGGGCATTAGAAATAGATTCCTAACACGTGGCATTTTAATTCATGGTGAGATTCACATTTGCGATATGATGGTTGAGATTGAGGGCGTGTTGGCTACTTCTTAACGAAACGCTACACGATAGGGGCGGGAGGATGATATGTCGAAAGTTACATTGAAAGGCTTTATTTTAGTTCCGGAAAAGGATTTAGAATTAGTAAAACATGAGTTAATAATTCACAAAAGGCTCACGTTAGAAGAGTCGGGCTGCCTTACTTTTCTTGTGACTCAAAGCTCGACTAATCCGTTTCGTTTTGATGTCTATGAGGAGTTCGTCGACAAAGCCTCTTTTAAACAACATCAGGAAAGAGTTCAAGCCTCACATTGGGGAAAAGTAACAGCCAATGTTAAACGGCAATACGAAATCTTTGAATGTGTGCATGACTAATCGAATCGGAGTGATTTAGAGCGTTTACGCTTTGTTTTTTAGATTGCTCTACGCTCTACTATGTTGCTTTATTCATCTATTAACCTGGCTTAGTGTTCTTGATACTTTGCCGTATTAAATCTAGAAATTTTAATGGAAGTGTTATGTTTAGAGTTGTGTATGAATGGCGTGTGCCAAGTGAAAAAATGGATGAGTTTCAAAATATATGGCGTTCGACGACAGATTCAATTCATCAGTCAGTAGATGGGGCGCTTGGTAGTTTTATGCTTCGTTCTTACGATGTACCGGAAAAGGTTTTAACTATTGCCAAGTGGCGAACACGTGAAGACTGGGAGCGGTTTTGGGGAACTAGTAACCCAGAAAAAATGAAGAAGATGAGTGAAATTGCAGAGCGTATTTCAGTTGAACCATTCGATGAAATTGAAGATAGAACTAAGTAGGGCAATAGAAACGTTAAAGTGATGCCTAATGAACAGTTTGACGGACAATATGAAAGACAACCTTAATCAAGGAATAGGGTTATGCAGATTTTAATTGTTGGAGGTAGTAAGGTGCTAGGAAGGTTCTTGGCTACGAACTTACAGGGTACAGATATTTATGCGGTTTCTAGATCAAAGCTAGTTGAGGAGGGAGTCGCTTCTGTTTGTATTGACGTTGATCCCGGTAAAAAGCCAGATTATACGTGCTTCAAAGGTGTAGAGTTTGACATCATCGTTTATTTGGCGTCGATGTGGGGAGAGTCTTCAGAATTGACAACAAGCGAACTGATTGAGTTTATGAATGTTGGCCCGATTGGGTATCTTAATTTAGTCAATGAGATTAACGCTTTAGGTTCACTTAACGATAAATGCAATATTGTATCTATTGGCTCTACAGCAGAGCTTTCAGAAAGTAGTGAATACCCTGCATTCGCCCTCAGTAAAAGATTACTCAAAGATATTTCTAGCCAGCTGCAAAACGTTTATCGTGATTACCGCTTTACTCATTTTACAATAGGTGGGATCGGGCATGCTGAAGAGGAACGTATTGAGTATTCGAGTGTTTTGGAGATTATAAATATGCTAACTAAGCTTGATCCAAACACATACCTTTCAAATATGTATATAAAGTCCAAGCTAGGAATGTAGCTCTCAAGCTGTATTACGTACCTGCTCCTATGGTTTGGCATCATGTGCATTCTTTTTATTGAGCTATGGTTATAACTCCAATGAAAGGAGTTTACTTATGTCATACATTGATGGTTTTGTCGCTGCAGTACCGACAGCGAATAAAGAAAAGTATATCGCACACGCAAAAATAGCAGCAGAAATGTTCAGGGAGTTTGGGGCCTTAAAGGTTGTTGAGACGTGGGGGAGTGAAGTACCAGATGGTGAGATCACATCATTTCCCATGGCAGTTAACGCTGAAAGCAACGAAACCGTTGTGTTTTCGTGGGTAGTCTGGCCTTCAAAAGAAGTTCGGGACTCAGGGTGGCAGCGGATCATGGGTGATCCTCGAATGAGTCCAGATAATAACCCAATGCCCTTTGATGGAAAGCGTCTCATTTATGGCGGATTTGATGTTATTTTGGAGCAGTAAAATACCAAAGAATCTCAACTCGATTCGTGACACTTGGTGTTTTAATCAGTATTACGCTTCTGATGTACGTTCAATAGACTATTCTGCGATAAGTGTTGATAAAACTCCATTTGGAGGCTTAGAGTAAAAATGGAAGAGATAAATTATTCACTGATTGTCGTATCAGCTATCGCTGCCATCGCTAGCCCCGGACCTGCAACTCTTGCGATAGCAGGCACGTCAATGAACCACGGTCGGCGCTTTGGTGGGTATTTGGCTGCAGGTGTTTTAACGGGGTCTTTATTTTGGTCAACCTCAGCCGCTTTTGGTCTCGCAACCATACTCTATAGCAATGTTTGGCTTTTTGAAATTCTTAGATATTGTGGGGCATTTTATCTTTTATATTTGGCTTTAAAGTCTGTACATTCTGCCTGCAACATCGAGCAGCTAAAGTTACCCAAAACATACGTAACGACAGAGAAGGGTAACTACTTAACCGGAGTGTTAATTCACTTAACTAACCCAAAGGCTATTCTGTTTTTTGGTGCGCTTTATTCGATAGGGGTTCCTCCTACGGCCAGTCCGTTGGAATTGTTGTCGGTCATTTTTGTTGTGGGGCTGGTTAGTGCTTTGGTTTTCTTTGGCTATGCTTTTCTTTTCGCGCATAAAAAGGTCAGACAAACCTATCTCAGATCCAAAGCAGTTTTTGAAGGCGTGTTCGCGTTATTTTTTGGTGTAGCAAGTATTAAGTTGCTGCTTAGTGAGGCAGGAAAATGAAGCACAAAAGGCTTGAAGAAATAAGAATAGATAATCTATCTGATTTGACGGTCTATTAAGTATACTAAGTAGCCGATTTGTTAACTTCCATAAGAGCTGCTGGCTAGAAAAAGCTTACAACCAAATGATGCTAAATATTATCATTCAAAGGGCTAACAAAGGCCCATAATTTAATTCGTATCACTGTTCATGATTGTGCTCTTCGCGCAGTGCTGTAGTATTAGTAACGTGTTGTTAATACGAAATATAACCAATTGAAACTTGGACGTTGCATTACTTGTAGTTCGATGAAATGTTATCCCGCAAGACGTTAATTTGGAGAAAAGAATGGATTCAAACTCACTATTATTATTTGTTGTCGCTTGTCTCGCTATCAACATGATTCCTGGACCTGATGTAATTTATATTGTTTCCAATACAATGAAAGGTAAATTATCTGCTGGGCTGAAAGCGGCTCTGGGGCTTGGTGTTGGTTACTTTTTTCATACACTAGCGGCATGTTTAGGTTTGTCAGCAATAATTCTGAGTTCATCTTTGGCTTTTAGCGTTGTTAAATGGTTAGGGGCCGCTTACCTAGTTTATTTAGGTGTTCAGTCATTACTGTCCATGTGGCGTGGAGAAAATAAAATCGTTGAAAACAAAAATGTTGATAATAATAAAAATGTGTTTGTTCAGGGGGTTATCGTCAGCGTCTTGAATCCAAAAGTAGCGCTATTCTTTCTCTCGTTTCTGCCTCAATTTATTGATACGTCTGCAAGCTCAACATCAATGCAATTATTAGTACTTGGCTTGCTGTTCAGCGTACTTGCGACGACATGTAACGTTTTGTACGCCTCTGTGGGTAATTGGGTATTTAGTCGTCCACACTCTCAGCGTTATGCAAGAACTCTTGAAGGTGTTTCAGGTATTCTACTTATCAGTCTAGCGAGTAAAGTGGCATTTAGTGATCGTTAGATACGGGGTATTTTATTCTCGTGATTATTATATGGCTAATGTTTGCTCAATCCATACGTTAAATGAGTGCTATTGCATAGGTTGAATCACAAATTTCAAAAATACCAATAAGTGAACGTATTTATTTATAGTATGGTTGGCGCGATTTTATCGTAGCTAGGTTAATAACATGAAAAATAAAGTAATTCTGTGTTCCGCATTCCTTTTGGGTTTGTCAGGTTGTGCTTCTGTTCCTACTGTTGATTCGACAGTATCAAATCAAATGAAATCATTTGAAGCACCTCAAAAGGGGAACGCAGGGATTTACATTTACCGAGAAGATGCTTTTGTCGGAGCAGCGCTTAAAAAGTATGTTTACGTCGATGGGGAATGTATTGGTGAAACCGCTCCTGGTGTATTCTTCTACCATGAGGTCGAAGGCAATAAAGAACATCAAGTAAGTACAGAGTCTGAGTTTTCTGAAAATCACTTAACTATCTTAACGGAAGAGGGCCGTAACTATTTCGTTAATCAATACATTAAAATGGGTGTATTTGTTGGTGGTGCGGGCGTGGAACTCGTAGACGAAAGCAAAGGTAAAGCAGAAGTACTAAAAGTAGACATGGCAGAAAAAGGAAACTGTTCTTCGATCTAGTTTTACTAACAGACCGCTTTTTAGATTAAAAAACACATTATCAATGTAACCCAACGCTTGATGAGATCCATACAGCGTTGGGTTTTGTATTTTTGACAAACAGTATACCTATTTCAGACCGCATGATTTGCCACCTCCTAGCTTGAGCCAATTTATCGTTCAAAGTATCTACTTGTGAAACGTGAATTTTCGAGAGGATTTCGTAGGGAGCAATCCTACAAACGCGATTAACTGATATGCCATTCCATCATTAACCTTGTCGAGTGTATTGCTAAACTAGGTAGCGGTGTGTCTCCTCTCATTAAACAAATAATAGGTATATCAGTTTTAGCTTCTATGCCTTTACATCATGCACTCGGAGCGCAATTTAAAATCAAAGGGCTAACACCAATATTAGAGAAAAATCTTGAAAGTCACCTTACACCACTAACGAAACTCTCTGTTTCAAACATTACCTCAAATCGACTAACGCAGATGGTTAATAATGCGTTAAACCCTTATGGCTACTATCATTCCGAGCTCAATGTTCAGAGATCAGAGAATGATCTCATCACGCTTGAGGTTGACGCAGGGGAGGTGATGTTAGTCAAAAAATCTAACCTTGCTGTGTCGGGGGAGGCCAGTAACGACCAGGATTTCATCGAACTAATTAATCAAGCTCAACTTAAACAAGGGCAGCCGTTGCTTCATTCTGAGTACGATACGCTAAAGCGAAACTTGATTTCATTGGCTCAGCAAAAAGGTTACTTGGATGGACGTTTTATCGAATCGTCTTTGGAAGTCATTCCTAGTGTGAATCAAGCCCATGTGAATCTGCATTTCTCTAGTGGTTCTCGTTACCAATTTGGAGAGCTGTCTGTCCTTACGTCGGGTATCGAAACGGCACGAATAGAAGCGATGAGAACATTTGAAAGGGGCGACGATTTTGACACTGTGAAATTGAGTCAATATCAGGCCGATCTCTCCAGTACTGATTGGTTTCGCAGTGTGATTGTGAAAGCGGATTTCGAGGCGATATCCGATGGCTATAAAGTGCCGATAGAAGTGCTCGCAGAGCCGAATTCACGCAATATTGTGCAAGTCGGTAGTGGGTATTCGACAGACTTGGGATTACGCGCTTCGCTAAACTGGACCAAGCCTTGGTATAACGCAAGTGGGCACAGTTTTGAGGCACAAGCGTACGCTTCCAAACCGGAACAATCGCTATTACTAGGTTACAAAATTCCCACACAAAATGTTCTAACGGATTACTACGGGATTCAGTTTGAATCTAAGCATGTCGACTATCGAGATACATCGAGTTTTTCTAATGATTTATCGTTTGAAAAGCACTGGCAGTTAGACAGTGATTGGCAAAGCACCATGCACGTTCGTTATTTGCAAGAAAGTTATCAACAAGCGTCGGAGAATAACGAATCACAGTTGTTATTACCGGGGGTGACATTTTCACTGCTTGATCGTAAGAACGATCAATTAGAAGTAAAGCACCGTCACGTCTACTCATTGGAATACTCAGACCCTAATTTTTTCTCCGATTCTCGTTTGCTGCGTGTTGAGGGCAATAGTGTTCTGTCATGGGATATTAGTGAAAAACACAAGTTTCACTTTCGTTATAATGTCGGTATTAATGTCGCTGACACTTTGAGCGATATTCCATCCTCGTTACGCTTCTTTGCGGGAGGTGATGGCAATCTTCGTGGTTATGGTTATGAGTCTATCTCTCCTAGAGATGAGAATGGCGATTTAACGGGTGCCCGTTACATGTTTACTGCTGGGCTGGAATATCAATATCAGGTCTACCGCCAATTGTGGCTTGGGGCATTTTATGATGTTGGTGATGCCTTCAACGATAAGGTGGATTGGAAAAGTGGTACAGGTTTGAGTTTGATATGGAATTCAAAATACGTGCCCGTCAAAGTGGACTTTGCTTATGGTTTAGATGCTCCGCAAGGAGACCAATTCCGCGTTCACTTTTCGCTCGGAACGCAGTTTTAGCGGGGATTAAAAAGGCTCTCATCCTTGCAGATAGAGAGCCTTTTTAAGTCTTGATTGTTTAGAGTTCGAACTCACCATTCAGTTTCTTGAATATCCAGTTAGGTGTCTTATGCCATCCACCATAGTTTGGATTCTTAGTATGGATCTCATTCATTGATTGCCACTGAGTTTGGCCTTGTCTATCTCGAGATACTCGCCAAAACAGTTCATCTTGTTGTCGAGTTAAGTAGTGCATGACATGTTCTGCAAAAGCTTCGCTTTGGACCAACACACCAAATTCCACATTGAGGAAGTCCGATCTTGGGTCGAAGTTTGATGAGCCGATATAAGTCAGCCGATCATCGAGTATCACCGTCTTGTTGTGATAATAAGTATCCGCATGGAAGTAATGGTCATCATTTTTCGCTTGGTTTTTGTACTCAAGTATATGAACGCCCTTATTCAACAAGGTTTGGCGGTGCTCCTCGTAATAAGCCGGAATAAAGCCAGAGTCATTAGAAGCAGACGAGTTCGTCATTAACGTGATGTCCGCTTTTTGCTCCATCAAGGTATCAATAAAGGCAAATTCACCATCACTTGGTACCACATAAGGCGTTGATATCACAGCGTTGGATGCAGAGGTTATTTGTTGCCAAACTTGGTGTTCTGCACGTTTTCTAAAGTAGGGTTTGTTGTTTTCTAACTTGTTTAATGAGTCGAAAACGGGGGTGACTTGTGCGGCGATGAAGTCGGGACTGATCAGGTGTTTAACCTGTTTTTCAACTTCAGCCAGAATGATGCTTTTGTCTTTCTCACCTTTATTAAGCGCTTTAGTAAACGCGGAATAGTTTGGGGTAACGTTAACGATGTTTTCTATTGGCGTGACATGCTCGCTGTCCCAAAGTTGTTGGTAGTTCTGGTCGAACGTTCGAATAATGCTGCCTTTGAACAAGACATCCATATCAAAGAAGTTGGCTTTGCGGCTGTAACCAAAATAGTCGTTGCCAATGTTACGTCCACCTAGAACCATCCATTGGTGGTCGACGTTGAAGTACTTCTCGTGCAGACGATTGTCCAAACGTTGTTGATGAGTAGAGAAGTTGACGGCGCGACTAATCCAGCCTGACTTACGTGAATCAAACGGATTGAATAAACGGATTTGAATGTTGTCGTGAGCACTGAGATCAGCAAGCCATTTCTCGTTAAACACCAATAAATCATCGAGAGTGAGTCGAACTTGCACGCCTCGATCTGCTGCTTGTTTGAGTTCATTGAGTAGCATCAAACCAAGCGTGTCACTCTCCCAAGAAAAGTAAGTCATATCGATGCTTTGCTGAGCATTTCTTACCAGCTCAACGCGACGAGCAAAGGCTTCTGGAGCGGTAGGAATTAAGTAAACTTCGGCTTGATGCTGAGTAGTTTGCCAATTGGCTTCAAAATCCGGTTCAATTTGCGGGTAGGGCTGGGCACAGCCAACCAATAGCATGCTGAAGGTAAAGATCAGCAGAGCGCGAAGGGCGTTAGAAAACATGAGTAAACCTTCCTAATTATGTTCAAGGAATAAGGATGAAAAAAGCCAGCGAACTGGCTTTTAGGTATTTGGTAACGAGTTTTTAGTAGCTGAGGATAAAGTTACATGTGGCTAAGAATCAGCCCGAGTTCCTCGAGACCGTTGAGACGACCTTGGCGCAGTTTTGGATCGATGCCTGAGTGATGAGCATTGTCCCAGTCTTGTGTGGATTGAATGCCGCCATCGTTATCGATCAGCAGTACTCGGTCAGTAGCATTGTTGTATTGGAAGTCCTCAAATAAACGTTCGCTAAACCACATACGAGAGAGCTCGTTCATCATTGCTTTGTCTTTGCTACCTGGACGAACACTTGAACCATCAAGCTTTAATGCTTTATTAAACACAAATGGTAATTCCGATGCATTGCAAGCGCCGACAATACAACTGATGCTTTTGAGTAAATCGCCAACGTCGAGATCGCCATTTTCACCTTTGGTATTGTAAGTCCATACGTTGAATCCAGGTTTGTAGTCAAAGTAGTAGAAGCTTGGCGTTGCCCCTGTTGCTTCTTCAGTTGAAACTTTATGACGGTTTGGACCCGTGAAGAGCAAATCATGCAACGTGGTTTTGAATTGCTGCATGTTTTTGGTCGCACCATTTAGTTCGCTTTCATCGTTGGGGAAGAAGTCAGCCAGAGCAAGTAACTCCGTTGTTGAATCGGAGTTCCCCAAACCGAAGAACAACTTAGTCATCGCCTCATAAGCGGTGCTAGGCAGCAGTTCCAATAAGTCAGAAAGATCGAGTTCAATCGAAGCTGAATCGTTGAGTAATGAACGATATTCGGTGCGTAAACGGTTTAAGTTCGTTTCCGATTCTAGCCACTCCACCATGTATTCGACGATTAAGTTTTCGTCACCACTTTCAATGATTTCTGGCGCTTCTTGGCTCAAGATTTCAATAATAGTTGGGATCAAAAATGTCAGGCTCGGCAGCATGCCTAGAGTATTGCTTTCTGCACTGTTTGAGCCAATTACCGTCGGTACGATCCATTCACTCTCAATCGCTTGTTCAGTAAAGTGATAGCCTGGTACTTCTTTCACTAGAAACGCTGGTGGGCGATGCTCGATGTAAGGCGCAAATGGCATCAACGTAGCTAATGGGCTGTTGTCTCGTGTTGGACTTATAACCGGAATATTCGCAGCGGTCAGTACCCAGTTCTTAAGACGTTGAATAGGATCAAGCATCTCGCTCTGTACCTTCATGACCTCTTCAAGTGGTAGTAGCGTTAGATCTTCAACACTTTGCTCTGGCCTTTGGCTCTTGGCAACATCGTAACTTTTATATTCAAAGCCGTACGCGTTGCTTTGCATGATGGCACGCTGAAAGTGCTCACCTGCGATTGCAGCATCGCCTTTTGATTGCTGTAAAATTCCCACCGACATGGCACCCGCACCTTGCCCCATGAGTGTCACGTTTTGCGGATTGCCGCCGAATGCATCTATGTTTTGTTGAACCCATTCAAGCGCGTGTTTTTGATCGCCTAGGCCAAAGTTACCGCCCTCAGGGTTGTCCAAACCATCGACCCAAACACTGCCCAGCAAGCCCAAACGATAGTTAAAAGTAACAGCAATAAACGGGTTACCATCGTCAGCACCTTGTGCAACCACCATATCACCATGAATCAGCGGTTCTGAGCCCGCGCCGTATTCAAAGTCTCCACCGTGAATAAAGACATAAACTGGCAAATCTGCGTACGCTTCTGTCCCGGCTGGTCGCCAAATGTTTAGATTCAAACAATCTTCTGACTGCGTTTGTGTGGTGGTTTTTAACTGCGGACACGCATCACCGAACTGAGTCGCATCAATATCGCCTTCAAGTGGGGCCACAATGCTGTGTTGAAAGCGGTCTGCTTGCGCAAATTGGATACCTTTGAACGCCTCTACCGCTGCCAGTTTTTCATCCGCATCAAGGGGTGTGATGACAAGGGACTCTTTAGTGGCTTGAATGGTCGCATCACCAATTTCCAAAGAGATTTGCTCTGGCGGTAACGGTTGTAATGGCTCCGGATCGTAAGGAACGCTAGGTTTACTTGAATCATCACCACAAGCCGCTAAGGCAAGAGTGATGGTAATGGCTAAAGTTGAGCGATTGAGTAAAGTCATTGTTATGTCCAAAAAGTCATTTGGTGCGTACACCGAAAATGTTAAACGGCATCTAACAAGCGACGTCCTGACGCTTTGGCATTAATCCGTGAATGGTTGGATGGCTTGTTGAATTGATGGCTCAAATGGTAGGACATCGGCGACAGTTTCAGTAATCGCCTTTGTAGGATGCAGTCCTACCATCGTATAGGGGCGGGCTCTTCCTGAGAGCTAGAAACGGTAACCAAGATTTAAGGTCACTGACTCTCGAGTTTCCCCTTTGTTATAGAGAAAGGTCAGGTTGTAGTTTTTGCCGATTTGCTTATTGAAACCAGTCAAAAACGCCCATTGATTAAGATCTACACCAATGTCGTAATCGAATTCGATATCACCGCTTTTTACATGCCCGTCCATTCGAGCGTCCAGTCCTTGATATTCTGCTCCGACAAAGAACTGCGTGCGATAATCGACAAGTTGATAACCCAACATCGGCTGTACAGTAACAATACCATCGCCCCAATCATCTAAGCCCTTTAAGCGAGTTTGCGAATAGGTACCAGTGACAGAAGCAAAGAATTCTTTATAGCCAACCGAAAGGGTTGTACCTATACCACGAAGGTCATATTCCAAATGCAGCGGCACGTCTAGGCGTCCGCGACTACAAAGTGCAGATAAACCATCGCAAAACTTATCACCTAATCCTGGCAGTTTATCGTTCAGCTTATCTTTTATGTACTGGCCACCTTCACCCGTGTAGGCGGCATCAACATTGGCATCGACATTAACTTTTCCGATGTAACCAAATACATTCCAAAATGGCAGGATGTTTACATCGCCACGAAGCGTCATGCTCTCAGCACTCACGATGCCGACACTGTCTTCGGGATCAAACAGTTCATTAAGGCCGATGCCTTCAATCGTGAAATCATTAAATGGAATATTCATATCTTGATTTCGATACGCTAGCGATACACCAAACGGCAGAGGCAAATCGATACCTTGACGACGAACCATATCACCCATTAAAGGAAAAACGCGGTCTAGCTTAACACTGGCTTCTTGCATGCGTGGATCAGAGACCTCATTCAAGCGTTTTTCGTCTAGTACTTGCACGCCAAGCTTATCTTCATAAATCGCTACCGGTTTTACGCTGCTCATCATTTCGAGGGGGTTATTTTTCTTTGAACCAACTATCTTGGTGTTTTTACTGGCAATCGCAATTTTGCCTGATGTTAACTTCTGGAAGAGGATCTCTTGATCGTAAGAATCCACTTGGTAGTTGTGATGTGTGAACGGTTTATCGTTGGTAATGACCATACGTTTCGGTTCACCATTAACCAACTCAATATCAACGCTTAAAAAGCGGAAGTAGGCGATATCTTGAGGAAGACCGTATTTTGAGTAATTAAAACTGATGATCACATTACCGTTTTGATCCTCTTTGGCTCTTACTGATGACGGATCAAAACTCTCTGCGTAGTTTCGAAGGCGGTATTCTGTTCGTGTGAAAGCTTCGATCTCATCAAGTACTTTTTCATTTTCATCGAGTTGTTCAGGGTTGTACTTGATACGCAGATCAATGTTGCCTTTGTTATCGGTGTTCTTAACCAAGTAGACGGACGAATCGCGAACGCTATCACCGATTTTAACACTTCGGTGGGCATGCTCTACCAAATGCTCGCCTTGAACTAGAGAGCTGATGGCCAGTTTTGGTAAATCATGACTGATACCGTATTTGTCGAACAGCGCTCGGCCTTGCTCGATTACTTCGTTGTAGGTCGTCGTCTCTTCAGCGGCGAAGCCAAAAGTGGGGGTAGTAAGCATTAGTGCGCTCGCGAGCACAGTAAGAGAAGACGTCTTGCCGGCGCGTAATTCAAAAAAACTCATGACAGTTTCCACTCTGAATAGTCTCAAACCTTCGAGACTCAGACAGTTAATGTGTCACTGAACTTCTTGTTCAGTTAGATAGATATGTTTGCTGTGATTGACGTTGTGAATGCATGGTTTTCGATTGCATTTCGTGAATCAATGAGAGGATTTTATGAGGTGAAGAGAAATCCCGTTAATCGCTTTTGATGGATACTATCCTCGCTTTATGGGTGAGGCAGGAATAGGGTAGTGAACAAAGCAAAAAGCCCCGCAGAGCAAAAGCAATGCGGGGCTTTAGTTTCAAGAACGGAGGTGACGCTTAGACCGTAACGCGAACACGAAACAGATCAGTAAACAACTTGGCAATCATCAAAATGATCATAATGTTTACCAGCATCAGCAAGGGCGTTTCAATTCGATATGCTGGGGTTAAATTGAGCGCTCCTGATGTCAAGACAACCAATAAGTTAATACCTAGAATTCTGTGTACCATCAGCTTTGGTGTGGAAAATATCTTCCAAATTACGATGATGTTGATGAAGTAGAATAGCCCAAGCTGCCAAAGCTCGGTCATCATTGGCATTAGGAAAATGTATTGCAATAGAATCACCGTGCCAGTGCCTATCACACCAAAAAATGCATCTTTAATAATGCTTGGTGGCATAGTAGGAACGATTGAAGAGAACACGCCAGCTAGCATCGGAAAAATGAAACCTCCGGGTACGGGCAGATAAATCCAGATCAACAAAGAAGTGACGAACATGGATACACCTTGCAATACCTTTCTGCCGTCTTCATTCAAATGCTGGATAAACGTTCGATGCTCGTGATGCCAAACTGTGTTTTTCTCTCTTTGCATGACACAAGCAACGTGACCAATGAGCGAAGTACTTGGATTTCTAATATCAAAGCTTTGAAGTTGCTGCGTTAGCGTTGGCCAATCGATCTCACGACTTTGCGATTTATCTGCTTGTTCTAGCAATCGGTCTTGGATTTGTGCCATCTCATTTAAACGCGCACGCCATAGCTGACGATGTTCTTTCAAGTGGTAGCTGCCAGTAAGTGGTAAGCCGACCAGTTGGAACAACTTTTCTATGTTGGCGCTGTTGGTCTCAAGAGCTTCAATATCTATATCATTGGGCGATTTCATAGCGTTAAGCATCGCCTCTCTGCTGGTCTCAAAACGTTGAATGAAGTTTTGTTCTGTACTGACTGGCCAGACTAATCGGTACACAACAGAAAACGTGATCACACCAAGAATCGTCTCTTGCATGCGAAGAACAGCGAAGTGGAACGTTGCTTGACTATCAAATCCTCCCATACATGCGATGATGGAGCACACAGCAAAACCGATAGAGAACACATAACCATACTTTTCGTCGCTCGACATAAAAATGCACGCACCTAAAAACAAGGTGAAGAAGGTGAGAAACAAAAAGCGATCTTGAGAAAACGTCGTGATGAGGAAAAAGGCATAACCGATGCCAAGGAGGGTTCCTAATAAGCGATTATGACCTTTGTTTATTGAGTGAGCGAAGCTTTCATTTAATGCCATTACCGCGACTGCGATCGCTGCCCAATACGGTTTCTCCCATTGAAACCATAAGGCAAGGCAGATCGCGATAACGATAGACAGCGCAGCTTTGATTGCTTCTTTGGTTGAGGCATTAAACATACATTCCACCGCATTATTGTTTGATGATTTTGATAGAGGCCGTCATACCAACACGTAGTTGAAAATCTTTCGGTAAGTGATCTAATTTAACTTTAATTGGAATGCGTTGAGCTAAGCGTATCCACTGAAAGTTAGGGTTCACATTGGGCAAAAGATCGTTACCAGTACTACCATCTTGCTTCGCAATGCCGTAGCCAATGCTTTTGATTTTGCCTTCCAGCACAGCTTCATTGTGCATCATTAAGGTCACGTAGGCTTTATCTTGTGGATCAACGCCAACTAAATCCGTTTCTTTGAAATATCCTTCGATCCAAAAGCTGTCTTCATCAATCAAAGCCACGACTGGGGAGTTAGCGACGACTTGAGAGCCGACGCGTAAGTTCAAATTAGTGATATAACCATTCGTTGGCGCATAAACTTTTGTGTAATCAAGGTTTAGCTTGGCTTCTTCAACATTGGTTTTCGCGAGTTCTACGTTGGCAACGGCTGTCTCCACCGCATTGTCTAGGTTATTCAATGTCAGTACAGGTACAGCGCCAGGTGTGCGCTTTTCTAACTTAAGTGCTCGCTGCTCTTCATTTTTGGCCTTTGCTAGTAATGCAATGGCTTGCTTTTGAGCTGCTAGCGCTTTGTGGTACGCCGCTTTATAGATGCTTGGGTCAATCTCAAACAGCAAATCGCCTTGTTTCACTTGCGAATTGTCTTCGACGTAGACTTGGATGATTTGTCCTGTTACGCGGGGGGTTATAGAAACGATGTGCGCGCTAACTTGGCCATCTCTAGTCCAAGGGTTGTCAGAGTATGATTGGTAGTAGCTGAAAATCACGGTGCCAGCGGAACACAGTAATAGCAGTGTGATGAGATAACGTTTTATCACGGAATTTGCCTCAAAATATGGTAATGAATCGACCAATAACGCCAGTAAAAATCACAATTAGGCTTAGCTCAGCGAGCGCAGGAAATGCAACGTATTTGTGGAGTCCCAGTTTTGTTGCAACGGTTCCAACCAAAATGGTGAGCATGTAAGCCAATGCAATAACCAGCAACAAGGGAGGGAAGTAAACTTCGCCCCACACAAGTTCATGTGGCATTGAGTTCATGGTGTTTTTCTCTATTAACATTGATGAATGTAAAGATAAGGCAAGTGATGGCATCAGTGATAATCGCTTTTGTAGGATCTAATCCATCAAGAGAAAGGTGTTATGCGCTATATAGAGGGAATAGCGCAACAAAGTAGCTTTTTGGACAGTGAAAATAAAAATAAATTTATTTTCCAATTTATTTGATGTTCATTTCAGACCACTAAGTTATTAAATTTTCGACAATTATTGTTCAATGTTTGCGTTTGAATATGCGAAGTGATGGTTTCATCCTTCAAATGGGATTACGAGTTGTGAGGTTTTGTTTCTAATATTCGCTTCGAAGCAAACGAGATGCTTTTTAAATTAAATAATCCAACAAATATGAGTGACAGATTATTCGTTAGATTATTTGAGTTTTATATTTATTAGTAAGAGTAAAATTGTCATGGAAATTATTTCTAACCTTTTTGACATGGCACCATTTGTTGCTCTCTTTATTACGCTCTCTCTCGGTTATATGGTAGGTAAAATTACCATTGGTCGATTTGTTCTTGGCGGTGTTGCGGGAACATTATTAATGGGTGTAATTATTGGGCAATTTGGTGTTCATATTGATCCCGGCGTAAAAAGCATTTTCTTTGCGCTCTTTATTTACGCAGTAGGGTATCAAGGTGGTGCGCAGTTCTTTAAAGCATTGAACTTTAGAACCATCAACATTCTACTTTCTGCTGTAGTGATGACGGTTTCTGGCCTGCTTTGTGTACTAGCAGCAGCTTGGATGTTTGATCTAGACAGAGGTACGGCAGCAGGCCTTGCAGCTGGTGGTTTGACTCAATCGGCAATCATCGGTACAGCGGGTGATGCGATCGCACGTCTTGGTGGTGTGACAGAAGAAGCGAAGCACCTAATGCAGACCAACGTCGCAGTAGGCTACGCGGTTACGTACATCTTTGGTTCGCTTGGTCCAATTCTGATGGTGACATGGGTATTCCCAACACTGATGAAGTGGGATATCCGAGCAGAAGCGATTGCGCTAGAAGAGAAAAATTCAAATGGTAAGCGTGATTTAGCGCCGGGTGAGTTCAACGCTATCACAGCGCTGGTTACACGAGCATTTAAAGTGAGCAAAGATGGTGGGCTAGCAGGCAAAACCTTAGCTCAGTTAAACCAACACGCTCTAGCTGCTTGTATTGAATTGATTCAACGTGATGGCAAAGTGCTAGAAGTGGACAAATTCACAGCACTGAAAGAAGGGGATGTCATTGTTGTAACTGGTCGTCGTAATGCGGTACATAAGCTGCAAGATGGTTTGGCTGACAACGAGATTGCACTTCCAGAAGGCTATGAAGTTATTGAAGAAAACCGTCAACTGATCGCAGACAACCGCAAACTGATTGGTAAGTCGCTGCAAGAGATTAAAGAGGCTTCGAACCAAGGCTCTATGCGCGGTATTTATGTGACAGACTATATTCGTGAAGGCAACTCAATTGAAATGACGCCGGATCTTGTGGTGAAGAAAAACGACGTCATCCAGCTTACAGGTACCGCAAAAGATATCAATCGCGTTGAGAAAAACATTGGTCAGCGAATGGGCTCAGCAAACGTGACTGACTTAATCGTGCTTGGTATGGGCATGGTGGTGGGCCTATTAATTGGTCTAATCAGTTTTAAGATTGCTGGTATTCCCGTCACTATCGGTTCTGGTGCAGGTTGTTTGATCTCAGGTTTGATTGTGGGTTGGTTGCGTAGCCGCAATCCGCATGTTGCTCAGTTTCCTGTGGGGGCCGCGAACTTTATTCGAGATTTCGGTTTGGCAGCATTTGTGGGCATTGTTGGCCTTGAGGCTGGGCCTCAAGCGGTCGACACCATCAAAGAACACGGTATGTCTCTGTTGTTCCTTGGCATGGGTGTAACGATTATCCCTCAGATTATTTCGTTCTTCTTCTCATATTTTGTATTGAAGATTAAGAATCCAGTTGAAGCACTTGGTTGTGTTACAGGTGGACGAAGTGCGAACCCAGCATTCGCGGCTTTAATGGAAAAAACAGGTAACGCAACGCCAGTATTCTCATTCACCGTGACTTATGCAGTCGCCAATGTACTGCTCACCCTATGGGGTCCTATTATTGTCGGCATTATTACTTTAAACGCAGGCATGTAATTTAAATAAATTCGAACACTCTTATCGCCTAATTAAATAGGCGGTAGGGGAAGTATTATCCAAATTTCACTAAATAATAAATTCAGGTAAATATTATGACTACGCCAAATACAACAATTGATTTTTCAAAATTTGCAGATTTAAGCCCATTTGAATTAAAAGATAAACTTATTGAAGTGGCACAAACTGTTCCTGACCGCGCGTTATTAGATGCAGGTCGTGGTAATCCTAATTTTCTTGCGACACTACCACGTAAAGCGTTCATTCGTTTGGGTGAGTTCGCAATATTGGAAGCCGAGCGCACTTATTCATACCTAGATGGTGGTTTCGGTGGCATTCCAGATGGTGTGGGCATTGTTGAGCGCTTCGATACGTTTGCAAGCAAGAATAAACAAGACCAAGGCGTACAGTTCTTGGAAAAGTCGCTGAGCTACGCAAAAGACCGTTTGGGTCTAGAGAAACAGGCATTTTTGAATGAGCTGGTTAACGCATACCTTGCATGTAACTACCCAGTGCCACCACGTATGTTGACGAACATCGAAAGGGTTGTGAAGCAGTACATCGCAGAAGAGATGTACGGCCCGATGCCAATGACAACAGACTTCGATCTGTTTGCAACGGAAGGCGGCACAGCGTCTATGACGTACACGTTCCAAACTATGTTCAACAACGGTCTGTTGAAGAAAGGTGACAAGGTCGCGCTAATCACTCCAATCTTTACGCCGTACCTAGAAATTCCAGAACTGAGTGAATACGAACTGGAAATCGTTGAACTACGTTTGGATGAGACAACATGGCAGCTGCCGATGTCTGAAATCGAAAAGCTTGCAGATACAGACATCAAACTGCTTTGTGTCGTGAACCCAGCAAACCCAGCGTCTGTGAAGTTCTCGGATGAGACTCTGGATAACCTATCAAATTTTGTGAACAACGAACGTAGCGACCTGTTCATTGTGACTGACGATGTATACGGCACATTTGCGGACGACTTTGTCTCACTGTTTGCAAAACTGCCATACAACACGCTTTGTGTGTATTCGTTCTCTAAGTACTTCGGTGCAACAGGCTGGCGTTTAGGCTCGATTGCGATTCAACACAACAACGTGTTTGACGATGCAATGCGTAGCCTTCCTGAAGTGCGTCAACTTGAGTTGGACGATCGTTACAAAACGCTGACTCCGGAACCTCGTGAGATCAAGTTTATTGACCGTATCGTTGCCGACAGCCGTAGCGTAGCGCTTAACCACACAGCAGGTTTGTCGCTTCCTCAACAAGTTCAAATGGCGCTGTTCTCATTGAATTGTCTGATGGACTCAGAGAAAAACTACAAAGAAGCATGTAAACGCATCATTCGCGAGCGTTACAAAACTCTGTACAAAAACATGGGTGTAGAAATTGAAGAAAACAAAGATCGTGTGGACTACTACACACTGCTTGAGCTCGACACTCTGGGCGGCAAATTGTACGGACCAGCATTCGTTGAATGGTTCAAAGCGAGCGAGAAGGGCAAAGACTTCCTGTTCCGCCTTGCACATGAAACCGGCGTTATCCTACTTCCAGGCCAAGGCTTCGATGTAGTGCATGCATCAGTTCGAGTTTCGCTAGCAAACCTTACTCACCACGAATACGAGCTTATCGGTCGTGCAACGCGCAAAGTGTTGGATGAGTACTTCGCTGAGTTCCAAGGCTAATTAATCCAGCCTGATTAAGAATAAGCCTCGGCGTTGTCGAGGCTATTCCGACCAAATAAGCACAGTGCGCGATATTGTGTTTATTTAGTCGCCAAGCTAACAAACTTCTCAATTAAGAGTGACTTATGAAAAGCATTATTTCTATTCAATCTCATGTGGTTTATGGCCACGCAGGAAACAGTTCTGCCGTCTTCCCGATGCAGAGAATGGGCCTCGAAGTCTGGCCAATTCACACGGTTCAGTTTTCAAATCACACTCAGTACCAGCAAGGTTGGACTGGACAGAAGTTTGGGGCAGATGAAATTCATTCTCTAATGAGAGGCTTAGATAACATTGAGAAGTTAGGCGAATGTGGCGCGATACTGTCCGGTTATCAAGGCAGCGCAGAGCAATGTCGAGCGGTGGCCGAAGCGGTAAGTTTAGTCAAATCGCGTAACCATAGTGCACTGTATGTGTGTGACCCAGTTATGGGTGATCCAGACAAAGGTTGCATTGTGGCAGACGGTGTCAAAGAAGCGATAAGCCATAGCTTGTTGCCCATCGCTGATGTGATTGTTCCTAACCAGTTTGAACTGAGCGAGTTAACAGGTGTGAAAATTAACTCTCTTTATGATGCGGTCACTGCATGTAAAAAAGCCTTAGAGTTAGGACCGAAAATGGTATTGGTGAAACACCTGCATGCACTAACAGATGACGCCTTCAGTATGATTTTAGCGACGCCGAAAGCAAGCTATTTGGCCCAACGACCTAGTGTTGAATTTGCTATGCAGCCAGTCGGAGTCGGTGATTTAATTTCTGCGATTTTTACCTCTTGTTTGGTGAAGAAGATGTCTCCTGTCGCAGCCTTTCGTCATACACATAACGCCGTTTACGGTGTATTGGAGATCACAAAAGGCTATGGCACATGGGAGCTACAGACGATCAATGCCCAATACGAATTTGTCGAACCGACGCATGAGTTCAACGTCGTGAAAATTGCTTAGCGCAGTACCTAATTAACGGAGAAGCGTAAAGTTAGCATATAGAAACTTGGCATAATTGCTTTGATGGATAGCATCCTACAATCGCGATTATGGGGTTTAGCCGTGCCTAGCTATAGTAACTCCAAACAACGAAACGGACTTCATTTTGACCCAATTAACTTCAAACTGAGTCTCTGGTCATACGCCAGAGAACATTAAATGAGACTGATTATGAATCGTTTAATTTCCTCTGGTGTGACGGTTGCACTTTCGCTGCTGATAGTAGCTTGTAGTTCACCTCATACGCTGGATGTTCGTGTTTCTCAAAGCAACTATAAAGATGTCGAGATCGCGAGTTCGATACCAAATGAGCCACTTCGAATGTGGGCCAATGAAGCGCCGGATTTTCTCTACTCAGCGCACAATCAAACCACACCGATCAAAGTAGAGGGTGAACAGCTCAATATTTTGGCCTTATCGGGTGGTGGCGTAAACGGTGCATACGGGGCCGGCGTTTTGATGGGGCTACAGGAAAAGGGGGAGCTAAAAGATTATGCCATCATTACTGGAGTCAGTGCGGGTGCCCTAATCGCTCCTTTTGTTTTCATTGGCGGTGATGCGATGCCAAAGATGAAAGAAGTCATGCTCAACATCAATGATAAGAATATTTTGGGTAAGAAGAACTTCTTAAATACCCTGTTTAAGGACGCGTTTACCGATGGTGAGAACCTCTATGATTTCATCGCAGACGCTTACCCTGAGCCCATGATCGAGGCGATGGCGCAGCAACACCGCAATGGTAAACGCCTCTTTATTGGCAGTACCCATTTTGATTCAGGCGAACTGGTGATTTGGAATATTGGTGCGATTGCGAACAGTGATTTAGCGGACAAATCTGAACTTATTTACAAGGTGCTTGCTGCGAGCGCATCGATCCCTGGTGTTTTCCCTCCACAATTTATCGATGTTGAACATGATGGAGAAACACTTGAGGAGTTACACGTAGATGGCGGTCTCGCAGCGCAGGTGTTCTTTAATCCGTCTAACTTCAACTATCAACAAATCTCAGATGCTTTGGGGTTAGAAAAAGCGCCTCAGTTGGATGTGATTCGCAATGGTGCGTTAAAAGCGCCGTATCGTCCACTAAAAGACAAAGGTTTGGACTTGGTATCGAAAAGTGTCTCAAGCCTTACGCTAGCGCAAACTCGTGGTGATCTCTATCGAATGAAATACATCAGTGAAATCAACGATATCGAGATGCAGTTTACTTACATCGACCAAGACTTCAGGTACGCCAAAGTAACGAAAGATATGTTCGATCACCGCTACTTGCTGACGATTTACGAATATGGATTCAAAAAAGCCACCCAAGGGCAACTTTGGGTAACTGAACTCCCTTAATACAGGAAAACGATACAATGAAAAAAGCCGTTCTTACACTCATGATACTTACCGCTTCCGCGACTGCATTCGCCCAAAGTGGAGCCCATCTTGACCAGCAAAAAGTGGATAGTGATATGCAGCAACTGTCTGCAATCAAAGAAGAAGGTGCAGCCTTTATCATGATTGACGAGAACTCGAGTTACGTGGCGGTCGAGTTCGTGGGAAAGTGGGAAGAGATCAACAACTATGTGTCACACAAAGAAGCGAAAAAACGTAAATTGGAAAAAGTGAACAAGCAGTTCGTGTACTCTCAGGTCGGTGAAACGTTGGAGTCACTTGAGCAAAAAGTCGTTGACCACATTTACGCTGATCAACCTAAATATTTCAGTGTCGATGTCTACCGCGATTACCATGGTGACTCAGGAGAATTCGACTATTTAGCTCGTGTCGTTGAGTACAACTAAGTTAGAGAAAACCTACTGAAGCTAGTAGGTTTTTTTGTGTCGTCGAGAAGGAATTCAAACGCAGATTGTTTCCGTTACCAAGTAGCAATTCTACGATCTTGTGGTAATTTAATTAGATAACTCTAAAAAGTAAGCACAACCTATGAATTTTAGTTTTGAACAACTTCTCGCGTTCGTAACCGTTTATGAACAGCTTTCGTTTAGTAAGGCGGCGGTCAAACTCAATAAGCACCGAACCACAATAGGGCAGGTGATTACCAATCTTGAAGACCAACTGGCGGTCAACCTGTTTGAGCGAGTGGGGCGCTCGGTAGAACCGACAGAAGATGGTCATCTTCTTTACCACTATGCTAAGCAAACCATCGAACAGGCACGTACTTTCGATAAAGTCGCATTAAGTCTAGCTTACGGTGGGTTAGAGAATGTTAGTATCGCCTATTCAAGCGCTATACCACACCGTTTTCTTGTATTGCTTCGTATTCAATTAGCAGCAGATTTTCCGATGATGCGAGTTAACTTTCTTGTTCGTAATCGCAACGAAATTAAAGAGGGTTTACAGAATGGTGATTATCAATTCGGTATTGTCAATGTGCATGATAGTCGAGCAATACATAGTCTGGATGCGACGTTTTTAGGTCATTTTGAATTTGTTCCTTTCGTCCAGAAAGGTGGTGAACTCGCTTCTATGGCACCAGATCGAGTATTGACAGCCTTGAGGAATAGTAAACAATTTGTACTGCGGTCTCTTATTGAAGAGGGAATGGGCGAAAAAGTCATCGTAAGTTCGAACCATGAAGAGGTCGACCAATTGGCCCTTGTAGTGAAAATGGTTGAAGCAGGTTTAGGATGGGCGATTCTCCCCAGAACGTTTGCCCATTCGGAGTTTTCTAATAATCATATAGAGCCAGTGGAAGCTTCTGAATTATTGGAAGGTTTTAAGTTTGGTTTTGGCCTATGGTGCCAACCCTCTAAGCAAGTCGGTGATGTAAAAAATTCAATCATGAAGGTCGTTACAGAATACCGAGAGAAAATAATCCGTGGTATGACTTAGCGGCGACATGTATCCTGCTCATCCCTATCAACAACAAGACTCAATGTGAGTCTTGTTTTTTTGTGTCTGAAAAACGTTATCTTTCTAGCGAAGACTAATGTCTATTGGAAGGATATGACCCTCTATATGAGAGTATGGAATCCATACTTTTTGGCTTAATCTAATCTCGCTCAATGGGTAAGCCCAGAGCAAAAAGTGTTTTTACCATATGTCCGCTGCAAGGACGCAGATTTTCAGCCGGGTTTAGTTACCCGGCTTTTTTTATAGTAATAGAAAATGTCAGCTGTCACCCCAAGCTCTCTGTTACAACTGGCTTGTTACTTCGCTTAGCAATCCAGTACGCAACGCTACCCCAAAGCACAGTGAGTGCCCAAAGTGCCGTCCAATGTAGAGCGACTTGTTGCCAGGTTGCCCCCATTTGGTTTAGCGCTAAGAAAGCTTTGATCGCCCAAGTGCTTGGGCTTAAATCAGCAATCCATAGTAAGGGAGTAGGTATGGCTTCAATCGGCCAAATAAAACCAGCCAAGAAAATGAGCGGCATAGAGCTCACTAAGACGACTAAGGTGACAAGTTCACGCCGAGGTAATAAGTAACCTAGCCAGAAGCCTAGTCCGCAACAACCTAAAAAGAACGGGAACAACATAGCCAGCAATTCGCCCGCATTGGCGATATGGTTTACGTTTAAGCGTTCGAAGCTAAAACCAAAATAATAGGCGCCGAGTAAATAATAAATTGCCACAAATACTAACGTTCTCACAAGCAGCAGCGATCCCGTTGATACTTGTGACCAATAGCCACGACCATGACGCTGTGTTCCCGTTTGCAATCCAACCGCCATGATCAACGTTTGTTGTAAAATCAGAACAAATACTGCCGGCACTACGTATTCGATGTAACCCATGGTTGGGTTGAACGTCGGTTTCATATTAAGCTTAATAGCAGAGTAATTATGGCTAGCCATACTCATGGGCATACCATCTATCACCATTTTACTGACTTTCACTTGGGCCCCTAATGTGCCTCCCGCTTGGGCCAATCCTTCTACCACGGTTCCGTACACGAGAAAATACGAGGCGTCCGCAGCGTAGGCCAGAGTCGGGCTTTTACCTAGCATTAGGTCTTTGTAAAAGTGTTCTGGTATGACTAAAAAACCGGTGATCTCTCGTTGTAAAAATGCTTGCTTTGCATCGGCAATCGTATGAAGTCGAGTGACTACGTTGACTTGTGGGGTGGCATCAACCATACGTTCCAGCTTTAAACTCGTCTGACTACCATCTAGATTAACAATCGCGATTGGTTGTTCACGAGGCGTTTGTTGTGCATAAGGCAAAGGGTATAAAAACGAGTAAAATACGACACCACCAAACACGGTCAACGTAACGACTGGATTGGTTAGAACGGCCTTAAGTTCCGCTTTAATCAGTTGCCACAATGTCATACCGCCTCCTTCGCTTGGCGTGTTGATGAAGCTGTTCGATGTTTACCCATCAAGGCTGCGGTAATGAGCAGAGGCATAACGTAACCAATCATAGGCCATAGCGAGCTTAAAGATTGCGCGGCCGATGCTCCATAGCTTGCTTGACTCACTTGTACTTCAATGTAATGGGTAATCGGCAATAATGAACGCCATGCATAAGCGAGCGTGTTCATGTCAGAAACTGGGAATGTAATTCCCATGAACGCGAAGCTTGGAGCCGTAAATGCGCCAGCAAAACTCATCGCACGTGCAGGATCCATCGACAAGAAGAAGAACAACGCTCCCATAATGATACAGGCGATAACCGTCGCCAATTGTGCTAATAGCATAACCACAAAACTGCCTTCCATTGGCCAATCAAGCACGGAATAAAACCAGTACAAGAACAACGCACCTTGCGCCATAAAGACCGGAATGTACCGACTTAATAAGGTAGTGAGCCTGGCGTATGGCTTTTCGCCCAAAAATGCAAAGCCATTCTTTCCACCATAAATGCGAAAGTGCGCGGCAAGAATCAAAATAGTGCTTACTACAATACATATTTGCCAAATGGCTGGCACGATAGCCGTTACCAAAAATTGTGCGTAGTTATTGTTACGGTTAAATAATGCGGTTATTTGTGTCGACACGGGTACAGCCTGCCCAGCCGCCGCTAACGTTGTGGTGTTACCCTTAGCCAAGTTGCTCATTACTTCAACCTGAGCATCGAAATAGCCTTGTGCTTGCGTAACGGCAGAGTTGATCAATTTCGCTACCAAAATGTACTGACTGTTGTAAAAGACAGAAAGTTGAGGTTGGCGGTGTTGGAGAATATCTTGGTCGAACTTAGATGGGATGACCGCGTAAGCGTAGATATCGCCTTCAATCATCGCATTTTTTGCTTCGCTTGCACTGGTGTAGTGATAATTAACAGCCAGACTCGACGACGCATCCAAAGATTGAATGAGCTTTCGAGAAAGTTGGGAATGTTGTAGATCAACCACACCGATTGGCAGATCCCGGGCAATGCCCGCAGAGAACACTCCCCAAATCATCATCGCGAGCAAAATCGGTATCCAAGTAAGGCACGAAAGTAACCACTTGTCTCGTCGTAAGATATGCCGCTGTGAAATCTTAATCGTCATAGCATTAACCTAGTGGTTGTGATTAAAGTTCAACGACAACACTCATTCCCATACGCAGTTCAGGTTCGGGTTGAGATGGACGAGCTTCTACTTCAAAGGTACGAAGATCAAAACCTTGAGAGGCATCGGTTGCTCTCCACGTTGCAAAGTCACCCATAACGGCAACATGCGTTACTTTGAACTCAACATTTTTATTTAAGGCAGGCAAATAGGCATCAAAGGTTGCTCCTTTTTTAAAGTGTTGAAGGTAATCTTCACGCACATTCAGTGTCGCCCAGGCATCTTCTGTATCTATTACAGTAACTACTGGGAAGCCCTGAGGTGCTAATTCACCACTTTGAAGCAGAACTTGAGAGACTTCGCCGTCGAACCAGCTGTAGATCTGAGTATCTTTCGCATACGCTTCTACTTCGGCTACGGCACCTGATGCCATGCGCGCTTTTTCCGCCGCAGCCACTTTGGTTTCACTTCTGGCGCCTTCTTTTGCCATTTCGTACATTTGAAACGCGGCACTTTCTGTGTATTTCGCTGCTTGCCACTGCGTTAAAGCTTCATCGCGCTTTTGTTCTGCAACCACGCCATCGTTATAAAGGTTATTCACACGATTGTAGGTTTTTTCCATTAAATTCGCAGCGGCTTTGGCTTTCATCCACTGATCTTTTGCTGCTTGGATTTGTTGCTCACGTGCGCCTTTCTCAGCTTCTTGAGCTAAGGCGTCCGCCGCTTTTTCACCTGCTTTTGCTTGTTCTAACTTCGCTTCAATTTCAGGACTATGAAGGGTAAAAATAAGCTGCCCTTTCTCTACATCGTCGCCTTTACGTACCATGACCTCATCAATACGCCCTGGAACTTTTGAGGAAATGCTGTATTGCTGGGCTTCAATTAATCCCTGTAAGCGGATCGGTTCCGGTTGATAGGCTTGGTAAAATTGATACCCAACCCAAGAGGCAACACCCAAAGCACAAAGTGAGAGTAAAACGGGTTTTAGTGATTTAGCTGCCATGATTTATTTCACCTCTTTGGATGTTGAAGCAGGGATATAAGCGGTATTTTGATATTGTTCGAAGCTGTTCATTTCACTGCTCAATGCGAGTAGCTTGGTTAAAGATATTAAATAGCGGAAACGCGCCGCCGAACGTTGTGTTTCTATACTCGCGACATAAAGTTGTGCATCCACAACATCCAGAGAAGACGACAGACCCTGAGTAAATGCTTTTTCACGCAAGCGCAGGTTTTCGTTAGCGAGTTCAATGCTAGATGCGAGCCCTTGTACTTCATCAATGGCTTGCTGAGCCTCCAAGTATGTCTTTTGGACTAACAGCGATAAGTCTTGTTTGGCTTGGGACTTTAATGAGTCGACCTGCGAGACGACGCTTTGAGCGGCTTTGACTTTTTCGCTTCGCCCTGATGATTCAATCAGTGGAATGCTGACACCAACACCAACTAACCAGTCTGGCTTCATTTGGCTTGCGAGAGAATCGTCTTCATACAAGCTGTAGTCGCCGTAAAGATAAACTTCAGGGTAGTATTTCCCTTTTTCTGCTTTGATTAAGCTAGAGGCTTGTTTGTGTTTAGCGCTCAGAAGTTCTAACCCCGGATAGGTAAGCAACGTTTGATCGACAAAAGCGGTAAGAGGGGGAAGACTGTCGTTGATAAACAAAGATTCAGCGGGCTCTACGGCGTCATCTTGTGCGAGTAATTTACCTAATGCAGCCTGAGCGATACTCAAATCGCTGGCAGCTTTACGTGTTTCTACGGATGCTTTATCTAAAGAAGCCTCGGCTTGCAGGCGCTCAACGTGCGCGATTTGTCCTTGCTCTTCAAGCTTAATGGCAAAATCTCGATGCTTTTTTAGCCCTGCTTCAACCGCTTGCCGCGTTGCGAGTACTTCCTTTGCCAGTACGACAGAAAAGTAGTACTTCGATAAATCTTCAAAACGCGCTTGTTGTTCCATTAAAAGCTGACTTTTCGCCTCATCCGTTTTGCCTTCTGCTGCTGATTGAGCCGCAGAAATTCTACCACCAGTAAAAATTGGCCAAATGGCACGAATAGACGAAGAGAAAATATCGCGCTCGGTTATGGTCGAAGTGGTATTAGCTAAGGCACCAAAAATAGGCTGAAAAGCAGGAGGTACGTTAATGTGTGCTCCTGTGCTGTCTAGAATCTGTTTTCCCGAAAGCGTGATATCGGTATCTAAACGCGTGTAATTCGCGCCAATGGTAACTTGAGGTAAGTTGAGATTGCTGGTGGCACTCTCTTGGTATTGGTAGTTCTCGACGTTTGAGCGTTGAGCTTTAAGAGAATAGTTGTTTTCTAGCAATAGCTGCCATGCGGTATCAAAAGTGATCGGTGCCGCATGACAGGCAAGGGAAATCGAGCTGCTAAGTAAGCCCAGTATCCAAAACTTTCCTGTTTTTTTCATAATGGCTGCTTTGTCGTAGAGTATTGGCTCTAATATAAAGGATTCGTAACTGCGTGTTAAGTAGGAGGGAAAATTGGGCAGTAGTATGCGCCCAGTTATATTTGTGCTGGGCGCGGGAGATGTTACAAATTTATTTCGTATATGGACAGTGAAACTCCGCTCTCCACTCGAGCTGACGAGAACCTCGCATCGTATTCAATAGATCTTTTCCACTCATTTGAGGGAACGATAACAGGACTTTGAGATCAGAAGTACCGCCTCCGTTTTTTTCATAAGCCCTGACGTGTGTAAATGTTGAATACATATTCTCTGACAGCATCGCCTTATTCAGGCATATTCCAAAGGTATCGCGTTCCATGTTTGGTGTTCCTTCTAACTATAAATGCACCTCTGTTTATAGTTTTCCAGTTTTCAGATGGTGTCTAAGTGTTTGTCATATAGTCAGTATTTGTGTTTTGTTTTATTTTTGTCCAAACCACTGACATCAATGTTGAGCTTTTAATAGACTTCCAGCTTCACTGCTTTCAAACCGAAACTCTCATTGGTTTCGTTGATTAAAAATTATACGTTGTAAAGTCTAAAAACGCCTCAAAAACCGCTAAAATCGATGTGATCGCGATCATGATTTTAAGGGCAATTTATGTATGGAATTGAGTATCAGAGAGGAATGCTAAATTTGGTGAATGGTTGTAATTTTATGTTTCAGCTCGTCGATTAATTAACCGTAAACTCTGCGGTTTGTTTGCCTTCCTCACAGATTTATCACCGCGACAACGTCATGCTGTTAACTGAGTGTTAACGTTACGCTCAAGAGTGAATCACAAGGATGTATCAATGAGTTGGAAAACCATCAGCTTTCGTAAGCGGATGCTCATTATCATGACGCTATCGGGGTTGATAGAGCTGTTATTGCTTGTCGCCGCGGGGTTCACTTATCTCAAAATCAATCAAGAGCAAGAAATGGGAGAAAAAGCACTGGGTGTTGCCCGTTTTTTAGCGGACTCAGCGGTTGTTCGTGAAATGATCGAAACCCAAAACCCCCAGCCATACCAACTTCGCTTTAGAGAATTAACCGAAGCCATAGGTGCTGCATTCATCGTTATTGGCGACCATAAGGGAGTACGCTTAATCCACCCTGTTGATGAGCGGTTGGGCAAGCCAATGAGAGGTGGCGACAATCGTCGAGCGCTAGAACAGGGGTTGTCTTATGTTTCGACGGCACAGGGCTCGTTAGGTTATTCAGTTCGTGGTAAAGCTGCGATTTTTGACGAGCAAGGGAACATTATTGGTGTGGTTTCAGTTGGCTATTTGCTCGACCGACTGCAAGACCGCATCGAACCATTTTTGGCCTTTTTGATTTTAATGGTCATCGTAGTTGTCGTCGCTAATGCCATGGTATCCAATTATGCGTCGAGAAAGTTTCAGCGCGCCATTTTAGGCTTTGAGCCTGAAGAGATAGGGCGGTTGTACGGCGAATTAGAAGTGACGATGAGCACCATCAAAGAGGGCGTGTTAAGCATTGATGCCCAAGGGATACTTCGCTCGATAAATCGTAGTGCCTGCCAGATTCTCGGTATTGATAGAGAATCAGCGCTTAATAAACCTTTGACTGATACGCTGCGTGATAGCGATCTATATACAGTGTTAGAAAGCGGGCAGGAAGATCATGATATTGAAATATTCCTTAATCATAAGCGCCTGATTGCAAATCGCTCTCCAATTTATGTTGATGGAAAAATCGTGGGGGCGGTATCGAGTTTCCGTTTAAGGGATGAAATTAATGATCTAACCGAGCAGCTATCACAAACCAAGGAATATGCAGATTTGTTACGTTCGCAAACCCATGAGCATCGAAATAAGCTCAACACCATTAGTGGGCTAGTACAAATGGGTGAACTTGATGCGGTGCAAAAGTTAATTGGACAAGAAACCGCACACTATCAAGCAATGATTGAGTTTTTAAGAGATACCGTTAAGGACCCGCTAATTGCAGGTATGTTGCTTGGAAAAACTGAACGTGCGCGCGAGTTAGGCTTACAACTGATGGTTGAGGAAGGTAGTCGTCTGGAGCCCCTGCCTGAGTGGCTAAATTCGGAAGATCTTGTCACAATTTTGGGTAATTTGATTGATAACGCTTTCGATGCCACGTTAACTTCAATTCGCGATGAATCAAATGTTGCGTCAGAACGCAGAAACATTGATGTGTCCGTTAGCGATTACGGAAATGAAGTGATACTTGAGGTGATAGATCATGGCTGTGGCCTCCCAAAAACAATGGATCCACAAACATTATTTACAAAAGGCGTTTCAACGAAATCTCGTCAAAATCGAGGTGTTGGTTTGCACCTTGTCAATCAGCTTGCTACTCGATATCACGGCCATGTTGAGATGATACCCAATACAAATTATGGGACAAGAATAACGGTGTATTTACCCAAGGAAGAACAATTATGAGTATGGCGACTCGCGTAATGATCATTGAAGATGATCTGGCTATTGCTGAGCTTCACCACAAATACTTAAGCCAACTGACAGGTTTGGAAGTGGTCGGAATTGCGACCACGAGAATGGAAGCGGAAATGCAACTCGACATTCTTAAGCCAGATTTGCTATTGATGGATGTCTATCTTCCCGATGGCACAGGGCTTGAGATACTAAATACACTGCGTGCAAGTAACCAAACGTGTGATGTCATTTTGATTACAGCCGCAAGGGATGTCGATACATTACAACAGGCGATGAGGGGTGGCGTTGTCGATTACCTGTTAAAACCAGTTATGTTTCCACGCTTAGATGCCGCACTGAAAAAGTATGTGTGCCAACGCCAACAACTAGACATCGTAGAGAGTTTGGATCAGAACCTCGTTGATAAAATGCTGCAGTCTCACGCCAATCAAGACAACTTGCCGAACCGATTACCGAAAGGGATTGATGGTGTAACGCTAGACAAGATCAGAGAGTTGTTCCCAAATGGCAGTGTACTGACCGCTGATGAGGCAGGCGAAAAGATCGGCGCGAGCCGAACAACGGCGAGGCGCTATTTGGAGTATCTTATCACTACTGGTGAACTAGAGGCTGATTTAAACTATGGGTCGGTAGGTAGGCCGGAAAGGTGCTATAAAAAAGTGACAAGGTAGCGTTTATATTGATGCTCTATGCAAAATAAAAAGCGATGGCTTGTTGTAGAAACCATCGCTTTACAAATTACTGCTGTTCCGTTCTAAGAGGTTAGAAGTTGTATTCTAACTTCGCTTCGATAGAGCGCTCAGCGCCAAACCAACAGTTATTTTTGTCGTAACAAGAATAGTATTCTTTATCGAATAGATTGCTTGCAGAAAGCGTGACGCTAGCCCCTTTCATTGATTCAGATACCGTTGAGAAATCGTAACTTGCTGCTAAATCAAACAAGGTGTAGTCCGGTACTTTTTGACTATTCTGTGCATCAATTTGTGCTTCTCCGACATAGCGAACGCCAGCACTGGTACGAAGGCCTGAAAGATTTCCTTCAAAGAAGTAATTTGCCCATAGAGAGGCCGTTTGCTCAGGTACCCAAACCGGCGTTTTACCTTCTTGGTTGTAATAACTGTCCTCGGTAATCTCCATATCGGTATATGTATAGCCTAGAGTGAAATCAGCTTGTGCTGTGGCTTGCCATTTTGCCTCAAGTTCAATACCTTGTGATACCACTTCGCCCGCTTGATAGTTCGGTGCATAAGGATTATTCGGATCGGTCAAGATCGCGTTTTTCTTCGTGATATGGAAGAGTGCTAAGTTACCTGAGATATCACCAGATAATGGTGCGTATTTAAAGCCTAACTCCCATTGATGACCGGTTGATGGCTCAAATGCTTTACCAGAAGAGTCAGCACCCGCAATTGGCTCAAAACTTTCCGAGTAAGTAAGATATGGCGAGAGACCAAAGTCTAGCTCATACAAACCACCGACTCGGAAAGATACGTTGTTATCGTCTAACTCTTCCTTGCTGTTGGATACTGCTCCTAGATAATCGCTAACGGCGTCTGTATTTGAATCGTATTTATCCCAACGAAGACCTGCAATCATTACAAGTTGGTCGTAACGAACTTGATCTTGGAAATAAACGCCAATCTGCTTCGTTTTGATATCTAAGTTTTGTTTGTATTGGAAATTCAGTGCATTACGATCAATGCTGTTGTGGTCAGGATTAAAAATGTCCTGAGTTAGCGAATACCCAAGCGTGTCTTTGTATTTTACATCTGAATCTAGATACTGATAATCAAGCCCGAACAATAAGTTATGTTCAAAATTTCCTGTTTTAACGTAGCCAGATAGTTGGTTGTCAATCACAAAGGATTTGGACTTTTCATCGGTTAAATAGGCATTTCGACCAACGGTACGGTTATCCGCTTCAAGTGCACCGTTATATGTGTTTTCCTGATAGGCATCGGCGGTCATGTAGCGGGCATTCTGTAGAAATTGCCAATTGTTGTTAAAGTCGTGTTGGACTTTGTAACCCATCATCAGAACTTCGCGTTCGTAAGTGTTCCAGTCCTCATCCCCTAAATAAGTGCTTGGTGACATCGAGCCAAGTGGGTTTTTAATCACTGAGCCAGATGCAGGCACAGTCGTGTAGATACCTGCTGATGGATCATTTTGATAGTAAACATTCACGTTCACTAATGTGCTTTCTGTCGCTTGCCAATTGAAAGATGGGGCGAGTACATAACGTTCATCTTCAGACGTATCGGCTTGACCATCTCGCTGTTTTGCCAGGCCGACGATACGGTAATCCACATTAGAATCACCAATTTGTCCTGTGGTGTCGAACGTCAGTTCTTTTAGGCTGTTAGTCCCTGTACTAATCGAGACAGAGTGCGAGGGTGTTGACTGAGGCGCCTTGGCGATAATGTTGACCATACCTCCTGGTGGAATATTGCCGTAAAGAACAGACGTTGGCCCTTTAAAAACCTCGATTTGCTCAAGAGCAACGGAATCGACCTGCGGTTGAAGGTTCCAACCGTTGTACAGCAAAGGAAGACCATCATAAAAGTTGGTGTAGTTAATAAAACCACGAATATTGAATAGGTCAAGTCGGGAAACGGCACCACCACGCAATTCTGTATTTACGCCAGGCGCATAACGCAATGCTTCGCTCACCGAGTTTACGCCGCGTAGGTCCATGTCATCTTTAGTGATTACCGTGATCGCTTGCGGTGTTTCCTCCGGTTCTAAAACGGTTTTAGTTGCGGTGTTTCGGTATGTTTCTCCTAGCACCGTAATCGTTTCGTGTTGGAATACGCTCTCAGTCGCATTGGCGTGGCCAGCGAGCAATGCGGATACGACGATAGCAACCGCTGAACGATGAAATCGAATCGGACTTTCCATATTTATAAATTCCACTACTTTTTCTATTTATTGATAATGATTGTTATTTGTATTCTATATTCAAAGAAATAGGAAAAGTTAACAATTTGGTGCAAAACACTAATCTTTGGAACTTATTCTTCTGTTCTTAGGTTTTAAAGATAGCGAGTCGTTTGGCTCGACAGGAATCCAATACTGCATTTGTGCTTGTTCGCTATCAACATCATAACCTTCTGGATAAAGCTCTAACTCATAACCATCGATAGCATGATAATTAGAGTAGGGTAGCCAATGTAAAATAAACCATTCCAGCGTTGAGGCGAGCTCTGATGCTTTGCCTATGTGTGTAATGACGGCGTAGGTTTGCTCAGGAACAGCCAAGAGGTCTAACCCCGAGTTGGAAGAGTTCGTTGATCTTGGTGCGTTTGCTGTTGGACTGCACTCATAACCTGCCCAATACTCAAGTTGTTGGTTGTTTGAATACGCTTGAGTCACATCAATCACGCCAAAGTAACTACTTTCCGAATTGTTAAGGTTTTCAGATGAATAAAGACGTGACCAAAGTGACGGTACTTTGGATTGGAAATCGGGCGTAGCGGAAAACAATCCGTGAATAGGTTCATGATAACCAGCAAGTTCAAAAGCCGGTTTTGTTTCTATTCGAACTTCAATAAAGCGCTGATGTTTTTTCTCTTCTTCTGGTGTCTTACGCAGCGTCAAAGGTTGCCTCAACCCGGAGAGTTGTTGCGTTTTTCGATATTCGCGGGGGCTTTTTGAAAACATATTCCTGAACGCTCGGCTAAATGCGTGTTCAGATGTAAATCCCATTTCTATCGCTATATCTAACGAGCGGTCAGAAGTATGGATTAAGCGCTCAGCCGCAAGGCTAAGTTTAAGCTCTCTGATGTAGTGAGCGACGGATACGCCAGTGTGTTGTTGAAATACGCGTTGCAGTTGCCAGCGCGACCAACAACTTGCTTTCGATATTTCATCTACGCTCAGAGTGCTGTCTAAGTTGGTGTGAATGTAGTCAAGCACCGATTGTATTCGGTTTATGGGATGTGGGTTAATGGCGCTTGATTTCATGGCGTTCTACTTTCACATTAATAGTGATTTCATTATCTTTAATTGAGTATCATTATCAATAGGGTGATGAAATAAAAAGTAAGTAACACAGATCACGATAAAACTGTAATGGATTGCAAGGATGAGTAATTATTGCCCATATTAGAGTTTTTGCTTAAATTTTGGGGCGTTCAGATGAAACTTTTTTTATCAATAAAATACAATCGCTTATGACGTTTTGTGCAACTTATTTAAACGTTTGCACTGGCAAGTGTTGATGTAAATCAAATAGTCGTAGACAATATTGCCCCGTGTCGGACTCTCCTCCAGCGAGTACAGTGTGTACTTTTGAGACATAAGTGACTTAAATGACCTCAATACGTCGTGTTTCCAAGAATCGGAAATGCAACTTCTTGAGGTTCTTTGGGCCCATAGACTTTACCTATCAACGTAATAGGTAAGACCAATTTTCTATTTTGAGGTGCCGTTGATAGGGTTGGCTCATTCTCTAGCCGTATCCGGGCACACAATAAGTACCTCGTTTTTAAGGGAAAGATGATGGTAATACCAGAAAACAGCAGCATCGTTATTTTTGGTGCTTCAGGTGACCTTACGTACCGTAAGCTCATTCCTGCTTTATACCACCTCTACGCGAACAAGCAGCTTCCAGAGAATTTTGCCATTCTGGGTGTAAGTCGCACTGAATACAGTGATGAGTCTTACCGCGCGAAGCTGAAAAAATCGCTTCAGGAAATGGAAAAGACTGAACCAGAAACGCTTGATGCATTTATTAACCATCTGCACTACCAAGCAATTAATACTTCTGACACACAAGATTACGGTAAGCTATCTTCTCGCTTAGACCAACTTGCGGACGAATATCAATTCGAGCAACGCAATACGCTTTTTTACTTAGCAACCCCACCAAGTTTATACAGTGTGATCCCTGCAAGTCTTGCAGCACATGGTCTTAACAGTGAAGAGGATGGCTGGAAACGCCTGATCATTGAGAAACCATTCGGCTATGATCTTGAATCGGCGCGTATTCTGGACAAAGAAATTCACGAGCACTTCCAAGAGCATCAAATCTACCGAATTGACCATTACTTAGGTAAAGAAACGGTACAAAACCTACTTGTGCTTCGTTTCTCTAATGCGATGTTTGAGCCGCTTTGGAACCGTAACTTCATTGATTACGTTGAAATCACAGGCGCAGAATTCCTTGGCGTAGAGGAGCGTGGTGGTTACTACGACAACTCTGGTGCTGTGCGCGACATGTTCCAAAACCACTTGCTACAAGTATTAGCAATGGTAGGTATGGAACCACCAGCGCAAATCAATGCAGACTCGATGCGTGATGAAGTGGTAAAAGTGCTTCAATGCCTAAAGCCATTAGACGAAAACGCTCTGCGCAACGATCTAGTATTAGGCCAATACACGGCGTCTGAAGTCCGTGGGCAAAGCCTACGCGGCTACCGTGAAGAGCCGGGAGTTGCAGACGATTCTCGTACAGAGACTTACATCGGTTTGAAAGCGTACATCAACAACTGGCGTTGGAATGGCGTGCCATTTTACGTGCGTACTGGTAAGCGTCTTCCAACACGCGTTACTGAGGTGGTTATCCACTTTAAACAAACACCGCATCCTGTGTTTGGTCAAAACGCACCAGAAAACAAGCTGATCATTCGTATTCAACCAGACGAAGGCATTCAAATGAGCTTTGGCTTGAAAGAGCCAGGCGCAGGCTTTGAAGCGAAGGAAGTGAAAATGAACTTCCATTACGCTGACCTGCAAGAAACGCAAATGCTAACGGCATACGAGCGTCTTCTACTTGATGCTTTGAATGGTGATGCTACGCTATTTGCACGTAGTGATGCGGTGGAAGCGTGCTGGCAATACGTACAGCCAATCTTAGATTTTAAGCAAGATCCACAATCCCTCTTCGGGTACGCATGCGGCACTTGGGGGCCTAAAGAGTCAGATGACTTGTTACAGCGTGATGGCCGTGCTTGGCGTTTCCCATGTAAAAACTTAACAGATACGGATTACTGTGAACTATGATCAACCATAAGATCTACCAAACAGCAGAACAGGTAGTTGAAAGCCTAGCTAACGATATGAAAGCGTTTAGCGAAATGGGCAGACCTGTTCACATCTCTCTTTCTGGCGGCAGCACTCCTAAAATGCTGTTTAAACTACTGGCTTCAGAGGCTTACGCAACCTCCATTCAATGGGAAAACCTCCACTTTTGGTGGGGTGACGAACGTTGTGTTGCCCCTGACGATGCAGAAAGCAACTACGGTGAAGCGAACACATTGTTGTTTAGCCAAGTAAATATTCCTGCAGAAAACATTCACCGCATCCGTGGCGAAGATGAGCCTAAAGCAGAAGCCGAGCGCTTTGCAAAAGAGATGGCAGAGGTAATCCCGAATGAAAACGGCACACCTGTGTTTGACTGGATCTTATTAGGCGTTGGTGCAGATGGTCATACAGCTTCTCTGTTCCCTGGCCAAACGAATTATGATGATGCGAACCTATCTCTTGTGGCGTCGCATCCTGAATCGGGCCAACTTCGTGTGTCGAAAACCGCACGCGTATTAGAAGCAGCGAAACGCATTAGTTACTTAGTGCTTGGTGCAGGAAAAGCGGACATTGTTGAAGAAATTAACAGTTCACCAGCACACGCACTGCCATACCCAGCGGCTAAGATTCAAGCGAAATCGGGCCTAACTGAATGGTATTTAGATTTAGACGCGGCAGCAAAAATTGCTTAAGACGCTGCTCGTCGATGAAATAAAATTGGAGAGAAACAATGAAAGGTGATATCGGTGTAATTGGCCTAGCAGTAATGGGTCAAAACCTTATCCTAAACATGAACGATCACGGCTTTAAAGTGGTTGCTCACAACCGTACTGCTGCTAAAGTAGACGAGTTCCTGGAAGGTCCAGCAAAAGGCACGAACATCATCGGTGCATACTCTCTAGAAGAACTAGTAGAGAAGCTAGAAACGCCGCGTAAAGTAATGTTGATGGTTCGCGCTGGTGACGTTGTAGACAAGTTCATCGAAGCGCTAGTACCTCTGCTAGACAAAGGCGACATCATTATTGACGGTGGTAACACTAACTACCCAGATACAAACCGTCGTGTTGCTGCACTACGTGAAAAAGGTATCCACTTCATCGGTACTGGTGTATCTGGTGGTGAAGAAGGTGCGCGCTTCGGTCCATCTATCATGCCTGGCGGTGCTGCTGAAGCATGGGAAGCGGTTAAGCCTATCTTCCAAGGTATCGCTGCGAAAACTGACGCTGGTGAGCCATGTTGTGACTGGGTTGGTAACGATGGTGCTGGTCACTTCGTTAAGATGGTACACAACGGCATTGAATACGGTGACATGCAGCTTATCACAGAAGCTTACCAGTTCATGAAAGACGGTCTTGGTATGTCTGCTGACGAGATGCAAGCAGTATTCGCTGATTGGAACAAGACTGAACTAGACAGCTACCTTGTTGAAATCACGGCTGACATCCTTGGCTACAAAGATGAAGACGGTGAGCCTCTAGTTGAGAAGATCCTAGACACAGCAGGCCAAAAAGGTACTGGTAAATGGACTGGTATTAACGCACTAGACCTAGGTATTCCACTAACACTTATCTCTGAGTCTGTATTCTCTCGTTGTCTATCTGCACTGAAAGACCAACGTGTTGAAGCTGAATCTCTATTCGGTAAGACAATCACTCCTGTTGAAGGCGACAAGCAAGAGTGGGTTGATGCACTACGTCAAGCGCTACTAGCTTCTAAGATCATCTCTTACGCTCAAGGCTTCATGCTAATGCGCGAAGCATCGAACGAGAACGGTTGGGACCTAAACTACGGTAACGTAGCCCTAATGTGGCGTGGTGGTTGTATCATCCGCTCTGCGTTCCTAGGCAACATCCGTGATGCGTACGAAGCGAACCCAGACATCGCATTCCTAGGTTCTGATGAGTACTTCAAAAACATCCTACAAGGCAGCCTAGCAGCATGGCGTAAAGTAGCAGCGAAGTCTCTAGAGTCTGGTATCCCAATGCCATGTACGATTTCTGCGCTATCTTTCCTAGACGGTTACACAACAGCTCGTCTACCAGCGAACCTGCTTCAAGCTCAACGTGACTACTTCGGTGCTCACACTTATGAGCGTATTGACCGTCCACGTGGTGAATTCTTCCACACTAACTGGACTGGTACAGGCGGCGACACAGCGTCTACAACTTACGACGTGTAATCGTTTTAAGTAAACCGACTAAATATAAAGATATAAAGGGATGCCCAAGTGGCATCCTTTTTTGTGTCTGTAAGATATTGGTAGATTTAAAAGTTACATTAAACGTTGATTCGTCACGCACTTCTCAGAAATGGGAGAGCATGCATTTGCTAGCAGTTTAATATTTCTCTTCGAAGAGTGAAGCTAAGCCGCTCTCTGCCGTCTCCTCAACTATAAGGTAATAGAAATGACACAACAGAAGCATCCATTTCACACAGCTTTCGTGTTGCTTATGTTCATATTACTGATTACTTACTCCATCTATCGCCTTTATCATCATTTCGTTTTCGAATCTCTACCGCTTCAGCTCAGTAGTGGTTTTCAAGTGGTCTACATTGATGCGTCATATGTTTTAAGTATCGCAAGCTTACTCTTGTGCCCTACATTATTGGTCTATATTTTATTTGATCGAATGACTCAGTTAGTCAAAGTGCCGATTAAAGTGATAACTATAACAATTGTCTTGTCCCTTATCGTTGCTATTCCAGGTCAAATTTTTGAATTTGGGCGATTGAAGTATATTGCAGAAAATAATGGTTACTCAGCGTGTCCACCTTTCACAATTGCATCAAGCGGAATGTTTGTAGAAGCTATGGTAAAAGAAGAAAAATACTGTATAGAACCAGAAATTAATCGTATTGGTATGTATGGTTATTTTCACGAACTCGAACGGATTGATAACTATATCAAGTCACACAGAAATGACATTCAATAGAAAAGAGCGCCTAGGCGCTCTTTTCAGTGGTCGTTTTCTTGTTTTGATAAAACCTGTCTTTTAGGTAGAGAATTGCACTGACCACAAGAGCCACTAAAGAAACAGTGAATAGGGCGTACATGCTGAGAATCCATGCGAATGTGGCCGTCAAGAATGCAATGAAGGAAAACATTCTGCTGAAAGACATCACATGGCCAAGTTTGTTACTTTTCATAAACGCCTCCCGAAGCTAAGTGGGGATAGACAATTGTGGTCATATACCACACTTTTAATTGTCTGCTCTTTTGGGACGTTTCACACAAAAAAGTGGCTAAAGATTTCTCAAAAAAGGTGAAATATTGAACTGGTAGACAAATCGTTAAACTGAGTTGCACAGATATGACTTCGGTTGTCTATCACTTCAAAGTTTTTAACTACACAGATTAAGGGCATGTAGCGCTATTATTATCGTATTCGAACTCTACGATACACAATTGCAAGTGAACCTACACTCGTAAGCTCATCCCTGTCGTCAGTTACAGTAAAAGCTTTTTTCTCTGTTTAACAATACCTTAGTAACGACGGGCAATTAAACCCGTTTTTCGATCGAAACTCAGATTGCACAAAAGGTGAAAAAGAGTGCTAGGTAAGCCTTTAAACTACGCCTATAATTAGCGCCCACATGGAGGATGTTTATTATATGAACATCCTTTATTTTTTGAAACTAGCAACAAGGATCCAGTAAAACATGTTTTTCTGGTTTTGTTTACGTCGACCAAGAAGGTAATTAACACAGCAAATTGAGGTTCTAAGATGACTCTTAACAAGTACTTTGTTTTCATTCCAGCAGAATTGGAACAGGAAATGCACAAGGACAATCAAGTGATCTCTGAGAAGGAAACTCAACGTCAGGCATTAGTAAAACAGGCACAACAACAAGGCGGCCTGTAAGCTAGGTTTCAAAGAGAAAGAGCACCGCAACGGTGCTCTTTTTGTATCTGAGGTCGTAGAATTAACTTAATATGCCAAGGCTTTTCAACTTTCTGTAAATGGTATTTCGGCTCACACCAAGCATACGAGACGTTTTGCTAATGTTCCCCTGGTTGGCTTGATATGTTTTGAGCAACTTATCTTCGACGGTTGCACGCAGTTCTGAAGTTGGTTCAGCGGATGCTGCCCCTTCTTGAGCTTGGCTGAGTTTCTTACTTAGGTGGGCTGGGACGTGTGTGAGTTCCAATATTTCTTCACCTTGCGCCATTAAGGCGGATACTTTGATTAAACTATCGAGTTCACGCAAATTTCCTGGCCATGAGTAAGACAGCATCAGAGAAAGTAGGTGAGGGCAAAGCTGTTGTTCAGATTCGGCGTGACGCCGATGAATGTTCTCAATCAGTTGTCGTTTATCTTCACGCTCCTCAAAGCGAGGTAGCTCAATGATCAAGCCATTAAGGCGATAATACAAATCTTGGCGGAACAATCCTTCGCTGACCAAATGTTCCAGATCTTTATGCGTGGCTGCAATGATTTGCGTATCGACTTGAATGCTTTGGTTGGAACCCACGGGAAGCACGGTTTTATCTTGCAATACATGGAGCAATCGGCTTTGAGCTTCCAAGGGTAAATCTGCGATTTCATCTAGAAACAAAATCCCTTTGTGTGCTTGGCGAATTTTTCCCTGATAGCCTTTGCTGTTTGCGCCAGTAAAGGCACCGGCTACGTAGCCAAATAATTCAGATTCAACCAGATCTTTTGGTAGCGCTCCGCAGTTGACGGAAACTAACGGTCCCGTTTTTCTCTGGCTGTTTTTATGGAGTGCTTTCACAAACTCGTTTTTGCCAACACCAGTCTCTCCGAGAATCAACAAACTGATGTCTTTATCGATGACGCGATTGGCTTGCTGCCAACAGTGCTCAAAAGCGGAGTCGCCATAATGAAGATCATTGGACGCCGCTACAGCACGAGACTTGACCTTGCTATCTTTATCGGTAAGCGGTTTTGTTTTGAAAACGAAAGGGTGCTCATTTCCCCGAGTGGATAGAATGTCGTCTAAGGATTGCCCAATGATACTTTTTTGCGCAAAAAGTTGAGAGGCTACTTGATTGTGAGCCAAAACTTGTCCGTCTTCATTTGCAATGATAATTCCTTGCCAACCACTATTCAGTAAACCTTTTTCGCACGCTAAATCCACACGAATATGCCCTTGTGGAATCAAGTTAAGTAGTTGATTCTCCACTTGCTGGACCATGTTTTGTACTAGTACTTGCGTTGAGAAGTCATGTCTCTTTTGCTCGCTCGTAATATCTAATACGCCAATGAGGTTACCAAGATGATCGAAAATAGGATTAGCCGAACAGCTAATAAAACGATGGTGTTGGATAAAGTGCTGATCACCAATAACAGAAACGGGCTTTGCTTCAACCAAGGCTGTACCAATAGCGTTGGTGCCTTTGACCTTTTCTTGCCAGCATGCACCAGAGCTTAGCGAGATTTCCGTTAACTTTTCACGAAATCTAGGCTGTCCCCAACTGCCGATGATGACACCATCTGAATCCGTCAAAATTAAGCGACTGTCGCTATGAGCAAATAGCTGATTAAACAAAGGGAGCGCAAATTGAGTGACTGCCTCTAGCAAAAAATTGAGTTGGTGACGCCTATCTTGGAGCGTCGCTGGCGTTACTCGAATATCTTCAGGGCGTCGACGCTGTTTTAAACCCGCTTGTTCACTTCTGACCCATGAAGTTGAAAGCCAATTGTTATCGCTAATATGTTGAAGTTCCATGACTGTACCATTTTGTCACAGTGAGGGTGTGCCATTTTGGAACACTTGAACATTGGTGTTCACACCATACATCCGCTCAAACATCGCTCACTTGGTTTGTTATCGCTTGGTAATCATAGTTTTACATTTAATTAACAACAAGTGTGGCGTAGTTGGCGTGTGACTTGCGTAATGCTCTTTGTGAACAGTGCGATACGACACTGCAATAACACATTGAACGAGAAACAAAAGGAAGAGTTATGATCTATGCACAGCCAGGTAGTGAAAATGCCATTGTTAACTTTAAATCGCATTACGATAACTTTATCGGTGGGGAATGGGTAAAACCAACGGGTGGTGAGTACTTTGACAATATCTCACCAATCAACGGACAAGCGTATTGTAAAGTTGCTCGCTCTGGCGAGGAAGATATTAATTTAGCACTGGATGCCGCGCACAACATCAAAGCAAAATGGGCCAAAACTAGCGTGACAGAACGTTCGAACATCTTGCTGAAAATTGCTGACCGTATTGAGCAGCATCTAGAAGAGCTTGCAGTTGCAGAAACTTGGGAAAACGGCAAACCAGTTCGCGAAACCCTGGCGGCAGATTTACCTTTAGTAGTGGATCACTTCCGTTACTTCGCTGGCTGTATTCGCGCACAAGAAGGCAGTGCGGCAGAACTGGATGAGCACACCGCAAGCTACCACTTCCCAGAACCGATTGGTGTGGTTGGTCAAATTATTCCGTGGAACTTCCCAATGTTGATGGCGGCTTGGAAACTAGCACCGGCACTAGCGGCGGGTTGCTGTGTGGTATTGAAGCCAGCAGAGCAAACCCCAACGTCCATTCTGGTTCTGATGGAAAAAATCGGTGACCTTCTTCCTCCTGGTGTCATCAACGTTGTAAACGGATATGGTTCTGAAGCGGGTCAAGCATTAGCAACCAGCAACCGCATTGCGAAACTCGCGTTTACCGGGTCTACGCAAGTTGGCAACCACATTCTGAAATGTGCAGCAGACAACTTGATCCCATCGACAGTTGAGTTAGGTGGTAAATCTCCAAACATCTACTTCTCAGATATCTTCGATTACGAAGATGAGTATCTTGATAAGTGTATCGAAGGTACGTTACTTGGTTTCTTCAACCAAGGTGAAGTTTGTACTTGTCCATCTCGCGTACTGGTTCATGAAGCGATTTATGACAAGTTTGTAGAGAAACTGACGGAACGTGCACAGCTGATTAAACAAGGTAATCCGCTCGATACCGATACTCAAGTTGGTGCTCAGGCTTCTCAAGAACAGTTTGATAAGATTTTAAGTTACCTGGAAATCGGCCGTGAAGAAGGCGCAAAAGTGGTCTTTGGTGGTGGAGTGTCAGAACAGCCAGAGTCTATCAACCAGGGGTACTACATTCAGCCAACCATGTTGGAAGGCCACAACAAGATGCGAATCTTCCAAGAAGAAATCTTTGGCCCAGTGATCGCTATCACCAAATTCAAAGATGAGGCTGAAGCGTTGGAAATCGCAAACGACACTGAATATGGCTTAGGCGCAGGTGTTTGGACACGTGATGCGAACGTTGCATATCGTATGGGCCGTAATATTGAAGCTGGCCGGATCTGGATTAACTGTTACCACGCTTACCCTGCACACGCAGCGTTCGGTGGTTACAAAAAATCGGGTATCGGGCGCGAAACGCACAAGATGATGCTGGATCACTACCAGAACACGAAGAACTTGCTGATTAGCTACAGCATCGACCCGTTAGGCTTCTTCTAGTGAAACTAAGTAATTAATAAAGAAAAAGCAGTATGAATCAAAACCCCGAATCTTCGGGGTTTTTTATTAGCGTGAGCTTGTCGGCTGAAGGGTAACTTAGGTGTTTAACCTGCTTATATTGTGATATCAGGAACGTTGAATTATCGCCACTTTTCGTTCCATAAGCTTTTCTACGGCGGCGTTTTGCTTGTCAATATTGAGTTGCGGATCAAAATCCAAAACGCGATTGCAAGATTCGAGACTGGCAAATTGATTTAAACATTCACCAAGCTCTCTTTTAGAGCTTGTTCGCGTCATGCTGCTGTCTGATGAGGAGAGTAGGGTGACTTTACGGCCATGAAACGTTCCTTGCGGCACTGCATCACTTTGCTGCGCTTGTTGAACGTCATGAACCGATGAATTGGTGTATGTGGATTGGATGTCATTGGACATAAAGACACCTAAACTCTCAAGTCTAAAGTTTGTGGCATCGGTGGTGCCTCATCAATGGTTACATGAGAAGACAATAACGCTTCCCACGACTCGCTGTGCGTCAGCAATTCTGCTAAAGCTGTTTCAAAATATTCGTAATCCAGTCGCCTAATGTTAATGAGTCGGTTTAAACATAGGACATGTCGGTGGTTATCTAAACTAAAAAATAACTGGTGCTCAGGCCAGTGATAATTAAAGGCCAAGAAAGAGCGATAGAGATCGGAATTTACAATTTGAAGGCCAACAATCTCAGCTTCGAGCTGCAAAGTGGTCGATTCAGGATGAAAGATGATATGCACCCTTAGATTATCATCAAAGGCTAAGCTTACTTCATTTTCCGTTAGATGCAGTGCAGGCAAGCCTATTTGATGAGCAAACTTTAGCAAAATCTCATCGATAGTTTGGCGTGCTGACATAGGAATAGTCCCTTTTGAAATTTTATCAAGGAAAATATTAGATGTATCTCTTCATGTTTATCAATATTAGTCGGTTGTTATTATATTTTGGCTTTTAAATGTGTTGAGAGAAATAGAAAGATAAAAGTAAGTGTGTTCAGATGCATATCTCGATGGCAATGATATATATGAATATCACTTTTCTCTAATGAACTTCAATTAAGGAAGGAATGAAAGAGAGCAGAAACTGTTTTTGAAATTACAGTCCATGTTAACTACGTGTTGTTGAAAAATGCGATTTATTGTCCGCTTGTAGTATAAATATAAGTTGATCTTTTATATTTTTACATAAAGAATTGTGTGAATTTCAAATGAGCTAGATTATATAAAATAAGTTTATGGGGTCATAATGAACAATTCTATATGGGCTGGTTTTATTGGGTTATTCATACTGAGTGGGTGCAGTCAGACTGTGTCCGTTAATGGGGTGGATGGCTTTGATACACAGAGTCAGGCATCAGTCTATGGTTGGGTTTCTGTCGACGGCTACTTTCCACCTTCGATTACTTCTCTTGAAGTGGAAATATGTAAAGTTATTGATAATCAATGTCTTAAGTCGGCATCTCAGAGCTACCAAGGCGTTCAGTTGCCTGTGCAGTATTCGTTTTTAATTGCACCAATTCAAGCTGGTGAAGGAAAAATGAAGATTATTGGAAAGCTTTATTCAAACGGTGAGCTCGTTGCTGAAAAAGAAAAGAACTATTTATTTTTAGAGGGAAATAAACAAGAAAACTTGATTCTTGTTCCAAAAATAAACAGATAAAATTTTAAGCACTACATTTTTATTAGAATTTTCTAATTTATAAAAATAAAGACCATATCTTTCCTTTTGTGAAAGATTTGTTGTCTTTTATAAACATTAATTACATGACTTTGAAGTCATCGGGTCAGTTGTTTTTTAGACTCATACTTGTTGCAAAAACAGTATTTTTTATGATTATATCTCGCTCCTTGAACACGTTGGCTTGGCGTTTTAGGCTATAAAACATACATTTTTATGATTTTGGAAATTTAATTTTGTTCTCGAAACGATGCCAAAATCTATTTAATTGTATTCTAATGTATAACAAAACAACCAAGCTTAAATAACGAAATGATATTTAAGTTTTGGCTAATGATAAACGCTATCTGATAAAAATAATAAAGACGGACAGCAGAAATTTACTAAGTCAAACTTTTACCTTTAGGTAAAGGTAATGCTTGGGTTATTCGCTAATTATTCGGGGGGTATGGTAAGTGATAGAACTTCTATGCTCTTTTCTTTGCTTCTTTAATTCATACAGCAGTACTTAGAAATAACAACAATCAAAGTAGTGCTTTGAAAGTTTCTCAACATTTGCACTGAGAAACTCAAAATAATGAAGGGTAGAAAATGGATGTGTCAGGCCAACTAAACTCAGAAAGGGTCGACTCGAGTTCACGAAAAATTCGTAGTTTTTCCTGCTATGAAAAATCTGACGAAGTATTTCACTCAGACCAGTCTCACATTGTTGTCGTTCACAATGGTCAGCTTCGAGTTCAAACAGGTGATTGCACAATCGATGTTGCTGCAGAAAATGGGGTATTTCTATCCCAAGGAGATTACTTGTTAGAGTACTCTCCGCTAGATGGGGCATACAAAGCGTCGATTATTGCCTACGACAATGAACTCGTTAGTCAGTTGCTGCAAAAACACAGTGATCTCTTGATGATGCTGCCTAAGGTAGACAAAGTTTGTTCTGGTTTGTTTACTTTTGGTTTGAACATACTCGTTGAACAAGTGCTTTCTAGCATGCAGACGCTTGAGCAACAAGCGTACCCTGATGCCATTATGTGCCTAAAATACGAAGAACTACTCATTCTCTTGCTACACAGCAAAGGAGGAGAATCACTGTATGCGTTGCTGTCACAACAAACAAACCGTACGTCGGAACGGTTACGTCGGTTTATGGAACAGCATTACTTAAAAGAATGGAAGTTGACAGACTACGCGCAGGAGTTTGGTGCCAGCTTAACCACTTTTAAAGAGCTTTTTAATGAGCACTATGGCATTTCTCCAAGAGCCTGGATCAGTGAGCGTCGACTACTGCATGCTCATAAACTGCTGTTGACGAGTAAGATGAGCATCGTAGATGTGGCGATGGAGGCAGGGTTTTCCAGCCAGTCTTACTTTACGCAGAGTTACCGTCGTCGTTTTGGAACGACCCCAAGCCGCGTACGTTCGGGAGACGATCAAGTGGCTATCGCGAAATGAAATGACTTGGGACTAAAATTTTCTGACTAATTTTGAAAGTCACTCACCAGTGTAAATTCTATTATGTATCGTGTAACAACGAACGATTAAAAATTATTACATCTCTTTCTTTCTGGATTGTTCGAAAGGGGTGCGGAGACGAACATAAATGAAAAAGCAGCATTGGCGACGCCGTTCGCTTTTTCCAGACAGCATAGTGACACAGCGGAAAGTGACTGTTTTACAAAGAGGAGCTCGTTATGAAAGCGCCTCGAAACCAACGCAGGATCTCAATGTTGTGCACGTCAATCACCGACAATTGTTGAGTGAAGGCGTCATAAATTATGAGCAGTTATCTTTACTTCAACGCTTGTTGGATAGAAATGTCGTCGATAGCTTGTGCGCTAGCCAGTTAGTAAAAACGTATCAAAAACTTGGTGCTTCGATAGACCGGTTTGCCATGCGTTTATTTTTGGAAATTGGATCGCAGCTCAGTGATAGCAGCACAATCACAACGTTCGAACAAAGGCTGGACTACATCAACTCTCGTCTGGGCTTTCGCTTTAATTTGGCTGTCCCAAAAACGTTGATGCTTTGTTTCCATTTATCACTCAACGAGTGGATTAACCGACAAGTCGATCAAAGTGCTCTTCATGCTTCGATTAAAGTTGAACAACTTATCAATCAACTCGATATTCAGAAGGAGTATTGGTCGAAGCTATCAGGGGAAGACACCAGTGCCGTCTTTGTTCAACAGCAACTCGATCTCATTAAGAGCCAGCAGCATCAACTTAAAAAGCAACTTGGGACGTTAAGCGAACAACAGTTGCAAGTGATTGAATGTCATCGTTCGTTAATTGAGAAGTGGCAACCGTCTTTAGACGAGCTGAAAGGGTTCGCGGAGTACACCTCTACAACCGAACAATTTATTTCTGAGTGGAAAAATTGGTGTTCGGAAGTGCGACTTGAGGCCCCCGAGCTGAACGAAGTTTGGGATGCATGCGATGTGGTTTACAACGACCAAAATGCGGTTGCGAAAGTATGGCAATGGTTCAAGAACATGCAAACTGTTGGTGATATCGATCACTACTATTTTGATACTCAAAGTGGTCAGTGCGGCCAGGCTTGCAATCACCTCAGCCAGATCTAAATAGGGCGTTAAATGTTAGATAAGATGATGAAATCTTTAGCGGAAGCGCTAAAGGTAGGGGATTTTATTGCCTCAGAAAATGGTTCTTACAACATCGAGGTTGACCAGTTATCACTGACCATCAAGCAACATGCGTCATGGATTTTATGGGAAGCGACGTTACCCTTCCAGTTTAAAGAGCATCTAGATTATCAACAAGAACAAGCGTTACAACGTTGCATGCAGCTCTCATTAAAAACCATTCGTGAGGATGGCGGCGTACTGACAACCAATGATGATCAGCAATTGATTTTGCAAAGTAAAGTAAGGGTTGAGGACTGTTCGGTGGAACGGTTCTCTGCTTTGCTTTCTAAGCACGTCAATCTATGCGAACGTTACATTGCATTACTGGAACAAGCACGCGTGAACCACACAATCAACCATACAGTGTGGTTACCATGATGCTAAAAATCTTTCCCAACATTAGGCGTGCTGCAACAAAGGCATTGTTATGCGCAGTGAGTGTTGTTCCTTTGGGATACGCGCAAGCAACAGACTTACACTGGCCCGAACAACCGTTCCGCTACTATGCAGATAACGACTCATTAAAAGAGTTGTTGAATAACTTCGGTGCAAATTATCGTGTCTCGGTTTCTGTTAGTGACAAAGTCAACGATCGAGTGAATGGGCGTTTTACCCCTGAAGATCCCGCGGAATTCCTCGATTACTTATCGCAAGTGTACAACTTGATGTGGTATTTCGATGGTGCCGTCTTACATGTCTATAAGGCGACAGAAACTCGCTCACGTTTACTTCAATTGGAATTACTTACGGCTAGAGAGCTACGCAGTACGTTAATTTCCACCGGCGTTTGGGATTCTCGTTATGGTTGGAGAGCCGCTGAGAGCAAAGGGTTAGTCTATCTTGCGGGTCCTCCACGTTATGTCGACTTAGTGGTACAAACGGCGGAGGCATTGGAAACGCGCTTGCTGCAGAAATCGAATTCAACCGACGAATTATTCGTTGAGATAATTCCTTTGAAGTACGCTTCTGCAACGGATAGAGAAATTGCATATCGAGATCAGACAATTACGGTCCCGGGCATCGCATCGGTGTTAAAACGGGTCGTGTCTGGTGTTCAAACGCAAGTGGCGAGTGCGTCTAGCAAAGAAGTTACCAGTCCAGATAAGCCTGTAAAAAGTAATAAAACCGCCTCAGTTCATGGTGGCGCAACAGTTGAAGCAGAGCCGGGCCTTAATGCGATTATCGTTCGTGATACTCAAGCACGATTACCGCTCTATCGTAAACTGGTCGCGCAATTAGACCAGCCGCAATCAAGAATTGAAGTCGCGCTATCGATTGTCGATATCAGTGCCAACGATTTAAGTCAGTTAGGCGTGGATTGGCGAGCAGGAGTGTCTGTCGGAAACAACCGCATTGTCGATATCAAAACAACAGGTGATGTGAATTCGGGGGATGTGACGCTCGGCAGTGGACAGAACTTTAAGTCCTTGCTTGATTCAACCAACCTAAATTACTTGCTGGCTCAAATTCGTTTATTGGAATCCAAAGGCAGTGCTCAAGTGGTTTCAAGACCAACATTGTTAACTCAGGAAAATGTCGAAGCGGTACTGAACAACAGCAGCACGTTTTACGTCAAGCTGGTTGGTAAAGAAACCGCAGCGCTGGAAGAGGTCACGTATGGCACGTTACTGAGAATTGTCCCACGTATCGTTGGTGATAGATTTGCTGCACGACCTGAAATTAACCTGAGCCTTCATCTCGAAGACGGTGCAAAGATCGCTGATGGTGGCGTCGATGATCTTCCTTCCGTTCGTAAAACTGAAATCAGCACCTTAGCGACGGTTAAACAAGGGCAAAGCTTACTTATCGGTGGTGTGTACCGAGATGAAGTGAGCCATCAGTTACGTAAAGTGCCATTGCTAGGAGACATCCCATATTTAGGCGCGCTGTTTAGAAGTAATACCAATACTAAGCGCCGCACAGTACGAATGTTTATTTTAGAACCTCGAATTGTTGTGGATGGTATTGGCGATAGTGTGTTGATTGGCAACGAATATGACTTGCGACCAAGTATAGGCAGGCTTAACAACATCTCCAACAATAGCGCTGAATTTAAATCGGTAGTGGAAGTATATAGCTGCACATCGAGGGTTCAGGCCGAGCGCTATCAACAAGACTTATTGTCACAGAAAAAGTCGTCTCAATTAACGCAGTGCCAATTACCAACAGGGCAAAAGGGTTGGCGGGTGAAAGTATTGGAATGTGATGACTCACAAAGTGAGTGTGTGCGCCCTTCAGAGGAGTCTTAACCGCGATGCAGCAATGGAAAATTCGTATTTTATCAGGCGTGCATACCGGAGTAGAAGTCACCTTACCTGAAGGTGCTCTCGTGCTTGGCAGTGACGACTTTATTGCTGATCTTGTACTGTCTGATGCTGGGGTCGAAGCGAACCATTTCACCCTCGTTTGCCAGCAAGACTCGGTCATTTTACGAGGCTGCGAAGAGGCAAATATTAACAGTGAAGACATCGCTGTTGCAGGTGATGGTATCGAGTTGTCACGCCATGCTGTTGTCTCGGTCGGCGTTGTGAAGTTCGCTCTGGGATACGCGGAAGATGCGTTAATTGTGAGTAACGTCAGCGACGAATCTAGCCAACAGAATACACCTGTGGTTGCTGTGCAACGCTCTAGCTGGAAAAAAACAACGCTCATCGCTTTGCTTTGTAGTTTTGTCCCGAGTGTCATTTTTGCCGGTATGTGGTACAGCCAAGCTAACGGAAACAACAATGAAATTGTTACAGAAGCAGAACCCATTGTTTTGGTACGTAACATCTTAGGCGAGCTCAAACTTAGCGACGTTCGTGTGGAATGGAATGCCGCCGCACGCCAAGCAGTCCTAGAGGGTTATGTTGAAGACCGAACACAGAAACTCGATCTGCTTGGTCGAATTGATGTCTTGGGCATCAATTACAAAAGTGACTTAAGAACGATGGAAGAAATCCGTCGCGGGGTTCGATTTATTTTGCGCAACCTCGGCTATCACCAAGTGAAAGTCGAAAATGGCGATGAGACCGGCACACTGCTGCTGACGGGCTATATCGATGATGCAAGCCGCTGGAACCAAGTTGAACAAATCTTGGAGCGAGACGTGCCTGGTCTTGTTGCGTGGAAGGTTGAACTGCAGCGAGCGGGTGCCTACATGGATACGCTAAAAGCGTTATTAACGGATGCGGAGCTACTGAAGAAAGTCCAGTTGGTCACCAGCGGTGATCGCATCGAAGTTCGTGGTGAGCTTGATGATATCGAAACGACTCGATTTTACGGTGTGACCCGAGACTTCCGGGAACAATATGGTGAGAAACCGTACTTAGTTTTGAAATCCATACCTAAGGTGAGTAAAGGCACTAACATCGATTTCCCGTTTCGTAGCGTTAACTTTGGCCAGGTTCCATATGTGATTCTGACCGATAACGTTCGCTATATGGTCGGTGCAAGAACGCCTCAGGGCTACCGAATATCCAGTGTTACACCTGCTGGTATTGAGTTGGTTAAAGGCGGGCGGGTGATAACAATAGAACTTGGATATGAAGGCGAGACGAACAATGACAAATCTTGAACAAATTTTAAATAACGACACAAACGGTGCGGAAGTGCACAAGATTAAGAGCAAGCTCTTAGAAGCACAAGCGGTGGTGAAACGTCAGTTGGATTTAGGGTGCTCACCACAGCAGTACCAATTGCTACTCAAACAGTATGAAGCTTACACAGCCGCCCATGCGGTCGTTGAATCATACGAAGCTAACTAAAAAATACGAGGAAGTCTTATGTCATTTTACGATGCTAGTAACAGTGTAAACCTTGATGATGTTAAAGCTAAGTTAGAACAACAAGCGAAAGATGCCAACACAGAAGTGACGGCAGCCATCAAGAACCTAGAAACCAATGCCGATGATCCATCAAAGCTTGCCGAGCTTCAGCACGCGATCAACAAATGGTCTGTTGTTTACAATATCAATGCGACCACCACTCGTGCGATTAAAGATGTGATGCAGTCGATTCTCCAGAAGGTGTAAAGCATGGAACGAGAAACGCGCCAACTGCTGGCTGAAATCGCGCTGATGGCAACAGGTATGCATCGTCATCAAGAAGCCAACACGATTGCAGATGGCCTTGAAGCAAGCTCAGGTTCTGAAGAGACCGTTGCGATGATTCGTGCAATGAGCCTCATGAATAAAGGCTTGTATGAAGAGGCTCATCAATTACTCGAACCGCTTTGTAACGCCTATCCAGATCTGATCAGCTTAGCGGCTCTTGCTTCTGCCAAAGCCGGTTTACTGAGCAAAGCGGAAAGCTGGGTAGAACTTGCGTCACAAGGAAGCGAAGAAAGCCAAGCATTTGCTGCGAGCTTTTCTCAGGACATTAGGAATCTTGGATGATCATTGATTCAAGTAACCTAAGTCTTCAACACCAATCTTTGCGTCAGTCGGAGTCGCGCCATTATGAGCGGAGCGATGAAGACAAGATGAAAGCACTCATGGAGCGAAGTGACAAGCAAGAGCAAGTTTCACATGTTTCTCCAAAAGAGACGCTAGAGAAAACAGAAGCCAAACTGGCGGATATTAAAGCGTGGTACGAATCATTAAAAGACGCAGAGGTTGTCAGTAAACAAAGTGTCTTATCATCGTTAAGTGAAGCGTTCTCCGACCCTCAAGTTAAACGAGAGGCAATGTGGTACGCCTTTCATGAGGCGAAGAGTGCAAAAGGCAACGAGCAGCCACAATCTGATTTGTTAAAGGTGTTGAAGCAGGAGTTACTAGGGAATTTTTCGGGACAGCTTATTGCCGAACCACCTGCTGATAAAACAGCACTAAAAGCAATGCTAGCGCAGCATTTTCTACTGGGTGCCCAGAAAGAACAAGCCTTATGGCATTGCTGGGCAGAGTTGAAGTCGTTACCTAATATGGCATCAACACTGGACATGGTTCGTGATGAACTTAGCTTCATGATCCAAAAAAATGCGATGGTGAAAAACATCATGACTCACAGTCACAAGTTAGATTTATCTTAGGAGTACATATGATAAACACGCAGTACACCGAGGTGATGCAAACCAACATTGATAAGTTGCAGGATGCGCAAGTCGAAGACGGTTTAAGCGAACGTTTTGAGCAAGCCATGTCGGTTCCCGAGGCAAGTAATGGCCTGGAGGGCGGTTTGCTAGAAAACATCAGCGAGTTGAAAAACACTATCGATAACGCGAAAAGTAACCTGCAAGACAACATGAAGATGGTGGGTGATGATCCGGCGCAATTACTGCAAATGCAGTGGGCGCTGACACGCATTACTTTTCAAGAAGAGCTGATCGCGAAAACCGTGGGTAAAACCACACAAAACGTAGAAACCTTATTGAAGGCACAATAGTGATGATGAATAAAATGAGAGCAGTTTTCATCATGCTCACGTTGTTTCTGGTAGGTTGTCAGACCGAGTTATACACCAACGTTACTCAGAAAGAGGGTAATGAGATGTTGTCGATCTTACTATCCGAAGGTGTCGTTGCAACAAAAGAACCTGACAAAGACAACACCGTCAAGTTAATGGTAGACAGTTCTCAAATCGCCTTCGCGGTAGATGCGCTAAAGCGAAAAGGTTATCCAAGAGAGCAGTTTTCCACACTGAAAGAAGTGTTTCCCAAAGACGATTTGATCTCGTCACCATTAGCAGAACGAGCACGTTTGGTATACGCGAAATCTCAAGAGCTCTCCTCAACCTTATCTCAGATTGATGGCGTGCTAGTGGCACGTGTTCATGTTGTTTTGGAAGATCAAGATCTGCGTCCAGGAGAGCGTCCAACTCCAGCTTCTGCCTCCGTATTTATTAAACACGCGGCAGATATTGCGCTTGATTCATATGTTCCGCAGATCAAATTATTAGTGAACAACAGTATTGAGGGGTTGAACTACGATCGAATCAGCGTAGTGATGGTACCCTCATCAGAGGTTCGAGTTGCTACTCAAAACAATCAATTTAAAAGCATTTTGTCGGTTCAGGTCACCAAAGAGACGGCGAATAATCTTATCGCCATTTTGGTGTTCTTGGTAGCGGCACTCATCGGCTCGAATATCGCTACTTTTACATGGTGTCGTAGGAACACGAAGCGTGGTTAAACCAGAAACACCACTCGCGCAGGTACAACACCAGTTTAACTATGCGCCTTGCCAGTACATCCATAGAAGTTGGATAGAGCAAAAGCAGCCTTGGTTACTAAATATCGAAGGCTGGAGAGATAACCCCATGTTCAACCAATGGTGTATCAATGAGTGGGCGTTATCTCCCGTTCCTGAGACGGCTTTTAACAGACCTTGTCATAGTTTGGCATTGCTCCCGACAGACGCGTTGAATCAACTCGTATTGATGGTGGGTGGAGCTTTGCATTGTGTTGCGATGCGAAGCGTTGTCTTAAAACACCCGAAACAGGTTCTGAACAACGTTTTTGGTTTGGAAGGCGCTCGGTTCTTAATTCAAAACGGGCCGATGCTGTTATCCAGCTGGCCGCAAGGCTGGCAGCGTTCGTTACCAGAACTACTGGATGAAAGGTCTGTTGAAGCAAGCATGAGGGCGCTGGGATATTTTTGGATGAGGTTTATTTTGATTAACTCACCGGAAGATGTTGTTCTTCGTTGGCAATTCAAATTAGAAAAGCAACTTAGCGAAAACGCGGAAACAGCTAACTGGTTGGAAGCGGATCAACGAGATCTGGCGTATCGACTCACAAAAAAAATCGCAAAACAGGTTATTCCTCAATGGTTTCATTTGTTGAAATAAAAACAGACAATTTGCATCTGGCACCTGGCTTAAAGGTGCTGAAAGCGAAAGATTATGCCAGTTATCTGGATTCGCAACACTTAGTTGAAGCCGCGAACTCCAAAGCTGAAAGCATCATTGCTAATGCCCAACAAGCCTACGAAACCGAAAAACAACGTGGTTATCAAGATGGCCTTGCACAAGCCAAGATTGAAAATGCGCAAACGATGGTTGAAACCTTAGCACGTTGTAATGACTACTATCAGCAAGTCGAAGAAAAAATGACAGGTGTGGTGTTAGAAGCAGTACGTAAGATCATCGATACCTTCGATGATGTCGATACCACGGTGAGTGTAGTTCGAGAAGCGTTGCAACTGGTGAGCAACCAAAAGCAGGTCATTTTACATGTCCACCCAGAGCAGGTTGTTGAGGTGAGGGAAAAGGTGGCTGGTGTATTAAGTGATTTCCCTGAAGTCGGTTACGTTGACGTGGTAGCAGATGCGCGCTTGAAAAATGGAGGCTGCATTTTGGAAACAGAAGTTGGGATCATCGACGCCAGTATTGATGGACAGCTGCATGCATTAAAGCAAGCCATGGTGAAGCAGCTCAGCGAGCGTAAAATTACGATTCATGAATAAACCTCAAAAACTCAGCACTTGCTGAGTTTTTTCATTTTAATGCCTTTAAACAAAAAAAATCCGACCATTTCTAAAATATTCACTGCCATAAATCCTTAAGAATACACCTAAGAAAGCTGCTTAGTTGATAAGTGTTGCAACCAAGCAGCGCCTCTAAAACAAAAATAGGATTATTTAGTCGAATGGCTAATGGATTTATAACTTCTTTACTGACAGATTTTGCCAGCCGCTGCCAATTGGAGCCGTTGGTTTTTGATGAAGATGATTGTTGCCATCTACTCGTTGAGCAAAACACAGCAATCACAATTCGTGCACAAGAAGATCGTGTGACGCTTATCGGGCTGATTTCAGGTGATGAACCGAGTGCTGATATTTTGCATCAACATATGAAAGATACCTTAACGCAAGGCTCTCCAACGGTATGCTGGGAGGAAGAGACCGGATATATCGGTTTCATACACCTGCCTCAGCAACTGCTAACTGCATCTTTTTTCGATGAGTCATTTGCGAATTTCATCGAGTGGTTAAAAAGTGCGAATACACAAGAAGTAACCAATAAAACAACCGAAGTACCGGAAACGAATACCACTCATTTTTCCACATTAAGGGTTTAAAACATGATCAGTTTTGGAAGTGTTAGCGCGTTGCAGGCCGCCATGCCGCAAGCTCGTAACGAGATACTTAACGAAGGTAAGCTGAGTATTGGTGGCAAAGAATACCAAATCAACGCAGCGACCCAAGAATTTACTCGCGCCAATCCTACGAATGGTGCAGTAGCGCGATTTTTTGAAGCGACAGGAAAACTGTTTCGCGAAGGTAGCCCACAATCGGTAGCGAAAGCCCTTACAAAAGCCGTATTTGATAATGAGCAAGGACAAGCTCAGCGTTTACAAGCTGCTTCTTCTGTTGAGCATGGACAAATGTTCTTCAAAGATGGAAGCATAAAAACCGCATCAGATGTCTTAAATGCCTTTGCGAAGTTAGACAGTAAATCAGTTCAGTCGAACTCTGCTGAGCTAAACCAGTTAGCAGAGCGAGCGATGACAGAGGCTATGTTAGAAACCGATTCTGGTAAAAACCTCACATCACTGATTGGCGAAAGTGCAGCGAAGTTGCTTGCTGGACGTGTAGTAAAAGACTACGGCGGTGGTGTATCTGCAGCGCAGAAAAACCCGGCAGGTAGCATTAATCAAATGCAAGCGGTGTTTGATATGGAGGTGATGCATCTTAAATCGGCGCAACGTCATATCGAAGGTCTAGCAAGCACCGATCTAAGCCAAGGTGTATACGCTGAAGGACTGGCAGAGGACGCGTTTAACAAAAGTGGCGTAACCAATAATGTTGAAAGAGCTGCGGCGTGGATCATTAATGCTTCTAACTCTAAAGGAAACGATGCCGAAAATATTACGTCTTTACTGAAAGAATACGCGTCTAATGGTAAAGATTTATTGAATATGGAAAACCTAAAAGAGCTACACGCTCGATTGGTGCCTAATGTTGAGCGTGATTACCGAGGGCCAAATATTTCGGGTGGCACTTTGCCTTCAAGTATTGGCGGTGAGGGCATGTTAAAGCAGCACATTGAAGGCTTTTTGAAAGAGAACCCTGTAGAAGATAAAGACTTAGGTAAGCATTTGTTCGCCGGAGTTATCGGGTACCATGGCTTTACCGATGGAAATGGTCGCATGGGTCGCATGCTATACGCGATAGCAGAACTTCGTAACGACTCGTTCAATCCTTTAGCTATGGATGCAGAAAATAGCCTTCACGGTATTAAGTGATTTTTTACTTCTATTTAATTTTTGGAGCGGCGATTGCCGCTCTTTTATTTTCCAGCTTAACCTTAATTTTTCTTCTCAATAAAACGGCTAATAGCAATAAAAATGAGACGTTGAAATAAAGTGTCGGTTTCTATCTCGCCATAAAATCTCTTTTATCCTTATTCGCTTATTTAAATGAGCCGTTATACCCAAGTGGCTTCGCTGCAATAAATATATCGATGTCACTTAGTTATAATAAATTAGACAGGACACAACATGGATACAGGAAAGATTAATATGCTTCTCTCTGAGCTAGGAGAAGTGCTGAACCTTGAGCGCGTGACAGCGTATGACAATCAAATGTGGTCACTGCATTTTGCTGAAAACAACAGTGTCGATGTTCTGCTCGTAGAGGAAAAAGGCGAGTTATTGATTTCCAAAAACCTGCTTATAGAACAAGATGATATTACGCTAGATAAACTTCAAGTTTTACTTGAATACAACTTCTTGTATCGAGAAACAGGTGGTGTGCAGTTTTGTGTGAATCCAACACGCAAAGACGTTGTTCTTCAAGTTGCTATCGCGGCTGGAAGTGAACTCACCAACATTGCTAACTTAATCATTCAGTTGAACGAATTAGTTGATACTTGGGGACAGTTATTTCAAAACAACACGGTTGTAGATTTTAGCCAAACAGACGTACACGCATTTATTCAAGTTTAAGGCATCACACATGGTCAATATTAATACATCGCAAATGCACTCGTTGAGTCAGTTAACGTCACATTTGGCGACACAAAATCAAGCTGACGACAAAGAGGTTCGAGCACACAACGGTAAAGATATTTTTGTTAAAGAGGGCGCACCAAAAAATAAAAGTATCAGCGCGCGTATTAGCCACCAGAATAAAGCGAAAGATATTGTAGTGAACCTGCTTACTAAGCAGGGTATTCCTAAAGATGTTGCGAAGCTGATGCTGAAAAATGTGTTGAACGGTGAAAACAAGTTAACGCTTGGGAGCCTGAAAAATCTTGAGAGATTGTCGTCTGGTCCTAGCTCAAATTGGCCCACTGCACAAACGGCAGCCTCTTCTTCCAAAACCAATAAAGCCTCATCGAGTGTCGCGCTTATCAACGAACATAAAGCCAACCTTCAAAAGCTTGGTGATTTTGCCTGTACGGACTTAAATACGTTCGGTGTTAAGGGGTCACAGTTTTATGAAACAAAAGGAAAGCCACGACTAAAAGAGCTTCACGCGGATCAAGCGCGAATCATGCAAGATCACAGAGCGACGATGTCCGCAAACGGAGTTCAAGCTGCAGCACAAAGAGGAACCGCACCGCAATTAAGCACTCTACAGAACATTGCTAAGGCAGTACAAACCGCGAAAGCCGGCTGCTGTACTACATTTGCCTTTGCTGCCGCCGCTGAGATGATTCAAGGCATGTCAGGAACACCTGAAAGTGAACCCAAAGTAGAAGTGGTTGCGTTTAAAAAGGGTCATTCAGGTACACACCTTTATGTACTGGTTGGTCGACAAGAGGGGAGCGACATAAAAGATCCATCAACGTGGAGTAAGGATGTGAAAATTGTTGACCCTTGGGCGACATCTGCATTCGGTGCACCAATGTTTGGAGATGCACAACGACCACCTGTTTCGAATATGTTCCCGCCAACAGAAGTCATTTTTGATAGCCATAAACTGGGTTAGTCACTCTGCAAAAGAAGTGAGCAAATACACCATGCTAAGCATCTAACCTTTATTGAAAGAGCAGCTCTGAGCTGCTCTTTTTTATTACTCTGGCAACTCGATTTTAGAGCGAGATTTCTGCGGAAAACCTCACAATGAAGGCGAAAAAGTGACAAAAATAAAGCCATTACCGACATCGTTCAATCTGCAATCGTTGTTCAATAGAGTTATTGAAACAAAAGGAAAAAGTTATGAACACGATTCAACAACTGCTCTTGGAGTTTTGCCAACTCAATGAGTTGCCCGAACTGAATTTTGAAGAAAATGAACGTTGTCAGCTACTGGTCGATGATCGCTACATGTTGTATTTCATCGCGACAGATACGGATGATTTGATGTTGTCTGTAACGTTCGGAGGGTTAGAAAAATCCGGTGAACAACGACTAAAAGGTTTAGAGCTTCTTGCTCATGCGAACTATCAAGGAATTGGTAGTGGCAACCTCGCACTTGCTTTGGCTCCAAACGGTCGACAGCTTGTCTTAGCAGGACGTAAACCCGTTGAGCATCTAAATACGACGAACCTTACCGCTTGGTTTCACGAAGTTATTGAACAGGCCGAGCTGTGGCAAGCGCGTTTCGCAATGTTGGATCAAGCGATTCCAACCACCTCTAATCATGAACAAGCTCATGTTCAATCACTTCGTGTGTAGGAGAGAAAAATGGTTAATACAACACAAAAAATCAGCCAAAGCCCAGTACCTGATCTAGAGCAGTTTCGTGCAGTTGCTGCGCAAAAAGATGACCGAGTGATCAGTAAAAGAGGTGAAGTAAAAGAACCTTCCACATTCCACAAAGGTCACAAGTTTGCTTCTATTCACGAAGGCGTATTGAGAAGCAAATACACTAAGTTTTTCCAAGAAAACATCAAAACTCACCTTGATTTAAAGCAAGCGCTACTTAAGCAAGAAAAACCTGAGGTTGCGCTGTTGGCTTACTCCCTAGTGAGTCCTTCAGGCTATCGCGGTGAGCCACTTACTGAGCGTAAAATCTTAGAAGTTGTCAGCCTATTGGATGAAATAAAAGTGAGCAGCGATACGTACCAGCAGCTTAAAAATACGTTTGATGCGATCAGCAAAGATCCGCGTATGCAGGTGAGCTTAGAAGCCCAGTATCCGGGAAAAATGGATGGCTTTGCTGCTGAACTGCTGCAGATGGGCAAAGAAAAGCTAAAAGGTTCTGGTGTTAACGCCGTTATTAACTTGGCATTACCTGGCGTTGGCTTATTGATTTCTACAGGTCGAGAGCTGCACAAAGCGGCCGTAAATGGTGATGCTGAGGCTTACCATCATCAGTTAGAACAAATTTCACAGCTGCCAGGGCGAGATCAACGTCTTTCTATGCCGATGCAGCAAACCTTGGCTCAAGGTCATGCGATACTGTCGGCTGAAGGTGGCATTGGAGCTACATTAGGTATGGCGACGGGGAGCCTGGGCACGTTCGGTGTTAGCTCTGTAGCAACGGTGGGCGTCACACCGATAGCAAAAGAGGCAATCGGTTCTGCGGCAACGACTGCTATCATGAGTGGTGGTGGTTTTGTTGCGAACCAAGCTGGAGCATACGGACTAAATACAGAAGTCAAAGAACAACTCATGCAAGGTGAGATGTCTGGTGTTTTACCAAGGCTTGAAGTTTCTAATGCCAAAGGAGACTTTACCTTTAGTATGCAAGATCCGGCTTCTGTCCGCGCATTAATGGCGTACCTTGGTCCTAAGGAGAATACTGAAATGACTTCTCCTCAAGCGCCTAAAGAGGCACAAGAGATGGAAGCCGCTCGATTAACACTGAAAAAGATGTTGGGTTCAGAACCAAGTGAGCACTTGGTTCCTGACGTAGACTCTATCTTGAAGCTAAGCCCAGAGGATGCACCAAGTAAAACCGAGTCTATTGCTAACGGGGCGTTTAAAAAACTGTTAGGAGAAGATTGGGATTGGCTCATGCCAGCTGTTCGAGCGATTGATAAAGGGGAAGCAAGTAAAATAAACGAAAAGCTAACCTACAAGCTCCCCCTAGATGCAGCAAACGGACGAGTTTATCTTGATAAATGCCCAAACCTGAGTGACGTCCAATTAGATGCGCTAGAAAAACTAGGCTCACCAAGTCAATTGCGATTGATGTACTTGGCAGAAGGCTGGGTGTAATTTCAAATGGTAAAGTAGGGAGTAGGTGCTGCTCCTTACTTTATCTACCGTCAGCGTTCCTTTTTGGGGCTGGCTAATATCGGTTGAATTTAACTTTTCGACTGAAGAAACAAACACACAAGTGTCAACGTTATACCAACCCAACCAATGAAAGAAATTTCTTCCCCAACAATCGCAACTGCTAGTGCTGCTGCGATAACAGGTTCAAATAGCGTGAGTATGCTAGCTCCGCTGGCTGTAACAAACCGTAGCCCAAACCCAAAAGCGACGTAACCTAACCCCATTGGAATCAAGGCCATGTAGAGCATGACCGTCGTATTAGTTGATGATGCAAATAGATTATCGCCCGTGATGAAAAGTGTTGGTAGAAGCAAAACTCCACCAATACCAAAAACACTTCCCATGGCCGTTTGCGATTCAATGCCGTGGTCAATCATAGCCTTTACTCCCCATGAGTAAATGGCGTACGTCAGACCTGCCAATAGGCCAAGTAATACACCCCAATGCTTCATATCCTGATCAAATAAGCTATTTGCGGATGACTCAGAAGCCAGCAACAAGGTAATGCCAATGACCCCGATTGCGAAACTCATCATCCAGCGCTTGGTTATGGTCTGATTTCGGCTAAAGAGGCACTCTAACAAAGCAGAAAAGAAAGGTGCAGTGGAGATAGAAACAACCGTACCAATAGCCACACCGGCGAATCGCATTGATGAATAAAAAGCCAGTGGGTAGGTGGCTAAGGCGATAATACTAACCAGTAACGTTTTCTTCTTATGTACGACTTTTCGAAAATCTCTCTTCAGTGACTTCGCAGACAGACATGCTTGCATAAATCCACCAATACCCATAGAAAATGCGCCAATGGCGAGAGCACTGACATCCGGTGCCAAGCTGGCAGCGGTGCCCGTCGTTCCCCACAGGGTTGAAGCAAAAAGTATGGATAAAGTTCCTAATTGATAGTCGGTGAAATGTTTTTTTAACACTGTAATTTCTACCTAGTGAATGGCTGTTTTAGGGTAGAAAGAATAAAAGAAAGCGATAGAGATTTTTGTGCTGAAAAGACGGAATACTTGTTCCAGAAGACTATTTTAGTGACTATCGGGAAAACTCTCTAGGAGACATACCAAAATGCATTGAAAACCGTCGACTAAACGCGGAAAGGTCACTATAGCCAACTCGTTCAGCTATCAACTGAACTGGAAGGTCTGTATGAGTCAGTAGTGCTTTGGCTTTTTCCATACGTTGTAGTGTAATGTACTTATGGACGCTTACTTTTAATTGCTCTTTAAAAAGCTTTTTAAACTGCGTCGGACTCAAGCAAGCGGCATTCGCTAATGAGGCAATGGTGAGTGGCTGATCAAGCTGCTCGGCGATCACAACCTGTACATCTCGAATACGTGAATCTACGGAGCGAGACCGCTTTTGCTGCTCTAGCAACAGATAGAAGGTTGCAACCATTGAGTTTTCAATTTCATCATTAACCTGATACTCAAGTTGCTTTTCGACAAACTGGATAAAGCTCAGTAGAGGCGGGCTAATCGAAAACACAGCCACACTATTATCCATCAAATGAGTGGGCAAAGTGGTCATATCCGCAACAATAAAGCGTGATGACTCTTCGGCATTAAAACCGTGGGCACAACTTTTGGGGATGACTATGCAGTCGCCAACCGCCACCTTTCCGACATAACTATCCATATCAATATGTATGTTGCCCTGGAGAGGAAGCACCAGTTGATGATAATCACTATGAGTATGTCGGCTCATACGTTTCGTGTAGGAGCGAATGCTTAAGTTAGATTTCATAAAAACAACATACAGTTAAAGAATACCGCATTATAGCGTTGAAAGTATCGAGGTTGAAAGCTGGGCAGTTGTAAGCCCCGATCTTGAATGGGATGTGGTTTGTTAGTCCGCCTCGGACTCTAACGAGGCCAACCAACGAAGCACTTCCGCAGTTGCCTCAATAAGATCGCTTGGGATGTACTGGTCGACGTTGCCGTCGGCGTATAGTGCACGAGCAAGAGGGACTTTTTGCATCACAGGAACGCCTTCTTCTTTAGCGATTGCGACCATACGTTTGGCTACCGCCTCGGTTTCCATCAAAGTGATGACGGGCAGGGGCGTTTCGCCTTTCTTGTAATAAAGGCCAACCGCGATATGTGTTGGGTTTGTAACTAATACATTAGAACGTTTAACGTTTTCGCGTTGATTGGAGGCTTGTAGCTCTTGGTGCAACTGACGACGTTTGCTTTTTATTTCTGGACTGCCTTCCATCTCTTTGTATTCGCGCTTCACTTCGTCCTTGCTCATTTTGAGCTTTTTCGTGTGATCAAACTTCTGGTACGCAAAATCTGCTGCAGCGATGACGATGAAGCCTACCGAAGAGATAATCATTAATTGTTTAATCATGACGCCAGTAATGGTCGGGACACATTCTAGCCCACAAGTTGGAATTTGCATTAAAGCGTTGATGTTACCGCGTAATGTCACCCAGATAATGCAGGAAAGAAGAGAGACTTTAAGGATCGACTTGATAAACTCAATCACACTCTTGAGGGAAAAAATGCGTTTGGCCCCTTCGACGGGATTGATCTTTTTGATGTCGGGTTTAACGGATTCACCACTAAATAGGAAGCCGAACTGCCCCATATTGGAAAAGATGGCGACGAGTGCAGCAACCAGAATAATCGGGGCGAGTAGATAGGCAATTTCTTTTGCGATGGCAATAGCGACATCGACTAGCGCATCTTGGAAACCCTGATAAGCAAGCTTACTTGGTAGTAGAATAAGCGCTGAGATGTGCGACATGTAATAATCGGCGAACGCAAACAGTACAATTATGAGCGCCAAAATTAATGCAGACGATACGATTTCTTGGCTTTTGGCAACCTGACCTTTCTGTCGAGCATCGCGTAACTTTTTTGCGGTGGGTTGCTCTGTTTTTTCTGCACTCATAAAGAATCCTAAGCGTTATTGCCAAATGGTATTGAGTTGTTCTGCGAATCGGGTAATGCCGTAAAACTGTACTTCAAAGTGATCCATCATTATTCCGAGATACACGATCAGTAAAACACTCGCGATGGCACTTTTTATTGGCATGGCAAGGAAAAAAACATTCAATTGCGGTGCAAAACGACTGATAAGCGCCAGACCAAACTCAGCAAGAAACATTGCCAACACTAATGGAGCGGACATCAACACACCAAGCCACATAAGCTGTTCAAATTGCGCGTAGAAGAAGCTCACCCATGCGTCGCTAACGGTTGGGAAAAAGTCCACGATCGGCCAAGATGTATAGCTTTTGAATAACGCATAGATAAAAGTGACAAAGCCCCCGCCAGAGAAGAACAGGGTAATCAACGTTTGGGTCAGTAATACCGCTGTTGGTGTGGATTGTGAGCCTAGCGTTGGGTTAAACATACTTGCCATGGCAGCCCCACGTTGGTTGTCGACCAGAAAACCGGCCGCTTCTATCGCCCAAAAAGGGATAGCAGCAACAAACCCTATCAATAGCCCAATTAATACCTCCTTACCCAAAATCACTATCAGCAAAATGCCGTCGGTTTCTGCAGGCAAGCTTTGCTGATTAATCATCGGAAATATAAACAGCGCGAGTGAGCAAAGTACACCATTTCTCACCATGGTGCCGCCTAGCATTTGCTTGCTCAAAATAGGCAAAAAGATGAAGCATGCCATTAACCGAGGTAACGTCAGGCTGTACAAAAATAAAGCCTGGTGTAAGTCGTGATAACTCATCGTATTTGAGGAATTTTATCCATAGCAAGCGAGGCGAAGGCGTGGAGCTCTGCCCCTAGCCATTGCGTTGTGACGAACAGCGTAATAATGACCGCGATAAGCTTGACCACAAAGCCTAACGTTTGTTCTTGGACCTGAGTTAACGCCTGAATAAGCGACACCAATGTACCAACCAATGCTGCGACTAAAATCGGCGGTAATGACAAGTACAACACTAGGGTTAATGCTTGAGTCGTGAAATGAATGATTTCAGCAGAATGCATACTTTCTCCGTGATTAACCGTAACTCAACACTAAGCCGTGGGTGAGCTTTGTCCAGCCGTCAAGCAAGACAAAAAGCAACAATTTGAAGGGGAGGGAAATCGTCATTGGCGATACCATCATCATCCCCATCGCGAGTAGGATATTCGACACAATTAGGTCAATAGCGATGAACGGTAAGTACAACAGAAAGCCAATTTCAAAAGCGCGAGTAAGCTCGCTGACGGTAAATGCGGGCAGTAAGAGCAATAAGCTGTCCGACTCTAAACGGTCTACGTACTTCTGTGGCCACAATGTGCGTGCAGCATCAGTGAAGAATATGGCTTCGGTTTCCCGAATATGCTTTTTCAAAAATTCTCGATAAGGCTGTAAACCGCTTTCAATGAGGCCTTCTACACTTGCAGAATCTTCAAGGGAGATATCATGCTGCTTTACGTAGTCGTAGGTTTCAAACCCGACGGGAGCCATGATGAAAATTGACAGAATGATAGCCAATCCGTAAAGCGCCATATTCGGCGGAATTTGCTGTACACCGAGAGCGTTACGCAGCAGTGAGAATACAACGGCGAGTTTCACAAATGACGTCGCCATCATGGCGATAAATGGGATCAGTGCCAGCAGTGCTAAGCTGACAATGAGATTGAGCTCGTCGGGTAACTGGATCATGCTGGCTCCTGCGTGCCACCGAACAGCTCCAGTACGCGCACACCTAAATGTTCGTTAACATTAACCAGTTCACACTCACCAATGATTTTGCCGTTGGCACGCAATGTTACCGGCTTAGATACAGGCTGGTTTAGCTCGAATACGTACCCTGGCTGAAGCTGGTTAAGCTGCTCTAGCGTGATGGTTTGATGGCCGATATCAAACGTGAGTTCCACAGGCAGTTGCTGGTGGTCGGTTAACATTTCTGAAGTGTTTACGTCATTCATATTGGTTTCTTTTTCAATAATGTGAAGAGTTTGGTCATCTAGCTGGCAGCGCCAGAGATTCTGGTTAGATACTTGAAAAATGGCTTGTTGCTTGGCGATGTAACCATCGTCAAAAAAGATGACATCTCCCAGCTCGAGCGAATTAAATTCGCTTAACGTCAAATGGGTCCTTCCAAGACTTAACCACACAGGTAAAGCGAGGTGTCGAGCTTGTAGAGCAGCGCTGTTTGGTAGCGCATCCAACAACACGTCTGATCCTTCGCTAACCCACAAACAAAGAGAGCCGTTAGGCTTATTGAGGGTTAACATTAAAGTATGCTCTTGGGCCTGGCTCGCCTCTAACGGCTGTAGTTGACTAAGAATGGGTAACTGACCAAATAGCGCTTTGATTGCCTCACTATGCGGTTCTATCTGTGAGCTCAAAAGTGCTAACTGGAGGGAGTTAGGCAGGGACTCAAACGCAGTAGCATTTAAGGTCGATTTCAGCCAATGTTGGAGCTGCGGACGAGAAAAGTCTACTTGTAGGGTTTGCCCTCCAATCAACGTGGTTAAACGGAACCCTTCAAATGAAGGGATTTGAGCAACAGTAATCGATACGCTCTGACCATCAGTCCCTTGGAAGTGGCACTGTTTTGCACAAAGTTGATTGCTGAGCGCGATACTTTCTGCATCCACTTTGGGTATTATTAACGGTGTCATAGGTCATTCTCCGCTTGCCATTCTTCATACACGCTGCGTTGTTGGCGTGAGTGTTGTTGTTCATGTTGTTGTTGATCGAGCTGTTGAGTTTGTTCGCTGATCGCTAAGCGAAGTGGCTGCTCACCACCGAATCGGTTTAGCCGTTCAGCAAGATCTTGTCTAGCTTGCTGGCTAATAATGGAAAGGGCATGCTCTTGTCGAATCGTCACGCTATACCCTTGAGCGTCCAACTTGATGTGGATTTCACCACCTTTTAATTGTCCTTCACTTAGAAACAGCCGAACCTCTTTGTTGTCCGATGCGGTTGGCAGAGCAACATAGATTTTGTCCACCAATTGCTGGAGTAATTGGTTTACGTCTCGCGTTGGGCTTGGTTGAGCCTGCGAAGCAACACTTTTTAGGATGACATCGCCTTGTGTTACCGCACTTGCAAAGGGTTGAGAAGGCACTTTTTCTTCATCCGTTTTAACGGCGACTAGTGCGCTTTTCGTCACGATTTTTTCAAGAGGCTTGGTTTCAGGCAGGCCACCAGTTTGGTCTAGTCGTTTGCCTGTATTCTGTAGCGACGGAGTTGCACGCTTATTGTGCGTTTTTTCAGTTTGCTTTTTCGTTAAGCCAACAATGTTAATCCCATATTGAGCGAGCTCTGTCTCTGTCGCACTTTGGGGAAGCAAGCCAGATTCAAGCGTAGAGAGACAATCCGGCGAGGTATGTTTATCCATCGGCGTCGGTTTATCATCTTTCAAATGAGCTTGAGCTTGAAAGTGAGGATCAACACGCTCGGTAGAAGGGGAGCTTAGAACTGTGTTGCCATCGCTTTTTCCATCATTTTTAAGCAATTTATTGTTTTCGCTAATTATTTCTTCGCTATTTGCTGCGTCGTCTTGCGGTTTCTCTATATCTCTCTTAGTGACGACGTCACTTTTACCTTTTAAAGTGGAGGTGTTTTTGTCAGCGTTGGCTTCTTGGTTCGATGAGTTAGGTTTCTTATCTAGACCTTGAGATGTCTTATGCCTTAGCGGTATGTCTTCTTCGCCAGTATGATTTTTTTGGGGATTCGCAACGATAGACTCCTTTCCCTTGCTAGGCTTCTTCGTCATTGCATGCTCGAATTGTGATTGAAGCTCGGCCTCCTTCTCGAGAGGCACTTGTTCCGGCGTTGATTTGTGCAGCGTATTCGATGTTTCAGTAGTTGGGGTAATGCGCATAGTGAACCTTTAGATAATGTCGACAGTGCGAAACTCTTCCTGTTCGAGTTCTTCTTGGTATTGCCTTTCTCGCGATTTTTCCGCGACTTCTTGTTGCTGCAACTGAACGAATTTTTCTTTGGTTTTATGGGCTTGTCGCGCCTCTTTTTGCTTTTCTTTAAGTGCCGAGCGTTCGATTTCAAGCGCTTTTTTTGACTCGGCCACACGTTGTTTAAGTTCGGCTTCTCTCTCTCTTAACAACGCGATTTCTTGTCTTAATGTTTCCAGCTCTTTAAGAACGAGCGTTTGTTGTTTTGCTTTAGCAAAACGTCGCTCTTCTTCTTCCTGGCGCCAAACGTGATAGTCCGCGACAGAACGTTCGGCCTTTTGAACCTGTGCTGCGGCGTTTGACACTCGGTATTCTTGACGCTTGACGGCTTTATCCGCACGGTCAGCGCGAATTTTTTTGATTTCTAATAAGCGTTCTATCATTGTTTCGCCATCCCTTTAAGTTGAGCGATAGCGCCATCAAGATCGCTTGGTTCATGAGTGCCTTGGCGTAAAAAGGCGCGTATATCATCACTTTGTGCAATGGCCATATCCGCTCGGCTATCTGCGCCATGTTGGTATTCGCCAATTTTGATTAGCAGTTCAACTTCTTCATACTTAGCTAACATTTCGCGAATATGAGCAGCAGACGCCTGATGATCGGATTCAACGATTTGATTCATCACTCGGCTTGCTGACCGAAGTACATCAATCGCAGGGTAATGGTTCATTGCGGCAAGTTTACGCGAGAGAATGATGTGCCCATCTAAAATGGAGCGAGTTTCATCCGCGACAGGCTCTGTCATGTCGTCACCTTCCACCAACACGGTGTACAGTGCTGTAATTGATCCTTTGTCTGATTGTCCAGCTCGTTCCATCAGCTTTGGCAAAGCGGCAAAAACGGAAGGCGGATAGCCACGTCGTGTTGGTGGCTCGCCTGCGGCTAGTCCAATCTCCCTCTGTGCGCGGGCGAAACGCGTCACCGAATCCATCAGCAGTAGCACGCGTTTACCTTGGTCACGAAAATATTCTGCGATAGAAGTGGCAACAAAGGCGGCTTTGGCGCGCTCCATTGCTGGGCGATCAGAGGTAGCGACCACTAAAACCGATTTGGCCATTCCTTCTTCGCCTAGGTCATGCTCAATAAACTCGCGCACTTCGCGTCCGCGTTCACCAATTAAGGCGAGAACGGTCACGTCAACTTCTGCGGAGCGAATCAGTTTTGCCAGTAGGGTACTTTTACCCCCGCCAGCCGCTGCAAAAATACCCATGCGCTGACCTTCACCACAGGTCAGTAGCCCATCAATGGATCGAACGCCAAGAGAGATTGGCTTTTCAATCAGTTTACGTTGCATTGGTGGTGGCGCATCGCGATAAACAGGATACCAAGCACTTGGTTCCTGACTTTGCGTACCATCGAAAGGACGCCCAAGCCCGTCAAGCGTTGTACCTAACAGGTGGTCGCCAACACCCACTTCGTGCATTTTGTCCATTGGGCTTACTTCTGTATTTGAGGAAATCCCAAACATATTTCCTAACGGGGTGAGCAGAGCGTGATGCTGCTGGAAGCCAACCACTTCCGCTAACAAAGACAGAGTTTGATCGGGATTACGCAACTCACACAGTTCACCTACACGAACGCCAGGGACGACAGCTTTGATAATGGTGCCGGTGACTTGTGTAACGCGCCCGCGAATTTGGATCAAACGCGTGTGTTTAATCGCAGATTGTTGGATATCAGTGATGTATGAGAAATCGTTCAAGGTAAAAATATGCGCAATGATTGATGCTGAGAGGATAGAAAGTATAAGAATCAATTTATAGTGAATATCAGTCGGGAGTTTTTAGAAAACTGAAAGCGCACTAAAAAAACACGTCTGATTTTGACAGCTTCAACAAAGCGCACTTCCTATAATTCGCCTGTATTGTGCGGAAGGAGTGCAAGTGAATGAGTATTATCAACAATCATATCGCAACAAATCCAAAGTTTGATGCGTCTATCCAAAACGGGTTGGAATCGTCTCGCCCCGACGTTTCACAAAAAGGCAATTATCGCGGTGAAACCGTCCGTGTTCACAATGCCACACAATCACTTTTTGATGCGATGGAAGAACTCACTTCACTCGGTTCCGAAAAAGCAGAGAAAGATCTGACTAAGCGCAAAGTGAAAGACAGTGGTGTTCGAGTTAATGAAGCACATGAACTCGTTTCGGACTACTTAAGAAAAGTCCCTGATCTTGAAAAGAATCAAAAGATCAAAGATTTGGCTACAAAAATGGCGGGAGGAAATATCTCGACCATCGCGCAATTACAAGCCTACTTGAATGGGTTTTCCGAGGAGAAAAGCCATCAATACCTTGCGCTAAAAGCCGTTAAAAAGTTTTTGAGTGCGAGTCCAGAAAGTAAACACCTACTAGCGCTGATTGACCAAGCACTTCTAAGAATCGAGCAAAACCCAGATACATGGTCTCAAATTGATACGGAAATCCGTGTCTCAAATTTTGCTGATGAATATAGCCAAGAGCAAGAGTTTAGCTCTTTGCATCAGCTGCGCGGCTTCTACCGCGATACCGTTCATAGTTATCAAGGGCTCGGCGCTGCTTATCAAGATGTGGTGGCGCGCTTTGGTGAGCAGGAGGTATCGACCGCTGTTGACTTTATGCTGCAAGGCATGAGTGCAGATCTTAGTGTTCAAGGTAGCAGTATCGATTCGGTTAAGTTGCAGTGGTTGATGTCCGATATGCAAAAACTCAAAACTCTAAATACGTTGCAAGATCGTGTGAGTCAGCTGTTCCAAATGTTTAAACCGGAAAGGACGAATTATGGCTTATCAAGTTTCTAATTTGATGGCTGATGTGATTGCGTTGGTAGAGCAGCGATGGGTAAGCAGTGATGAGATATGGAAAGTCGCCAACGCAATGGAATTGACGGCGGTAGAACAAAAAATCGATTTTTTTCGAGAGTTCCATAAGTTAGTTCGCGCAATCCCAATTGACGTATTCGCCGATGAAGAACAACGACAGAATTTAATCCAAGCGGTACAAAAGGCGCTAGACGAAGCCATTGATATAGAAGAAGAGGAAGCGTGGGAAGATGAGTTGGATTGATGCATCCGTCGATGAATTTTGCCGAGGAATGGGGCTCGATGCCGTCGATTTCTCATCAGCTGGACGGGTGCAGCTGGATTTTGAGCAAAGTGGTACGCTGCATATTGAGCGACAGGGTGAGCAGTTATTCTTGATGTTGTCTCGAGCGTTATCTTGGCATCAAACCAGTGACATGATTCAAAGTGCACTGTGTTTGTGTCATGCCGATCAAGGCTGGCCTTTCGAAATTAAAACCGGCTTGTTAGATGAACAAACTCTGGTTTTTTCAGCAAGGCTAAATGGAGAAGAAGTAACACTTCCGACCTTAGAGCAAGCGTTTACGCTTTTGGCTCGTCTACATAACGATGTGGCAGGCTCATGACTCGAGTCAGCACTTTAAACGTAGGCATCGAAGCCTTTACGCATGTTACTCATAGTGAAGTTAAGGCCGATTTCCCAGAGCGATTTCAATTGCTTCCTGATGGTCAGGCGGTCGCTACACATTTAGAGAAGCTCTATGACCTCCGGCCTTCAGACCAATATCTCATCGCGTTAACTAAGCCCAAGCTGCTGCACTCAGAGTTGTTGCGTCCAGAAAAATACCGTCAACAATTTGATGAAACGTTAGCTCAGCTGCAAGTTCTTGCACAGGATTCAGGCTCCGCTTCTTTTATCAAAGCATCTGAAACGCTACAAAGTACACAACTTGATCAGCGTTACCTCACTATGGCGCTCAATCTCCTTATCCAGGTCTAACCAACATGTTGAGATCCAAAGACATTGAACTCTTACTTGTTCACGCTGCGCTACAAGTTCAATACCAAAAGCCAGAGCATGCCATTTCTATTCTCGATGCGGTTCTAGAAGTAGAACCGCAGCACAAAGAGGCGATGCAAACACTTGCTGTGGCGTGTTTACAAAGTGGTCGATATACCCGGGCGATTGAGGTGTGTGAGCACTTATTAAAATCCGACCTTCATCCTGACTCGGCAGGACTCTGGTTTTGTTTAAGCCAAGCGCGTTGGAAACAAAATGACGTCGATGGCGCCCGTCAAGCGCACCGACGCTATCTGCAATCTTTAAATAGTGAATCACATGAATAAGTTGATCGATATTCTAAACAAAGTAGGGCAACGCAAAGACATCATGCTTGCGGTGATGTTACTCGCGATCGTCTTTATGATGATATTGCCACTTCCTACCGCACTGGTGGATGTGCTGATTGGCACCAACATGAGCATTGCGGTGGTGCTGCTTATGTTAGCGATTTACATCACCACGCCACTTGAGTTCTCTGCATTTCCTGCGGTGCTATTGATCACGACATTGTTTCGTCTGTCTTTATCTATCACGACAACCCGCTTGATCTTGCTACAAGGCGATGCTGGTCAAATCGTTTATACATTCGGTAACTTCGTTGTGGGCGGTAACTTAGTGGTCGGTATCGTTGTGTTCCTGATCATTACCATTGTTCAGTTTATGGTGATCACCAAAGGCTCAGAAAGGGTAGCAGAAGTTAGTGCGCGCTTCTCACTCGATGCGATGCCTGGTAAGCAGATGAGTATTGACGGTGACATGCGTGCCGGAGTAATTGACGTACACGAAGCTAGGCACCGACGATCACTGATTGAAAAAGAAAGCCAAATGTATGGCTCGATGGATGGCGCGATGAAGTTCGTTAAAGGCGACTCCATTGCGGGTCTGGTCATCATTGTGGTCAACATCTTAGGTGGCGTCACGATCGGGGTAACGCAAAAAGGCATGAGTGCTTCTGAAGCACTTGAATTGTTTGCGATTTTGACCGTTGGCGATGGTTTGGTATCGCAGATCCCGGCACTCTTTATCGCGATTACCGCCGGTATTATCGTGACGCGTGTTTCTCATGAAGATTCTTCTGATCTTGGGTCGGACATTGGTGGGCAGGTCATTGCTCAGCCACGTGCGCTTCTTATTGGTGGTGTGCTTTTGGTGCTGTTCGCACTCATCCCTGGGTTTCCAAAAATCACTTTTCTGGTCTTGGCCGCCGTGGTTGGTGGTGGTGGTTTCTTCCTTTTCTATCAACAGAAAAAACAAGCTGAATCAGATAGCACCGACTTATCAAGCTTTGTTTCGCAAGGGGCCGGTTCGCCAGCAGCGAAGCCAAACAAACCTACGCCTTCTAGAAACAGTAAAGGCAAATTAGGTGAGCAAGAAGAGTTTGCCATGACGGTCCCACTCTTGATCGATCTTGACGCGAGCCTTCAGGAAAGCTTGGAAGCGGTCGCATTAAATGAAGAGCTAGCAAGGGTTAGACGCGCACTATATCTCGACCTAGGCGTGCCTTTCCCAGGCATCCACCTGCGCTTTAACGAGGGGATGCAAAATGGCGAGTACTTAATTCAGTTACAAGAAGTCCCGGTTGCACGAGGACGAATTGTTAAAGATCAACTCTTGGTGACAGAAGGGAATGAACAGATCGATTTATTAGGCGTGCCTTATGAGCAAGATGAAGATTTTCTACCCGGTATTTCTAGCATTTGGGTGGCACAGAGTTATGAGCAAAAACTCGTAGCCAGTCATGTCGGTTTTCTCACACCCGACAGGATTTTAACGTACCACTTGTCTCATGTTCTTAAGGAGTACGCACAAGACTTTATTGGTATTCAGGAGACGCGTTATCTGTTGGAGCAGATGGAAGGCAGTTATTCGGAGCTAGTCAAAGAGGCCCAGCGTATTGTTCCGTTGCAAAAAATGACGGAAATCTTGCAACGCTTGGTTTCTGAAGACATTTCTATCCGAAACCTTCGCGTGATCTTGGAAGCGATGGTTGAGTGGGGCCAAAAAGAGAAAGATGTTGTACAGCTGACGGAGTACATTCGTTCCAGCTTAAAACGTTACATTTGCTACAAATACGCGAGCGGACAAAACATGTTGCCCGCTTACTTATTGGATCAAAATCTCGAAGACACAATACGCAGCGGTATTCGTCAAACCTCAGCAGGGAGTTACTTGGCGTTAGACCCGTCAGTAACGCAACAATTTGTCAGTGATGTGAAACAGACCATTGGTGACTTAAGCCGCATGCCGAATAAACCTGTGCTAGTTGTGTCTATGGATGTACGCCGATATGTGCGAAAGCTTATTGAATCGGAATACTACGATCTGCCCGTTTTGTCATTTCAAGAACTAACCCAGCAAATCAATATTCAGCCACTTGGAAGGGTGGGGATGTAATGAAAACAAAACTAATACTCTCGCTGGCGCAAGCGGGGATCGAAGTGACGCCATACTTTTGGCAACAAAGTGAAATTCAACTTGGTTATCGAATTGAAGTTGAGGGCTTAGAGCTCGTTTTTCGGGTGGAGGACGGTGAAATCATCATCGTTCTTCTGAAACGCGTTCGTCCAAAATTGGGGTTGAGTAACCCCTTTGCCGGCTTATTTCTCTTGGCTGAACATGCCATTCAACTTTATCCCTCCGATTGGGTCATTCGCGGCAACGTCGATGTGTTACGTGGTAGCAACATGAGCAGCCAGCGATTGGCACAGTTCTATCTAAAAGCATGCGGTGCAAGCCATGATGAGCTAGAAGACTGGTACTGTTTACGCCTAGCAGATTATAGACCTTTGAAAAAGTTGAAAAAGTAAAAACTCACGACTGTTACTGACAGCACCGATGAGATGACCCGCTTTAAGATAGGAATCAAGATGAAGCAACCGTTTACCGATGCGATTGAGAACGCTGAGCTTGCCATTAGAAAAGCTGAAGACAGAACCGATATTTTTAACGAGCTATTGGAAGGCTTAGGTGTTGGTCCTGTTGCGGGGGATGTTTTACTTGGCGGCATAAAAGCGCCAGTAGATACCATGAAACGTGCAGAGCAAGAGCTAATAGACGAAGTCCAGCGCCGCCGGCAGCAACAAACTCAGCTACAAGGTACGTCAGGTAAACGCAGAAAGCGTCCCACAGTGATGCGCGGCATGATGATTTAGAGGTTTGGAAATGACGAATATGAAAACGACTGGCTCTACGACAGGAGCAACAGACACAGCTGCGAGTAGTGCACCATTACCCACTTTCCAACAAAACTTGATAGAGGCATTTACCCCTGTACTGGATGAAGCAGAGACTCAGCAACTTGCCTCGATAATCTCTTCATTGCCAACTATCTCGGGACAAACGGAATCACAAAGCATCGCGCTTTATGTTGATACGCTTGAAAACCTAAAAGCGAAAAATAACGCGTTTGCTGGTATATCATTGACCGACACCGCATCTGTTTGGATAAAGTCGCTACAAAGTGCTAACTCAGATGGCGAATTAACCGCAGCCGAGTTTAATGCTCAAACAAACCAAACGCTATCAAATCAGTTTCAGGCTTGGTTTAGTAAGCTACTGACGGAAAACGTAGATAGCTCGTTATCTACTGAGTTTGTTAGTCAATTTAATCTGGGCACCCAGAGTAACCAAGCGGAGCAGATCGCAAACCTCTCCGAGACAGAACTGGCTAATGCCACCAAAGAAATTTCTCTTTTTGTTGCAGAGCTTGCTAATCAAATGGGCTCCCGTGAAGTGAGAGATGCTTCTATTTCTTTTCTTCGCAATGCCTTTAGTAGCTTAGGTTCCGTTAATCTCGCGCAACTGAAGAGCTCGGACTTTCTGTTGACTAAAGAGAGTTTCGCCCTTCAAGTCTCAGCTCAATTAAAAAGTAGTTTTCAAGGCATTGGTATTACTTTAAGCACCGATGACGCAAGTGCGCTAGCTAGCAGAATTACCTGGACTCCTGGTATTTCTAAACAGCAGCTTAAAGAAGCGTTAGATGAAATGGCCGCTCAAGTGAAAGGCCAATATAGCGCAGCTTATGGTGAGGCGAGTGGAACGAACAATCTAAAAGCAACACTTAATACTGTCATTGGTGGAACTGAGCCTTTGACCCTTTCTAGTCTGTTCGCCAACTTCGCGGTGAGTTTAACAAATATAGAAATCGATGACTTTTACCAGGACAGCGCGATAGCCGATGTCCAAAAGACACAAATAACGGCAGCTCAAGTTAATTTGATCAAAGAAAACACCGAACGAGATATCCGATTACAGTTTGAAAAAATAGTAAAAGGTGAATCTACCGGGGCTTCATTTACTGAGCGATACGAGGCATTGCGCAAAAACTTAGGGGCATTGAAAGAGCGTCTACTCAATATCACCGATAAAGAGAAAGCGGATCGCGAGGTGAGAGCAGAGCACTCTCTAACGGCTCGTGATTTGTTGGCCGTTGTTGAGTCCAGCATTGGAGACCGTTTTGATGAGCAAGTGCTGCTTGCACTAAATGAGCGTCGTGTTAACCGTTTAGAGAAACGTAATGACCAGAAAGAGGCATTAGAGGATCTCACAATACAGCTTAAAGTTTTTGGTGTTGTGCAATCAAAAATTCACTCTACGCAAAGTGTTGATGGGGTTTATAAACCGGGATATCCAGAAAGTAACTTCAAAGCGAGTGACTTTAACTACAGCAATCAAACGGATTTTGAAGCTTCACCTGAGTACAAGTATTTGACGGATAATAAGATAACAAACCATCGAGACTTCCTTCAAACACAAGGTATTACTATCGGTGATGGTGCTTCGTACCAAGACGAAGAGAAGTCGAAAAAGCTGTCTAATTTTTCTAGTTCTGTCAGTGCTAAATCCAAGTTGCTTAATGATGAAGTGCAAATCAAAACCACTGAGCTGAACGACACCAGTTCTCAATACAACTCGACCGTTGAAGCGATGAACAAGTTTGTTCAGAAGTACCACAGTATTTTACAAGAAATCCTACGAGCCATTTAAGGATAACCAACCATGACTAAAACAAACGCGACCGATCCATCTCAAATGCAAGCAGAAGAACTGCTGTCTTTTTTGGAAGAGGGAGGCACGCTAAAAATGTTGCACGATGTGTCTCAGGACACCATCGAACACATTTATGCCGTAGGTTACAACTTTTTCCAATCGGGAAAGATTGAGCAAGCAGCGAAAGTATTTCAATTACTCAGCATGCTTGATCATTATCAGGCGCGATTTTTCATTGGCCTTGGCGCGGCTCGTCAGGAGTTGGGTGAGTATCTGCAGGCAATAGACGCCTACAGCTACGCAGCGCTAGTGGACGTAAATGATCCACGCCCACCTTTTCACTCTGCTGAATGTCACCTTAAACTGGAACAACTGACAGAAGCAGAGAGTGGGTTTTACAGCGCGAAGGAGATGTCTGCCGGAAAATCACAATATGCAGATTTGCATGAGCGTGCAGGCATCATGTTAGAAGCGGTGAGAAATAAAAAGGAGTAATTAGACTATGAGTTCTATTGCACTTGACCGCATCCAGACACAGGTTTATAGCCCTGAATCTGGCCAAGCCACGTTAGATAACGTGCAGAAAACGGCGTCTACAGCGACGCCTTCTGTGACGGTAGAAAACGTGAAGAGTAAAGATGCAGATGTACTGAACACCGGAAAAGTAAAAGTTCAGTTAGATGCACCTAACGCAGCTGTTAGTGACAAAGTGAATGATTTGACGCTAAAAGCCATGGCACAGCTGCAAAAGATCGTCGATACCATTGCAAAATCTCTCCATGCAGTTGCAGACCAAACAGGTTCGATTGCCGTCAAAATCATCGCAGGATCTGCTGATGATTTTGAAGTAGAGCTTGCTGCTATCACGGATAAACTGAAAAGTGCTCAAAACGAGCTGAAAATTCAGGAAGTGAAGGTCGCAAAAGCTAAGCACGAAAAAGAGATGGTGGAAAACCAAGACAAAATCAAAGAATCGGAAGCCGCTGCAAAAGAAGCCCAAAAATCAGGCTTAGCAGCGAAGATCTTTGGTTGGATCAGTGCGGTGGTTTCTATTGTTGTTGGTGCCGTAATGGTGGCAACGGGTGTTGGTGCAGCAGCCGGTGCACTTATGATCGCTGGTGGCGTCATGGGAGCAGTGAGCATGGCGTTGCAAGAGCCAGCCGTTCAAGATGCGCTAAAAGAAGCGGGCGTAAATGTCGATGTGCTAAACAAAGTCGTAATGGCATTAGAAATCGCCGTCGCGGTTATCGGAGCTGTTGTGACGTTTGGTGGTGCAGCTGCTGGCGGTATCGCGAAACTTGCAGCAAAAGGTGCTGGTAAGGTAGCTCAAAAGGTCACGGAAATCGCTACGAAAGCCGCTGCAAACATGGCGAAAGTGGCGGATATGGGCACAAAAGCTGCGACAACAACAGCGAAAGCGATTCGTTATGGCGCAGAAACCGTCGATCTTGCCGTCAACGTGGGTAAAGGCGCAACGGACAGTGTCCATGCTGCTAACAATGCTCACGTAACAGAGATTCAGGCTGATATCACAGACCTTCGAGCCAAAATGACGTTAAGCCAGGCTGTCATTGATAAGCTCAAAGAAGAGATTGGTAAGTTGATGGAAGACTTCCAAGAGCTGATGAGCCTCATCATGCAAATGATTCAAGCGAAAAGTGAAACTATGCAAACGGTGTTAAGCCGTCCTGCAACGGTATAAGGAGTTTATTATGCTAGATAAAGTAGGCGGAACGGGTCGTGGTGAACTATACGGTTTAGGCGATACCATTAAAACCAACAAAGCAGAAAAAGCGCCGGAAACAAAGCTTGAAGCGGGTGCCGTTAAAAGCCAAAGTGAGTCAGGTGTTTCTGGTGCAGCACGCTACCAGTTAGAGACACCTAAAGCTCCCACAGTGAGTAACCAAGCTCAAGTTGTTGCAAACTTAATGAGTGCTCTTGCGCCGACGGTGAGCTCATTAATGAGCACAACGATGAAAGCGCTTAACGGTGAGGAGGTGATCAAGTCACCATCAGATGCGGTATCACAATCGTTGACGCTATTAACATTGTTGTATCAAGTATCAAAGCTGAGCCGTGAGCAGCAAGTGCTACAACGTGAAATTGCTGTTGAAGCAAACGTCGCGAGTTTAGAAAGCCAAGCGGCAGAACTCAACAACTCGGCAAGCGCAATGATCGCGATGGCAGTCGTTTCGGGTGTATTAGCGGGTGCTACCGCAATTATTGGTGCCCTTGGTTCTTTCAAAGCAGGGAAAGAAATCAAGAATGAAATGGCGAGCAATAATGTACTGAAAACGCAAAAAGCTGGCTTCGATCAAGCAGAAGAGTTATTAAATAACAATAGCTTGTCTAAAACGCAGCAAGATCAGGTTAAGCGTGCGCACTCACTAGCGAAAGACAATATCGCAGACACGACAGCGCAGCTGACAAGTGGTGGCCGTAAGTTCGATAAGTTGATGAGCTCAAACCAAGCGAAGAACGCGATTCTTCAAGCTTTGGGCCAGATGGCAAACTCAGCATCGAATGTAGAGCAAACCAAAGCGCAAGCGCGCAGCAAAGATGATGAAGTACAAGCGACTCGCGCACAAGCAGCCAAACAGAAAGCCGATGAAAACATTGGTTTCCAAGAAGGTTTATTGAAAGAGCTACGTGACTTGTTCCGATCTATCTCAGATAGCCAGAACCAAGCGTGGCGAGCGTCAGTCCCAACGGTGTAACCATCCGTTTCACTAACTACAAAGCGTTGTTTATACAACGCTTTTTTTATTTCAGCTATCTAAACTAGATACGGATATTTACTGGGTGATTTGTTTGTAAAGCAATATAACGTAGTGAGTTACATTGCATAAAAGTTACTGTTTTTGTTGAACTCAGCTCAAAGCTAACAACTTCATAGTAGCCTTGTTGCGTAAAATTAAGTTAAAGTGCCATTATTATTCACAAAAAGTGTGTTTAAGAATTTTTTGTAGTGAAGGGTGTAATTAGATACTCAATAACAAAATATGGTAGTTCGACTGGTGAGTATTTGGGAACAGAATTATATAAAACTCAACTTAATAAGTGGTCGAAGATGGAAGATATCAGTTTAGCATCAGATTTAGTGATTTATCTGACTACGGTTGGAATTTTAGGTATATTTGCTTGGTTTTTGTTTGTTATTTATTTGAAATCCAAGTGGTTGAAGTATCTTGAAGATGCTCTTGATAATGGAGTTCGATACTACACTCTGAATATATTCTTATCAGGTCACGGAGTACTACAATATGGAACTGTTTTTCTGAGCACTTTTCATGCGAAACGATATAAAATGTTAGAGAAGAGGGATAAGGTTCCAATTCATATTCAACGATTGTTTGTTCTCTCATTCGTATTATTTATTTCAAGTACATCATGTCTTCTGGCTGGAGTTATAACTCATCATATTTATATAGAATAAAGGTTATTTAACAAGATTATAGTAATTTGACCTGAGTATTTCTATTTAATAGATAATTTAGAATGGACATATCAGTCTAAAGATTTAATTTTCTAGACTATACGGTTTACGCTTATATAGAGCCATTATATAACGGCAGAATATGCCAATAAAATGGTGATTACTAAGCTAACCTCCAAGGATGAGAACTTAAACGTTATCAAATTGTTAACGATTGCTATACTTAAACGGTCATCAACACAAGTAAAAGGGATGTTCAATGTTTAAGTTTAAGCAAATCGCACTTGCGGCTTCTTTGGCTGCACTCACAACAGGCTTTTCTGCGTCTGCGGAGGAAACGTTTGTCACGATTGGTACCGGTGGAGTAACAGGGGTTTATTATCCGACTGGTGGCGCTATTTGTCGCTTGGTTAACAAATCGCGAGAAGATCACGGTATCCGTTGTTCGGTAGAAAGTACTGGGGGATCGATTTATAACATCAACACTATTCGTGCTGGTGAATTGGACCTCGGTATCGCGCAATCAGACTGGCAGTATCATGCTTACAAAGGAACCAGTAAGTTTGAAGAAAGCGGGCCTTTTAAAGAGCTACGCGCCGTATTCTCCGTTCATCCAGAACCGTTTACTGTCGTTGCACGTAAAGACGCGAACATCAAAACTTTTGATGATTTGAAAGGTAAGCGCGTTAACATTGGTAATCCTGGTTCTGGTCAGCGAGGTACTATGGAAGTGCTAATGAACCAGTATGGTTGGAGTAACGACGACTTTAAGCTTGTCTCTGAGTTAAAAGCAGCAGAGCAATCAAAAGCACTTTGTGATAACAAAATTGATGCGATGATTTATACCGTTGGTCACCCAAGTGGAGCGATTAAAGAAGCCACTACGTCGTGTGATAGTAATATCGTAACGGTAGCTGGACCTAATGTAGAAAAACTGGTTGCAGACAACAGCTTCTATCGTGTCGCAAATGTCCCGGGTGGTATGTATCGTGGCACAGATAGTGATGTTCAAACCTTTGGTGTGGGCGCGACGTTTGTTTCTTCTACTGCGGTACCAGAAGATGTGGTTTATAACGTGGTTAAAGCGGTATTTGAAAACTTCGATGATTTCCGCCGTCTCCACCCAGCGTTTGCAAACTTGAAGAAAGAGGAAATGGTAAAAGACGGTTTATCTGCGCCTCTTCACCCAGGAGCGCTCAAATACTACAAAGAAGTAGGGCTGATTAAGTAAGCGTTACTTTCTCTTATTATTGATGTAAAACGCCATCTTTCTCGATCAATGCCACTCGTTTAACCGCGAGTGGCATATTTCTATTTCTCGTCATCCTGTACAGCGACGAAGGAGCGTGATACAGGATCTTCTATCCGAGCACTTTGTGATCAAAATTGTTTCATTAGCCGCTCAGTGTAGTGCTATTAGATTCCTAACCTCGCTGGAGTGACACAAAAAATCGTTAAGCTATCTGCATTAATCTTTCGCGCTAGCGTTTTTTGTAGGAGTGTTATCCACTTGTACAAGTTTTGCTTAAACATAAACATCAATGAAAAAGTAGATAGTGATGAGAATAGAAGAAAGAGCAACAAACCCTTTAACATGATTGGGATTCAGTTGACGAGAGACACGAGCTGCAAGATACCCACCTACCAACGTACCGACCAAAACAACACTACCTGTCTGCCAGTCAATGGAACCATTGGCAACAAAAATCACGATAGCAATGAGTGAAACACACGTAGATACGAGCAATTTCAAACCGTTCATTAAATTAATGTCTTGGTGACCAGCTACTACCAGATAACTCAGAACAATAACCCCTAAACCTGCGTTGAAAAAACCACCGTAAGCAGAGACACCAACAAGTAGTAAACCCAACGCAATTGCTCCGAGTATGCCAGCATGTTTGTGCTCTTTCGCGACAGTTTTTATTAGCATTGTTAAACGAGAACCGGTGAGAAAAAGCACGGTGGCAAATAAGAGTAACCAAGGGATGGCTTCCATAAATAGCGATTCTGGCGTGTTGAGCAACAGATATGCTCCGACAGCGCCGCCGACTAAACTGAATGAGACTGTGAACAGCAGTTCATGCTTGTTCTTCATGATCTCTTCTCTGAACCCGACGGCTCCGCTAATGTAACCCGCACATGAAGCATACGTGTTTGTTGCGTTAGCCATAATAGGAGGAACACCAACTGCCAATAGAGCCGGAAAAGTAATAAAGCTTCCGCCTCCTGCTATGGAGTTAATGATCCCACCAATTACGCCAGCAACGAATAAAAGTGCGAGTTCTAAAAGCATAAACAATCCTTGTTATGTTCTTTTTCATTGTTAGAGCTTCAGATGATCCAACCTACATGCTCTAATGTTCTGATATGAGGTTTACTTTACCCGCTCCAAAACAAAATTGTTCAGTTCTGTAACGTTTTTGATGACATGAACGGCTTTAGTTTGAGAGTACCCCTCGAGGCGAGACATAAAGTCATCATTCCAGAATGCAGGGCATTGCTGAAGAACTTTGTAGCTTTGTAACGTTCCTTTCAGTACCGAACTACCATCAGGCCAACCTTCAGGTTTAATGAAAAGTCCTTTAAGGAGACGTTTCGTCACAAACCAATAGCTTACTGAGTATGGTAGATCAATATAAATGAGAGTATCGGCTGCATCTAAACGAGCGTTAAAAGAGCTGATCGGTCCAAGGCCATCTATAATCCAACGATCTGAGCTTAGTATATTGCTATGGGCTTCATCAAAAACGTTACGCTCAACGGGATCACCGTTTGGTTTATAGACTATTGAATCTAATTGATGAAGAGGAAGACCGGTAGCCGACGCGATTACTTTACTTACCGTCGATTTTCCACTGCCGGGTTTACCAAAAACTGCTATTTTTTGCATTGTGACCGCCTCCAAGAGAGCTTTTCCCATACGGTAGAGACAGAAAACCCACCGTTATGGGTGGGTTCGATAAATACTGAGCGCATCAAAAAATCCCACCATTCCTATGGAATGATGATAATTCGTTGGTTAAGTTGCGCTAAGTGTGTGTTCATACAATCACCTTCATATAACGACAGTGATTTGTCAATACCATCTGCACAATAAGCGAACGATTTGGAGGGCGGAAGATAAAGCCATCACGATGGATGGCTTTATCTAGGTTGAAAGAGACAGCGATTACTGCTCAACGCTGACTGGCTGTGCTTTAAACTTTTGAATCAGCTTTACGATTAGTGGACTTGCCAATACCAATACAGCTAAAACAGTAAAGGTAAGGGTAATAGGACGCTCCCATAGGAAACTCAGTTCTCCATCTGAAATCATTAATGCGCGGCGTAAGTTCTCTTCCATTAATCCTCCAAGGATGAAGCCCAGCAATAAAGGTGCGAGCGGGAAGTTAGCGAGCCGAAGTGCAATGGCAGCCATAGCAACAATCAGCATCACGAACACATCCATAGTGTTAAAGGAGACCAAATAAACCCCGGTGATTGAGAAGAATAAAATCATCGGTAGAAGCACCGTTCTTGGAACCGCCAAAAGCTTTGAAATGTACGGAATCAACGGTAAGTTCAGGATCACAAGTACGATGTTGCCGAAGTACATGGAAATGATCACTGACCAGAACACATCTGGGTGTTCAACAAACAGGCGAGGGCCAGGTTGAATACCATAAGCGATCAGCGCACCGAGCATTATTGCTGTTGTACCAGAGCCCGGAATACCAAGCGTTAATAGCGGTACAAATGAACCACTAGATGCTGCATTGTTCGCAGACTCTGGCGCAACCAAACCACGTATACTGCCTTTACCGAACTCATCCTTTTTCTCTTTAGGTGCGAGGTTGCGCTCCATACCATAGCTTAAAAAAGCAGCAATGGTTGCCCCTGCGCCAGGAAGAACGCCAGTGAAGAAACCTAATATTGAAGAGCGAATTGAAACAGGCGCAACATCTTTGATTTCTTCCTTGGTCACTTTCATTGAGCCAATGTTGCTCAGCTTTTCTTGTTCTTCATCGCTGGTGTCTTTTGATGGTTTAAGGATGCCCATCAGTGTCTCACCCAGTGCGAATGTCGCCATTGCAAGCAACAAGAAGCTAAAGCCATCCATTAAATCCGTTAAACCGAAGGTAAAGCGTTCAACGCCTACGCCTTTATCGATTCCAACTGTAGATAGCATCAAACCAAGAATGGTCATCATCCACGCTTTGATTACCTGACCTTTCCCCGCAAAAGCCGCGACAGCTGATAACCCAAGTAGCATCAACGCAAAATAGTCCGACGATTGGAAGCTAAGGGAGACGCTAGCCAATGCTGGTGCGGCAACAAGCAACATAATGGCAGATAGCGTACCGCCAGTGAAAGACGAATAAGCTGCCAAAGCTAATGCTTTACCTGCTTGGCCTTTTTGGGCCATTGGGTAGCCGTCAAATGCTGTGACCACGGTTGAAGAACAACCCGGCGCGTTAATTAAAATCGACGATGTAGAGCCACCAAATACCGCACCGTAATAAACACCCGCCATTAAAATAAGGCCAGAGGAGGGCTCTAGGCCATAAGTAATTGGGATCATCAAAGCAATGGCTGAGATCGGCCCAAGTCCAGGTAACATGCCGATAAATGTACCGACGAAGCAACCAACGATCACCATCATAATGTTCATTGGCATTACTGCGGTGGATAAACCTTGTAGAATTCCATCTAACATAATTCAGTCCTTTCTTTGACTACCAGATGGTGAAAATCAAACCCGGTTCGAGATAGATGTCCAAACCTTGAGTGAGTAATAAGTAGAACGCGATCACGAATGGAAACGACGCGCCAAACAGAACGGGTTTACGTCTTTCCCCGAGCAGATAAAAGCCAGCCAATAAAAAGAAGCCAGTAGCTATCACAAAACCTAAGTAAGTCAGGCCCACGCCGTAGAGCGCCATTAAAATTAAAAAGGCAATCAGTAACTTCCAATTGAAGGTCAGCACTGCGCCACTTTGTTTATCTGGTTGTCCTGTCACCAGCAATAGCAAAGAAAGGCCGACACCAACGTAAGTCAGGATGGTTGGCAGAGTACGTGCGGTGAATGGTTCATACTCATCACCTGGAAACAATGGAATTTGCGAGGTTTGATAACCGTAGCAAAGACAGAAGAGTAGAAAGATCATTGCGCCGACGCGGTCACGACAGAGCAAATACTCTTTGGTGAAAAAGTTGGTTGAACGAGGCATATTCAACTCCTAACAAAAGTAAAAAAGACCGCATATGGACGTCAATGAATAAACTAAACCATTAACAATTAAGCATTTCGCTGCTAGTCGATCCGCTTTGGGTATATAAACAAAGGAGTGTGCATGCCGATTGTCGACAATGTCCATATGCGGTGAAACTTAGAGTGCAAATACAATGGGGAAATACCAACCTACGTTATTCATTGAGGTTGGTATCTGAGGGACCCCAATTCGACTGTTACTTCAGGAAGCCTAACTCGCGCATTAAGTCACCCATCTGTTGCTCTTGATCTTCAAGAAACGCGAAGAATGCTTTATCCGCTTTATAGTTGTCGATCCAACCATTGCGGTCTCGAACGACTTGCCATTCGTCGGTGTTATACATTTTAGTAAATGCGGCATTCCATTCATCTAGCTTTTCTTGGCTTGTGCCTGGTGCTGCAAAGAATCCACGCCAGTTAGCAAAGACAGTTTCATTACCATATTCGGTGAGAGTTGGAATGTTAGGCGCAGCTTCTAAACGTTTTGGCGCTGTAATCGCTAACACTTTCACTTGCCCAGACTTAGACATTTCGAGTACTTCACCTAGCCCTGTAGAGAGCAGTTGTGTTTCGCCTGAAAGTAGGGCAGCCATGGCTTTTCCACCTGCATCATAGGCAATGTAACGAACTTTGCGCGCATCAAAACCTTCACCTTTGAAAGCTGCTGCTATAACCAAATGATCCATAGAACCACGAGCAGAGCCACCAGCAACCTTCACCTTACGTGGGTTTTCTTTAAAAGCTTTAACGACATCTTCCCAAGAGCTGTAAGGAGAATCGGCTGATGTAACAATGGCGCCATAATCGGCAACCGTTGCGGCAACAGGAGTCAAGTCGCGGAAAGATTGTGGGAAGATCCCACTGAGCGAGCGAACGACGATCGGTGTTGAGTTCACCATGAGTGTATCTTCTTGACGATCAGCCGTTTCAATCAAATGTGCGATTGCTTTGCCACCGCCGCCACCAGATAGGTTTTGAAATGATACGGTTTCGACGATGTCTGACTTTATTAATACATCACCAGTACCTCGGGCGGTCATGTCCCAACCGCCACCGGCACCTCCAGGGATAAGAAAGTGCATTTTTTCAATATCTGCAGCAAGAGCGTTGAATGAAAATGAAGCTGCGATGATTGAAGCGGCGAGCGTTGGTTTGAGTACCTTTAACATGTTCACGTTCCTTATGTTAGCGACTCTATTTAGTTGAGCCTTATTGTTTTTGCTCAGTTGTAATGCCTTGTAAGCGTTAAAGCTGAACTTGGTGTAAAGGTTAATTAAGTGTTAAATATCTGTCTGTAAAAGAGATATAAAGAGAATATTGAGCATTTCGGTTATTTTGTTCATAAAGTTCACGGCGAGAAGTTGGTGTTAGGTCACGCGGCTTTACGCTTTGGTAGGCCATAATAAAATGACGGAAAATGAACGAGGAAAAGAGAATGAAAGGGACGTGTTTGTGCGGCGCAATTGAAGTCATCGCTGAGGTTAAAAATGAGGTTAGCCTGTGCCATTGCTCTATGTGTCGAAAATGGTCGAGTGGCGCACTTCATGCGGTGCATTGTGGGCCTAACGTGACGTTTAAAGGTGGCGAACCTAAACGTTATCAGTCGTCAGACTGGGGAGTGAGGGGGTTTTGCGGTGAGTGTGGCACAAACCTTTTCTACCATTTGTTGCCGACAGGTGAGTACATTCTTTCCGCTGGTTTGTTCGATAACCCAGATTTCAAACTCACTTTAGAGATTTTTACCGATGAAAAGCCAGCTTATTATGACCTCAATTCCGCTTCACAAAAGATGACTTCGCAACAAGTCTTTGATCAATTTGTACCTAAAGAATAGTTTTTTATCCGATTATTGTTCGACAGCTGAGCTTTTAGTTTTTAGATCATAAGCTTAAAGGTTTATAAGTTGTCGACAATATGAACTCACCATTCTTTATTTCTGCTAAAAAAGGCACTTAATGGGCATTTTAGGCCCATTTAAATTACGACCTTAGTTTAAATTGTCGACAATTTACTTGATTGTCGACACTTTGATCGACTACTTTATATTCAGGTTAAGAAATTGTAGACATTTCGATGTCGGTAACAAGAGTATCTGAATATGAACTCTGAGTTGAAAGCTCGTTGTAAAGTGCTGGGTTCTGAGAAAGAACACACCAAATCCGAAACGCTGACCGAAACACTGATTGAAGTCATTGTTAATGGCGATGTGAAGCCTGGCCATAAGATATCAGAGCCTGAGCTAGCAAAGAAATATCAAGTCAGTCGTGGGCCTTTGCGTGAAGCATTGATGCGCTTAGAGGGGCTAGGGCTCATCGAGCGAATTCCTCATGTTGGGGCCAGAGTGACCACTTTTTCTCCGGAAAAGCTGATAGAACTTTATGCCGTTCGAGAAGCATTGGAAGGCATGGCAGCAAGGTTAGCTGCGCGACACATTACGCAAGAAGAGCTCTTAAGCTTGGAAATGCTATTGTCGACACATTCCAAGCATATAGACCAAATGGAAGGCGCGTCTTACTTCCATCAACATGGTGACTTTGATTTTCACTATCGCATCATCCAAGCGAGCAGAAACAGTAAGTTAATATCTCTGCTGTGTGATGAACTCTATCACTTATTACGGATGTATCGTTACCAGTCGCCACGTGCGCAATCTCGCCCGAATGAGGCGCTCACCGAACACAAATTCATTTTGGAAGCCATTCGCAATCGCGATGAAGAGCTTGCAGAAATGTTGATGAGAAGACACATATCAGGAAGTCGAAAGCTCATCCAATCTCAAATTATACATACAGAAAGTTTAGACAAAGACTAGAAGGAATTCGTCATGAGCTTAACACCGGGAGCGAAATTCAGACTCGCCATTGAACAAAATAATCCACTACAAATTGTCGGCACTATAAACCCGTATTGCGCCATGATGGCAAAAAACTTGGGTCACCAAGCGATTTACTTGTCTGGTGGCGGTATCGCAAATGCGTCATACGGATTGCCGGATCTCGGTATCACAACATTAAACGACGTTTTGGTTGATGTTGACCGCATCACTAACGCATGTGATTTGCCTCTTTTGGTTGATATCGACACGGGTTTTGGCGGTGCATTTAACATTGCTCGCACGATCAAAGCGATGGAAAAAGCAGGCGCGGCAGCGGTGCACATGGAAGACCAAGTCGCACAGAAACGTTGTGGTCATCGTCCGAACAAAGCAATAGTCAGCCAGCAAGAGATGGTTGATCGCGTAAAAGCCGCGGTTGACGCACGCAATGATGAAAGTTTCGTGGTTATGGCTCGTACAGACGCGCTAGCTGTTGAAGGCATGGACAGCGCAATCGAGCGTGCGATTGCGTGTGTGGAAGCTGGCGCAGACATGATCTTCCCAGAAGCGATGACCAAGCTGGATCAGTACCTTCAGTTCTCAAACGCACTTGAGCAAGCAACTGGAAAGCACGTTCCTATTCTGGCCAACATTACCGAGTTCGGCGCAACGCCACTGTACGGCTGCGATGAGCTTGCAAAAGCGAAAGTCGATATGGTGCTTTACCCATTAAGTGCGTTCCGTGCCATGAACAAAGCTGCTGAAACGGTCTACAAACATTTGCTAGAAGTGGGTAATCAGGAAGCACTGGTTGATTCGATGCAAACACGTAAAGAGTTGTATCAGCACCTGAATTACCACGACTACGAAGACAAACTTGACCAGTTATTCTCTGAAGGGAAATAGCGGGGGAAAAGCAAAAATAGACGGAAGCCCAAGAAAAAGATAATCGGAATTTATCTCATCTAACAACGTGAAATTCGTTTGGCTAAAAACACCCCAGAGAGGGAAAAGTCAGACAGAAAAGGAGTTCAAACAATGTCTCAAACTGCAGAAAAGAAAGCAGAATTAGGTGGCGCAGGCCTTCGTGGTCAAAGCGCAGGAAGCACAGCTTTATGTACTGTCGGAAAAACGGGAACTGGTCTAACTTATCGTGGATACGATATTACTGATCTTGCGAACAACGCACAGTTTGAAGAAGTGGCTCACCTTCTGTTACGCGGTCACTTGCCGAATCAACAAGAACTTGATGCGTACAAGACACATCTACTCAGCCTCAGAGGTTTGCCAGCCGAGCTAAAACAAGCTTTAGAGTTGATTCCTGCAAGCGCACACCCAATGGACGTAATGCGCACGGGTTGTTCTGTATTGGGTAACCTAGAGCAGGAAATGAGCTTCGAGGAGCAACTGAAAGCAACCGAACGTATGCTTGCCTTGTTCCCTGCCATCATCTGTTACTGGTACCGCTTTAGTCATGATGGCGTGCGTATCAACACCGAGGATCAGACTGAAGATTGCATCGGTGGTTACTTCTTACGATTACTTACAGACAAAGCGCCATCTGCGCTGCACAAACAAGTGATGCATTGCTCGCTCATTCTTTATGCTGAACATGAGTTTAATGCTTCTACATTCGCAGCACGCGTTTGTGCATCAACGTTGTCAGACATCCATTCTTGTATCACGGCAGCAATCGGTACGCTTCGTGGACCACTTCACGGCGGTGCGAACGAAGCGGCGATGGAAATGATTGAAGATTGGCAAACGCCCGACGAGGCGGAAGCGAACATCATGAAAATGCTAGCCAATAAAGACAAGATCATGGGCTTCGGTCATGCGATTTATCGTGAAAGTGACCCTCGCAACGCCTTAATAAAACGATGGTCCAAAGAGCTATCGAAACAAGTTGGTGATACTCATCTATATGCGGTTTCTGAGCGTGTTGAATCAGTGATGAAGCGAGAGAAAGGTCTGTTCTGTAATGCGGACTTCTTCCATGCATCGGCTTACCACTTCATGGACATTCCAACCAAACTATTCACCCCAATCTTTGTGATGAGTCGTTTAACGGGCTGGGCTGCACACGTTTATGAACAGCGTGCCAATAACCGTATTATTCGCCCAAGTGCCGATTATACGGGCCCAGATCATCAAGAATGGGTGCCTATCGAGAATCGCTAGCGCGAAGGTCAACGAGGGCATTATATGCTTTGGTTGACCACCTCCTTCCTTTGTCATTCTCTTTAGCAGAGGAAGGAGAACCTCTCATCACTGTGTTTCTGGAGCAATGGAAAACCTTGATGAAGGCAAGATGTAAAGACTGAATGGAAGCAAACCATGAACACAAATATTAATACCCAATATCGTAAGCCGCTTCCGGGAACTCAACTGGATTATTTTGATGCACGCGAAGCCGTCAATGCCATTTCTCCTGGAGCCTATGAAACACTCCCTTATACCTCTCGCGTGCTAGCTGAGCAACTGGTCCGCCGCTGTGACCCGAACACATTGACAGATAGCCTGAAACAGTTAATTGAACGCAAACGCGATCTTGATTTTCCTTGGTATCCAGCACGCGTTGTTTGTCATGACATTCTTGGTCAGACCGCTCTAGTCGATTTAGCGGGTCTGCGCGATGCCATTTCAGATCAGGGCGGTGATCCTGCAAAAGTGAACCCAGTGGTTGAGACACAATTGATCGTTGACCACTCTTTAGCGGTTGAACATGCGGGCTTTGACCCTGATGCCTTCGACAAAAACCGCGCGATTGAAGAGCGCCGTAATGAAGACCGATTCCACTTTATCGAGTGGTGTAAAACAGCGTTTGAAAACGTCAGCGTGATTCCAGCTGGGAATGGCATCATGCACCAAATCAACTTGGAAAAAATGTCTCCTGTGGTACAAGCAAAGCAGGGCATTGCCTACCCAGACACCTGTGTGGGTACGGACAGTCACACACCTCACGTAGACGCTCTTGGTGTTATTGCGATAGGTGTCGGTGGTCTGGAAGCAGAAACCGTCATGCTTGGCCGACCATCAATGATGCGTCTACCAGATATTGTCGGTGTCAAACTGACGGGTAAACGTCAACCGGGCATTACCGCAACGGATATTGTCCTCGCGATTACTGAGTTTCTTCGTAATGAGCGTGTGGTATCTTCATATCTTGAATTCTTTGGAGAAGGCGCACGTGATCTAACGATCGGAGACCGCGCAACGATTTCAAACATGACACCAGAATACGGCGCAACAGCTGGCATGTTTTATATTGATGAACAGACCATCAATTACTTGAAACTAACTGGTCGAGATGAAGAACAAGTTGCTCTAGTAGAAAATTACGCAAAACAAACCGGTCTTTGGGCAGACGGTCTTGATAGCGCCGTTTACGAGCGCGTACTTGAGTTCGATTTATCATCAGTTAGCCGTAACTTGGCTGGTCCGTCAAACCCTCATCGTCGTTTACCAACTTCTGAGTTGGCACAGCGCGGCATTTCTGGAGCGTGGGAAGAGAAAGAAGGCGAGTTGCCAGATGGTGCAGTGATCATCGCTGCTATTACCTCATGTACGAATACCAGTAACCCAAGAAACGTGGTTGCTGCTGGCCTTGTGGCGAAGAAAGCCAACGAACTTGGTCTTGTACGTAAACCGTGGGTGAAATCGTCTTTTGCTCCGGGTTCTAAAGTTGCACGCTTGTATCTGGAAGAAGCGGGCTTATTACCAGAGCTAGAGAAGCTTGGCTTTGGCATTGTTGGTTACGCATGTACAACTTGTAACGGTATGAGTGGTGCGCTGGATCCAAAAATCCAACAAGAGATCATCGACCGTGATTTATATGCGACAGCGGTGCTTTCTGGTAACCGTAACTTTGATGGTCGAATCCATCCGTACGCCAAACAAGCTTTCTTGGCTTCACCACCATTGGTTGTCGCTTATGCGCTGGCCGGTACCATTCGTTTTGATATCGAGCGCGATGCACTGGGCACTGACCAACATGGCAAACCAATTTACTTAAATGATTTGTGGCCAAGCGATGAAGAGATCGATGCAGTTGTCGGTACTCATGTTAAACCTGAGCAGTTTAAGCAAGTTTACATTCAGATGTTTAAGCTGAATGATCAAGAGCAAAATCCCAACCCGCTGTACGACTGGCGTCCGATGAGTACCTACATCCGCCGACCACCGTACTGGGAAGGTGCGCTAGCGGGAGAAAGAACATTGTCTGGTATGCGTCCATTGGCGATTCTGGGCGACAACATCACCACTGATCACTTATCACCATCCAACGCGATTCTTGGAAGCAGCGCAGCAGGTGAATACTTAGCGAAAATGGGTGTGCCAGAAGAAGATTTCAACTCTTACGCGACTCACCGTGGTGACCACTTAACGGCGCAACGCGCGACCTTCGCTAACCCAAAGTTGTTCAATGAAATGGTGAAGGAAAACGGCGAAGTCGTGCAGGGATCTCTGGCGCGTGTAGAGCCAGAAGGGCAGGTGGTTCGTATGTGGGAAGCGATTGAAACCTACATGAATCGTAAACAACCATTGATCGTGGTGGCTGGCGCGGATTACGGTCAGGGGTCATCCCGTGACTGGGCAGCAAAAGGCGTTCGACTGGCAGGCGTAGAAGCCATTGTTGCTGAAGGATTTGAGCGTATTCACCGTACTAACTTGGTTGGCATGGGCGTACTACCACTGCAATTTAAGTCGGGCGTTAACCGCAATACGCTAGAGCTGGATGGTACGGAACTTTACGACGTGGTTGGAGAAATCAAGCCGGGCGCTGATTTAGCGCTGGTTATCACACGCAGCAACGGCGATAAAGTCGATGTTCCGGTTACTTGTCGCTTAGATACCGCTGACGAAGTTCACGTGTACAACGCAGGCGGTGTTCTGCAGCGTTTCGCGCAAGATTTCTTGGCACAATAAGGAGTGCGTATGGCAAATAATACTCCGAATCAAACAAGCCAAATAAAAGTGCCCGCGACGTACATGCGTGGCGGCACGAGTAAAGGTGTCTTTTTCAACCTAGAGGATTTACCTCAAGAAGCGCAAATGGCTGGAGCCGCGCGTGACAAGCTGTTGTTACGTGTTATCGGCAGCCCGGATCCTTACGCGAAGCAAATCGACGGTATGGGTGGTGCAACCTCCAGCACCAGTAAAACAGTGATTGTTTCGCGCAGTAGCCAAGACGGTCATGACGTTGACTATTTGTTTGGACAAGTGTCGATCGACAAACCATTCGTCGATTGGAGTGGTAACTGCGGCAACTTGTCTGCGGCAGTTGGTCCCTTCGCCATTCATGCTGGGCTGATTCCACAAGATTGCATTCCAGAAAATGGCATTGTGACGGTGCGTGTTTGGCAGGTGAACATCAGCAAAACCATCTTGATTCACGTTCCAATTGTTAATGGTTTCGTCCAAGAAACCGGCGAGTTTGAGCTCGATGGCGTGACGTTTCCAGCCGCTGAGATTCAAGTCGATTTCGTTGACCCTTCTGATGGCGAAGGCAGCATGTTCCCAACAGGCAACTTAGTCGATGATTTAGTGGTACCGGACGTAGGTACGTTTAACGCCACCTTTATAAATGCGGGCATTCCAACCATTTTTATTGATGCTGAATCGGTTGGTTATCAGGGCACTGAGCTACAAGACGATATCAACAACGATGATGCCGCATTGGCGATGTTCGAATCTATCCGTGCATATGGCGCGTTAAAAATGGGCCTGATTTCTGATTTAGAAGAAGCTCAAACACGCCAGCACACACCGAAAATTGCGTTTGTTTCTAAACCGAAAAGTTACCTGTCTTCAAGTGGTAAAGCCGTTAATGAGTCGGACATAGATGTGTTGGTTCGTGCGTTGTCGATGGGCAAACTTCACCATGCAATGATGGGAACAGCAGCTGTTGCTATCGCTTCAGCGGCGTGTGTACCGGGTACGTTGGTTAACTTGGCTGCTGGTGGCGGTGAAAAAGAGTCAGTGACTTTTGGCCACCCCTCAGGAACGTTAAAAGTTGGGGCACAAGCGAAGCAAACTGAGCAGGGCTGGGTGGTGCAAAAAGCCATTATGAGCCGAAGTGCGAGAATACTGATGGAGGGATTTGTGCGTGTACCCTTCTATGTCTTCGATTAAAAGAGACGATCTTTGGATTAAAAGAGCGATCTTTGAGTAGAACGAGAGCAATGTCAGGACATACTGGAGGAAGCAATATGTCTTCATACGAAAAAGAATACTTATGGGCGAAGAATGAACCGGAGAGTTTTTGGCGCGCTCAAGCGGAGAATATCGATTGGTTTGAATCTCCTAAAACTATCTTGAAATCTGATGAAAACGGCATAGAACGTTGGTTTCCAGATGGTGTAATGAATACGTGCTGGTTAGCATTAGATTACCATTGCGAGCAAGGACGCGGTGATAATACTGCACTCATTTATGACTCGCCAGTGACAGGTCGTAAAGCCACGTACACCTATAGCGACCTACGTGACCAAGTAGCAAAAATTGCTGGCATGCTGTCTGCTCAAGGTGTTGAAAAAGGCGACCGAGTCGTTATTTATATGCCGATGATCCCAGAAGCCGCAATGGCGATGCTTGCCTGCGCGCGTTTGGGGGCGATTCATTCCGTAGTATTCGGTGGTTTTGCACCTAATGAGCTTGCTGTACGAATTGAAGATGCAGAGCCGAAAGTGATCATGACGGCGTCGTGCGGGATTGAGATCAACAAAGTCATTCCATACAAACCAATGGTAGACAAAGCCATTATGGACAGCCGTTGGAAGCCTGAGAAAGTGTTTGTTTTCCAACGTCCAGAGTGCGACGCTGAGCTAAACCAAGAAAGAGACTTAGATTGGCAGCGAGAGTACAAACAAGCGCTGCCACATGGTTGTGTTCCGGTGTTAGCAACCGATCCGCTCTACATACTTTATACATCGGGCACGACAGGTAAGCCGAAAGGCGTTGTGCGTGATAACGGTGGCCATGCTGTCGCGATGAAGTACTCCATGAGCGCAATCTATAACATTCCTCAAGATGGCGTCTTTTGGGCGGCATCTGATGTGGGCTGGGTAGTAGGGCACTCTTACATTGTTTACGCTCCACTGATTCACGGTTGCACTACTATCCTATTCGAAGGCAAGCCTGTTCGAACACCGGATCCTGGCGCATTTTGGCGAGTGTGTGATGAATATAAAGTAGATGCGTTGTTCTCTGCACCAACGGCGTTTCGTGCGATTAAGAAAGAGGACCCGGAAGGCGAGCACTTAAAACAGCACGACTTGTCGAATCTGAAAACCATCTTTATGGCGGGAGAACGCCTTGACCCTCCGACACTGGAGTGGGTTCAGAGCAAAGCGGACAAGCCCGTTATTGACCACTGGTGGCAAACCGAGACGGGCTGGGCCATCGCTGGCAACCCGACAGGTGTCGAAATGATGCCAGTTAAAGCTGGTTCTTCGACGAAGCCCATTCCGGGTTATCAGGTCGAGATTCTGAATGAACTTGGAGAGGCTGTCGGGCCTAACCAACAAGGCTTTGTCGCATTAAAACGTCCGCTACCACCAAGTTGTCTGCCAACGGTTTGGCGTAATCATGACCGTTTTGAAACTGGTTATCTTAGCCAATTCCCAGGCTACTACGTGTCAGGTGATGGTGGCTATCTGGATGAAGACGGTTACCTGTTTATTATGGGACGTATTGATGACGTGATTAATGTCGCGGGACACCGATTGTCGACAGGTGAAATGGAAGAAATAGTAGGAGGCCACCCAGCGATTGCAGAATGTGCGGTGGTCGGTATCCACGATGATCTAAAAGGTCAGCTTCCACTTGGTTTTGTTGTACTGAAAGACGGCGTCAAAGTGGATGAGCTAGACCTTGAAGGTGAGCTTGTTGGCAAAGTGCGTAGTGAGATAGGTGCAGTTGCTTGCTTCAAGCATGCGTTGGTTGTAGACCGTTTACCGAAAACACGTTCAGGTAAAATTTTGCGTCGAACTATACGTCAAATAGCTGATGGTGAAAAATACACCGTTCCGTCAACGATTGATGACCCAAGTAGCTTGAACGAAATTGAGCGAGTGCTACGACGCTGATAAAAACTCAATTCTAACTAACCCCTGATCCTCGAACTCTGTAGGTTGGTTCTGCCTCTGTACGTTTATTAAGTACAGGGGCCTTTTTGTTGTTCAAACAGTACAAACGTATCGTGAAAGCATTTGTGACTTGCCAATACGACGTTTTCCTCACAAACTACAGCCATTCCATTTTTAGTGACCCTTTGTATGACCACGTTTGCGATTAAACCTGCGTGTTTTAGCGACCTAGAGTTGCTCAACGATCTTATGTTCGAGCTTCATGATGAGCATCATCTTCAATCTCCTGAGCTTTTCAAAACGGCAGAGGAGATAGAACAAGAAAAAAGCATTGCTCGATATATTGACGACCCTGAGTGCCTTGTTTACGTAGCAAAACAAGGAGATGAAATTATTGGCTTTATCTCTGGTCACTTCTGTGAACTTATTTCTACCGTCAGCCAGCCAGTTATGATGGGAAGTGTGGATGAGCTCTATGTGCTGCCTGAATATCGAAAACAAGGTACGGCGCAGGCATTGATTAATAAAATTGAGTCAACGTTCTCTGATTACGGTGCAAAACAGATGTTTGTTGAAGTATGGCATTTTAACCAGGGCGCAATATCTTTGTATGAAAAACAAGGATTTGCACATCATATCCACTATTTAAGAAAACCGCTGAACGAATAATCGTATTTAACTTTAATATTGTGATTTAGGTTCTATCGAATTGAAATCATTCAGTTCGTCAATAGACTTTTCTCTATAAGTTGCTCGCAATGTTAACAAATTGATATGCACCCACATTGGTATCGGCGTTTTTGTCTGCTTGTTTATTAGTAGCACGAGGATCGTGCTTACAAAAACAAGAGGACAATATTTTGAAACTAACAAAATCGTTACTTGCTTTAGCCGTTTTGCCAATGTTCGCAAGTGCTGATGATTTGTCACAGACGCAAAATCATACTATCCAACCCCAGATCGTAGGCGGAGTAACTGCCGACCCACGTGACTGGAAATTCTACACCCAAATTGTTAGTCGTTATGGTAACCGATCATATTGTGGGGCCAGTTATATCGGGAATGGTTACGTCCTGACTGCTGCGCATTGTGTTGAGGGTGATTCTCCGAATCAGATAGCGGTTAAAATCGGTGGCGTTGTTTATAACGGTAGTGACGGTGTTCGTGCAAACGTCAGTGAGATCCATATGCACCCGGCATATCGCCGCGCGACGCTTTCTCATGACCTCGCGGTATTGAAGCTCGACTCTGTGCCTCAAGGTGTTTCTTCAGTTGAGATTGCGAATGGCAGTCTAACGCAATACGCGAGCATCGGAGATTGGCTTAGTGTTGCTGGCTTAGGGCGAACTTCTGAAGGAGGAAGCTCTCCGTCTCGATTGCAAGAGGTTGACGTCCCACTTGTGTCGGATATGACTTGCCGTCAAGCCGGTGGCAACTACACAACGGTTGGAGAAGTGTCATTCTGTGCGGGTATTCCTCAAGGTGGGATAGATTCTTGTCAGGGAGATAGTGGTGGTCCAATCGTCATTAATCGCAGTGGTGTAATTACTCAACTTGGTGTGGTCAGTTGGGGAATAGGTTGTGCTCGTCCTGGTATGTATGGGGTTTATAGCGATATCGCTGCTATGCGCAATTTTGTCGATGGTGTTATCGGAACAGCAACACCACCAAAAGAAAATGTTTCTGTTGGATACACCACCGAACAGACACTGGCATCATTTAATGTTGGGGAGTTACAGCAACATAGCTTTGTTATCCAGAATTCAGGGAACACCACGTTCACTGTGGAAAATGTTCGCGCGTTTGCTTCGGGTGTTACTGATGCAGCTGTTATTGCCAATGATCAGTGCTCTCAGGCGACGTTAGCAATGAATGCAAGTTGTCGTGTTGATGTTGAATTTGGTGCTACTCAGAGCGGAGAAGCAAGAGTGGCTTTGAACTTCAACGTTGATAAGACCAGCACACAATACCAAGCGTTAGTATCTGCTCAAGCGAAAACGGTGACAACGCCTCCCACAGATAGCTGTACAACTGTATGGCAAGCCAGCTTAGTGTATCTCAAAGGAGATACGGTCACTTGGAATGGTAAAGTTTGGCAAGCGCAGTGGTGGACTCAAGGTGATAACCCAGCAGACTCAGGGCCTTGGGGTGTTTGGCAAAAAGTAGGCGATGAGAATTGCACGTCTAACTAACGATCGGGCCAGTGAATTTGATTCGTTGACCATGAGATAAGATTCATTCTTGGTTTCAACGATCAGTACATAGTTATCATAACTGGGGTTTATTGTTTGCGAATAATAAGCCCTTTTTTATTGTGTCAACTATGAGAACCCACAAAATGTGTATGACTTTGTCCTGACGTTATCTTTATATAACTGGCAGAATTGCGATCAACATTTTATGTTTTGTCTGATTTTTGTCAGGTTTGCATTAAATTATTCTCCAGTGAGCGTTGAGTTCAGGTTTTACGCGATCAACTCAGTTTGGCATAACTCGTTACTTAATTTTTGTCGAAAAAGATAAGATTAACTGCCATGATTCATTGGTTATCATTATGTTTATTTAAGGTCATATTTTGTGTTGAGACAGCTGTTATTACTCATCCTTTGTTTTATTTTGTTACCTGTTTCACCGATCTCTACGGCTAAAGCCACTGCGAGCGAAGTTAAAGGAGCGCTCTGTATTGTTCGCGCTGATGACAAGTTAGTGCTAGTTCATGAAGTATTAACGGATAAGATTTCTCTACCTGGCGGAACCATCATTGATGGTGAGTCTCCACAAGTTGCTGCTCAACGAGAAACGTGGGAAGAAACCGGTATAGTGGTTACGGTTGGAGAGGAGCTTGGCAGAACGGACACTGCAGTTTTTTACGACTGTATATCAGACTCTGACATTATCGCTTTTTCTATGAATAATTCTTTAGGTGGAAATGAACTGCCTATTTGGTTTGCCCCTCATTATGGAGTAGAAGTTGCGTCAGCGATGCTGCTTAGCCCATCTGAATTACCATCATCTTTGTATCGTTATCCTGAGCAATGGCCACAAGTCACTCAGTTTTTTGATCAAGCTACCAAGCAATCAGTATCTTATGTTACTCAGCTGATCGAATCCGCGCCTTCATTTCGTCAGGTTGAATTGGCGTGGCTGATAGATTTACAGAGTTGGGTTGGGGCGTTGTCAGAAACGAGTTACGAGGTAGCTAGTCAGATCTCGAAACTCGTTATAGATCTGACAGAACCAACGGTACTACTCTTTCTATTTCCTTTTGCCATGATGCGCTTTGGTAGCCGGTTTGTGTACCGACTCTTTTTCGCAATTAGTGCAACGTCGCTTATGGTGCTTGTCGCTCAACAAGGCTTTTCGCTACCGCGCCCACATGTCTATATACCAATGATGGAGTTAACGCACAGCTTTGGCTTTAGTTTTCCTAGCTTGCCTATCGCTGTGTGGTTTTGTGTGCTGACGTTCTTGTTTCATAGAACCCAGTATTTTGGTTTGAATGGAACAACGGCAGTCTTCGTGTTCATCACTCTTACTGTGGTGTTAGGTAAGTTTTTCCTCGGTAGTGCCTTTATTTTAGATATGTTATTTGGCGCGCTGTTAGGCAGCTTGGTGGCTTGGCATGTTCTTCGACTGGAGACAAATCAAGATGTGAACGTTGATCAAGTTCTAAGCTCAAAAGGCGTCTGGTTCGTTATGACTGCGGCAACAGCGGTCATCTCCGTCATCTGGCCATTACCTGTGTTTGGTCGCTGGCTAGCAATTTTAATCACTGCATCAGCGTTGGTCATGACATTTAAAGAGTCGAAAGCACATTTAGATACTCGGCAGATGATCTTTGTAACGCTGGCATTGTTGCTTGTTGATCAACTCTATTTGTACTCGGCTAATATCGTATCGTTTAGCGGTTTGTGGTCATTAGTCTTGTCGACGTTACATTATCCATTATTAATGTTGTTATTTATGCTGCTTGCAAGGAAGCTGACTTGTGAAAACCAACCGAGCAAAACGTTGCTAGATTGATGGCTGTATTTGTTATCTATTAGTATTTGAGTAAAAACAAAGCCTTGCATTACAGCAAGGCTTTTACACGTTTAGTCCACGAACAACGCCGCTTGCCTATCTTGGACGGCTAGGGGTGTTAAACGTAAGAAGCTTAACGCAACAGACATGGCGGAAAGGGCTATGCATTGAGCACGAACTTTTCTATAGCTTTAGCGACACCGTGCTCATCATTACTTGCCGTAATGTAGTCAGCGATTTGCTTGGTTTCTTCCATTGCATTTGCCATCGCGATACCAAGGCCAGCGTATTTCAGCATGTGGTGGTCATTTTCTGCGTCACCCATACAGATAACTTCTTCCGGTTTAATTCCCAGATACTCGGCAATTGCGGCAACACCAATACCTTTGTTGCTCGCAGGGTTAAGAAACTCAAGGAAAAACGGAGCGCTTTGAACAACCGTAAACGCTTCGCGCATTTCAGCTGGCAGTGCTGCTATAACTTCTGTTAGTTTGCTTGGCTCTGCAACCATCATAGCTTTGATGATTGGATGATCGTCTTCTAGTGATTCGAAGTTCATCTCGGTGACATTTAAGCCATTTATCTTTGCTTCAATATCGGTGTAAGGGTTGTGTTCGTTGGTGATTAAACCATGAACTTGACTAAAAGCATGGACGTACGCACCTAGCTCTTCGGCTTTTCGCGCCACCAATTTTGCAGCTTTACCATCTATGATTTGCTGGTGGATGATGTCGTTTGTGCCTACGTTCTTGACCATCGAACCGTTGTAGTAAAGAACAAAATCTCGATCGGAATGGATATTCAGTTCGTCGAGCTTGTCTTGCATTCCTTCTAATGGGCGACCAGAAGCGAGAACGACAGTAACGCCTGCTTCTCGAGCTTTTGCGATCGCTTGTTTGTTTTCTTCAGAAATGGCTTTATCACTATTGAGTAGCGTGCCATCCATATCTAGTGCGATCAGTTTATACATCATTTCTTACCTTAAAGTTTTTTGGGATCTGTCAGTGAAAAAGGCTTGGTTTAACGTTAACCAGAAACCTGCATTCATTACGCTATGAAACTACAAAATGGTCTATTTTAACAATTAATTTTTGGTTTAAATTGACCTAGACACGCGTGTCCATTATGGTCTTCGCCTTGAAATGTTATGAGTTGAGTGAGTTCTGCGTTGTATAAGCTAAATGAGATGTTTGAAACCATCCAAGGGGAAGGGATTTTCACTGGAGTCCCTGCTGTTTTTGTTCGGCTTCAAGAGTGTCCGGTTGGTTGCTCATGGTGCGATACCAAACAGACGTGGTATGCAGATGAGAATGATCAACGTCAAATAGGCGATATTCTGGTGAAAACGGAAGACTCTCCGACTTGGTGTGTTGCATCTGCCGAGAACATCGTAGAGCAATACCAACAGCAAGGCTTTAATGCTAAGCATATCGTGATTACTGGTGGAGAGCCTTGTATTTATGATCTGCGCCCTTTAACAAAGGCGTTTGAAGATATGGGGTGCCAATGCCAAATTGAAACCAGTGGCACATCAGAAGTGATTACTTCAGAAAATACGTGGGTGACAGTGTCACCAAAAGTGGCAATGAAAGGTAAATTGCCAGTGCTTAATAGCGCGTTAGAGCGAGCAAATGAGATTAAGCATCCAGTCGGCACCCAGAAAGACATCGACCACCTTGATGACCTTTTAGCAAATGCGAACGTAGCGGCCGAGACTATCATTGCACTACAACCAATTAGCCAGAAGCCTCGTGCTACGCAATTGTGTATTGATACGTGCATTGCCCGCAATTGGCGTTTGTCTGTTCAAACTCATAAATATTTGAGTATTGCTTAGACGAGAGACTCGTCATCATTCGAGGTAGCTTTTCTATCTAATTCCGGTTTCGCGAGTAATGCCGTTGGTAGCTTTGCTATCGAAACATTGTCGATATATCTAAACAATTTATAGCGTTGTAAAAGCTAAGCAGTGTTGGCTGCTGTGGTGTGGTGCTATCTTTGGTTCGACAATCGTTTCGCATTTAATTGATGCCACCAATCTGGCGGCATCAAAATGAAGCTCTGTTGGCTGGAGTTTCACGCTGAGATAAAACGTTTAGAAGCTAACGCAAAAGGTTTTATCCCAGCGCTATTACCGCTAACAAAGACTATTTGCTCGCTAAGTATTCTTCTAAGCCGCTTTGTCGCAGTAGGCACGCTGGGCATTCACCACAGCCTTTACCAACGATTCCGTTGTAACATGTTAAAGTATTGTTTTGGACAAACTCCAACATATTGTGCTTATCAGCTAGAGCCCAGGTCTCGGCTTTAGTAAGCCACATTAAAGGAGTCTTAATGTTGAAGGCTTTATCCATACCTAAATTGCAAGAGAGATTTAGAGAGCGAATAAAGTTGTCTCGGCAGTCAGGGTAACCACTAAAGTCTGTTTCGCAGACTCCCGTAATGATGTCTTGAATGCCAAGCTGGTAAGCATGGATACATGCGTAAGTAAGAAAGAGAATGTTTCTCCCTGGAACGAATGTATTGGGTACGTTAGCGTCGCTTAAGTCATTAGATACCGGAATGTTGTCTCTTGTCAGCGAGCTTATCGCTAACTCATTAATTGATTTTACATCCAGGACTTTGTGGCTTTTGATGTTAAGTTGCTTACCTAATTCGATAGCGATATCTATTTCATCTGAATGACGCTGGCCATAATCAAACGTTATAGCATGAACCTCATCATATGTATTTAATGCATCGATTAAGCAGGTCGTAGAGTCCTGCCCACCGGAAAAAACCACAAGTGCTTTTGTTGTAGCCATGTTGAACCCTTAGTTATGCTCTTTGATTCTTTGGTATTGATACGTATTCTTAGGCGTTTAATCCCAATTACGTACTCGACTTCGTGGCGATTGCGTCCGCAATCAGCTGGGCTGTGCTCTCAAGCACTCTTTGCTTGTCATCATTTGACAGCTTGTGGAGATTCACAGCAAGTTCAGCGGTGATTTCATCTTCACAAAAAAAATAGTTTAGAGGCACGTTTAGCTCATCTGCGATAAGTTTGAGCGTTTTTACGTCGGGAGTATGGCGCTCCCTTTCGTATTGATTCATCCTTGCACTTGCAGAACTATCATCCATGCCGATACGGATGCCCAGTGCTTTTTGGGACAGATTCGCTTGTTTACGCGCATGCTTAAGGCGGGCTGGGAGTGGGTTATTAAACAACACTTAAAGTTCATACGAAGGACTTGAATGACTAAGATTATCTTAGTTTTTCTGATTTGTGTATACTAAGTAATACTTAGTTATTGCCGAGGTCGCCAAGGCCGTGTATGTATAGCTAAACAAGATTTCGTATCTTTAGGTTGATTAAGTGACGTTGAATCTACTTCTTCAAAAACTGCCGTATGGAGGCGCGGGAGGAGCGAGTAAGGGCAGGAGAAACCGCAGCGATTTGTAGAGCAGAATTTGCTCTTCACATAAACGTAGTCGTCTAAGTTGAAGAGCAATATTGTTCTTGATGATCAACTATATACTTAAGTAAATAACTGTGTCGCACAATAGATCAGAGCTGCTGCTAAGCTCATATTGATGACTTTGCCATATCTCTGGAATTGCGATTGAAGTAGCTTTCCTGCAACGGCCCAAACTACGTTGCTAAGAAGTGCGATCAAAGCAAGAATGAGGCTAGTCGCTAAGATCCAGTAGATATTCTGAGTGTGGGGCAGTACGAACGTAGAAATAGAGGTAATTCCATAAAGAATGATTTTCACATTAACGAACTGCAAACCGAAACCTGTTAAGAAACTGATACCTTTAGAATTATCCGATGAAGTTTTGATCTCACTCGTAGCAAGCCCCCAAGCCAACCAAACAATATAAGCTGCTCCAATCCATGTTAGCCAAGGTGTAATCACGGGCAAGAGGCTGATCATGTTATACGTGAAAGCGCCACAAAGTAGCATCAAAACAACATAGCCACAAAACATCCCCGAAATCACTTTTGTTGAGCGTTTTAGTCCATATTGCGTCGCGATGCTGAGCGATAAAATGTTGTTTGGACCTGGTGTAATTGAAGTAATGATTACGTAAGTAAAAAATGCGGTGTAGATGGCTGTCATCTCTATCTCTCCTGTTTTTACTGCACTATACTTCGCTACAATTGATTAAAAAATTGAATAAATTAAAACTTAGACTTTTAATTTATTGAACTGTTGGTTGTGGAGTCTAGTCATGAATCTAAAACGCTTTCTTACTTTTAAAGCTATTGTTGAAGAAGGATCGTTTCTAAAAGCGTCACAGAAGCTTTATTGCACGCAATCAACCGTCACCTTTCAAATCAAGCAGTTGGAACAAGATCTGTCTCTGCAGCTGTTCGAAAAAATAGGGCGTAAGATGGTTTTGACTCAAGCAGGAGAAAAGATACTGCCTTACGTCTATGAACTGGCGCGAGTGATGGAAAATATTGAGGGAACAGCACAGCAAGAAAACTCGGAGCCGACCGGTGAATTGAAAGTGCTGATTGCTGAGACTCAACTTGCTTATAAGATGGCTAATGTTTTAAAAGAGTTCAGGATCAGAGCGCCCAATGTCAGACTCTCTCTGCAATCACAAAATTGCTATCAGATTCGAGATGAGTTGATAGAGGATAAAGCTGATTTAGGTGTGTTTTATCGAGTAGGTAATGACGATACGCTCAAGGTGCACGAGTTTGAGCACGAGCCACTGGTATTAGTTGCTTCACCGCTTTTAAAAGGGCTAGATTTAAAGAAGAGAGAGCAACATATTGATTTAGGGTTTATAAGCAATGGCCCTAAGTGCCTTTTTCGACAGATGTTTGAGAGCATTATTCAAGAGCGTGATATTAGCATCGACAACATGATCGAACTTAGCAGTATTAATACGATCAAAAATTGCGTTGAGAGTAATATTGGTATCTCTTACTTACCTCGTTTTACGGTTGAAAAAGAGTTGCAAGAGGGCAGTTTACAAGAGCTTGAGTTCACCGAATTTTCACAGATGATCAAGCCACTCTGCGCTTATCATGCTGGGAAGTGTGTGACGCCGGCGATGGAAGTCTTTATTGATTGTATGCGTAACGAGTATGAACGGCTTTCTACTCAGAGTCGGTGATCTTTAATATGTTCTATCTGATATAGTTTCGTTTTTACTCCTTTTTATTTTTTAAGTGGCTACTTCTAATTTATTGATTTTTATTACTTTGTTTTGAATCCGACTGTTGTGGGATGATAAATGGGATCTGATGTGAAGAGCTATTTATTGACGGAAAGAGATAAGATATAAAAACGACGGCGTGTGATAACTAGATTAGATTACATAATTAACAGTGTAATAAATGCCATTCTTTATGGATTATTTTCAACGAGACTTAATTGTTACGGTTCGTTATTATTAACTCGTTAACGCATCCATTGCTAGGAAGTTAACTTACGCATATTGTTTTTTTCATCATTTGCAGCAAATATAATTTGCTGCTTTTTTTTAACCAAAAAGTTCAAAGCTTGAACTACAAGCTCTGAACTCTTATTTATACTTAGTGATTTTCTACTTTAATAAGTAAAACACCGTTTAAAAGTATCGCGTAACCTAGTAACTCTAAGCTTTCTTCAACCAAGTTTTTCACATCTCTATTGTATGAGTTCCCCATGAACTCGACCCAAAAATCACCATACCCTGCAAAGCGTGAGAATAAGAAAACAATGAAAAATCCAATCGTTAATGTTGTGAAGCTAGAATGAGAAATGAAAAGTTTTACCTCATTTTTTATGTTAACTATATTATTAAAACAAAAATAACAGACCGAGACTATTATAATCCAAGCAGGATACTTCCATGAACCGTGAGGGAAATACTGCTCTATGTGGTAGTCCATTTCTCTAACGAATATAACCATAAAAAATGAAGACATTATTACTAATATGTGTTTGAGTTCAAGATATTCCTTAGATTTATACAAACACATTAACGATGAAAAAAGCACAAATGCTATTTGAGTCATTTCTATAAGAGAGTTCTCCGATGTGCTTTTGTCCATTTGTACGCTAAAATAAATCGTTGCTAACGTGTAAATAACCAAAAAAATAAGATAAGATGTTTTATATACTAACAAACTAGTGACCGAGGTGTGTTTTTCTTTAATATACATCGTAACTTGTATAGGTGATGGATTTGTTAGTATTATAAATCAAGAATGTTTTATATTTAGTGAATTAAGCGCCATTTAGAATGGAACTTAATTCACCTAACATTAAACTTCTATGAATTTTAAATATTCCTGTTTTAACTTATTAATTTTATTTGATTTTTATTTGCTGTTAATTTTGGTTAAATAGAATCACCTAGCTTTTATTGAAATGCTTTTCCCATATTGGTGGTATGCCAATTTCTTCTTGAACGATATCAATGAATGCCCTAACCAATGGTGATTGCTGACGGTGTGAGTACATGGCATAAATATCACCAAAATCTTGAGTTTCATATTCTGGTAAAAGTTGAACTAAATTAGAAGACTCTAGGTTGTTAGGGAGCATAAATTGACCTATAAGTGCTGCGCCCAGACCTGACTTTACGCTTTCAATTATTAGCTCAGCTTCATTTACCATGTATGACCCTGATATTGGGTATGTATCTAAACCATCTGATTTTGCTTTGTCGTAGAATTTAAGTTTATCGACAATAAAATTACCATTTGAATAAATAATAAAAGGTAGCTTAACTAACTCATCAGGCGTTTCTGGGTTACCATGTTTTTCAATTAAATTTCGAGAAGCAATGATTGCAGTCGTATTTTTTGCTAATTTTCTTGCTACCATTGATGAATCCCTCATAGGTCCGATTCGAAAAGCAATATCAAAATTACTTCTAATCACGTCTACATGAAGATCATCTAGCATTAGTTCAACACTTGCTTTTGGATACTTATGTAAAAACTTCTCTATCGAAGGTTGTAGATAGAGTTTTCCAAATAATGTTGAGCTTGAAATTCGTACTTTCCCTGAAGGCTCAGTCTGAAAGTTCTCCGCTATTTGTTGAGTATCATCAAGGAGTTGAGATATTTGGTCTGCTTTTTCAACTATTTGCTTGCCGACTTGCGTTAATGAAAGAGCGCGAGTTGTTCTGTTTAATAGCCTAACGCCTAAGTGCTCTTCTAACTGCTTGATGTGTTTAGATAAAACAGAGCGGTCGATATTCATCCCATCTGCTGCTTTTGCAAAAGATCCAGCTTTAGAGACTTCTAAAAGCAGGTGTAGTTTATTTGCTAAATCCACAATGTTTATCCAAGTTAGATATTAGCGTATTAGTTTCATGTATAACTACTGCTCTGTCTAGAAATTATTAATATACTTAATAACCAAAAGAAAAGGGAGCAATAGCTCCCTTTAGTATGAATTTAAATGAGTATTTATATTATGGTTATAGTGTTTGACGTTTTTTGTTTCGACTCACTAACATGTAAAAAACAGGTGTGAGTAGTAATCCAAATACCGTTACGCCTACCATACCCGAGAATACAGCAATACCCATTGCTTGTCGCATTTCCGCTCCGGCCCCTGTACCAATCATTAATGGAATAACACCAGCGGTAAATGCAATTGATGTCATTAGAATCGGTCGAAGACGTAAACGACATGCTTCCAAAATCGCTGATAAGGTATCTTGGCCATTGTCTTTAAGTTCTTTAGCGAACTCCACCATCAAGATGGCATTTTTACACGCTAGAGCCACAAGGACAATCAAAGCAATTTGTGTGAATATATTGTTGTCACCACCAATGAACCAAACACCTGCTAGTGCAGAAAAAATGGTCATAGGAACGATCAAAATGATAGCGAATGGCAGTTTTAAACTCTCGTACTGCGAAGCTAGCACCATGAAAACTAACAAAACAACAAGTGGGAATATATACACCATCGTGTTACCAGCCAAAATCTGCTGGTAGGTTACATCAGTCCATTCATAAACCATTCCCTCTGCTAGGTTTTGATCCAGTACTTCCTCAATAGCCGTTTGGGCTTGGTCAGAGCTGTAACCAAAAGCAGGACTGCCGTTTAGTTCTGCACTAGGGTAGCCGTTATAGTGCATCACGCGGTCAGGCCCAATCGTGGGTATGATCTCCAGTACAGCGCCGAGAGGAACCATTTTTCCGGCAGCATTTCTTACTTTGTAATTAAGTATTTGGTCAGGTTCGAGACGATAGTTCATGTCTGCCTGGGCATTCACTTTGTATGTTCTACCAAACATATTGAAGTCATTGACGTATAACGATCCTAAATAAACTTGAAGCGCATCAAAAACCTGCTCTAGAGGAACACCTTGCAGCATCGCTTGTTCACGGTCTATTTGGATGTCCATCTGCGGCACTTGTATACGAAATGTGGAATATAATCCCATCAGCTCGGGTCTTGTTGATGCCTCACTTATTACCAAGTTCAATTGCTTGAAGAGCTCATCAAACCCTTTGTTCGCACGGTCTTCGATTTGAAGTTTAAAGCCGCCAGTAGAGCCAAGTCCTTGGATTGGTGGTGGTGGAAAAATCGCAACGAAGGCTTCATCAATGATTGAAAAGCTCTTATTCAAAGATGCAACAATCGCATTTGCTCCGAGAGTTGGATCATTTCGTTTATCGAAGTCCTCAAGCGTAACAAAAACGATGCCACTATTCGGACTGTTAGTAAAACCATTGACCGATAAGCCTGGGAAAGAAATGGTTTGTGCTACGCCAGGTGTTGCCAGCGCGAGGTTTTCCATTTCTTTAATAACGGACTCTGTTCGATCTAAACTTGCTGCATCTGGAAGTTGGGCGATCGCAACTAAATACTGCTTATCTTGTTGAGGAATGAATCCTCCAGGAACCGCTTTGAATAGAGAAACCGTTCCACCGAGTAACGCAATGTATACCACCACAACAACAAGGCTATAGCGAATCAGCTTCTTGACCAGAGCTTGATATTGGTTCGAGCTATACTCAAAAATTCTATTGAATGGCGCAAAAACATACTTACCAAAAACCGCATCCAAGAGCTTGGTTAGCCGATCGGGTTTTGCGTTCTTATCTTGTAATAGCAGTGCTGATAAAGCAGGCGATAACGTCAACGAGTTAATTGCTGAAATAATCGTCGAGATCGTAATTGTTAGTGCGAACTGCTTATAAAACTGACCGGATAACCCTGTAATAAAGGTCGTCGGGATGAACACCGCACATAACACTAAAGCAATTGCAATAATTGGCCCGGTAACTTCGGTCATTGCTTGTTTCGTTGCTTCTAGTGGTGCAAGTCCATTATGGATGTTCCGTTCCACGTTTTCGACGACGACAATGGCGTCATCGACGACGATGCCTATGGCGAGAACAAGCCCAAACAACGAAAGCGTGTTAATCGATACTCCAAGCATTTGCATTACGGCGAACGTACCGATTAATGAAACAGGCACCGCAATGATAGGGATGATAGACGCGCGCCATGTTTGCAAAAACAAAATGACTACGACAACAACAAGTACAATTGCCTCTAGCAGAGTATGAACCACCGCGTCTATCGAACCACGAACAAAGACGGTCGGGTCGTAGGCTATTTCATATGAAACTCCAGCTGGAAAGGCTGTTTGTAAACGGTCCATGGTTGAACGAACCTGATTAGATAGCTCAATAGCATTAGCACCAGGGCGTTGGAATACGGGCATCGCCACCGCTGGTTTACCATTTAACAAGGCGCGCAGTGCATAAGAGTTTTGACCTAGCTCTACGCGTGCAACGTCTTTAAGACGTGTCAAAGCCCCTGTTTCGTCAACTTTTACTACAATGTCGTTGAATTCATCAATATTCTCCAAGCGGCCCTTTACGTTCAACAAAACTTGGAATTGGTTTTCATTAGCGGCTGGCTGCGCACCTAATGAGCCTGCTGCCACCTGTTGGTTTTGAGATCGGACGGCGGAGACAACATCCATTACGGTTAGATTTCTAGAAGCGAGCTCATCTGGATTTAACCACAAGCGCATTGAGTACTCGTCACCACCGAAAAGGCGCACATCACCAACGCCTCCGAGCCGAGCTATCTCATCTTTCAAGTTTAAATTAGCGTAGTTAGCTAAATAACTGACTTCACGGCTAGAATCTGGAGAATATATATGCACAACCATGGTGAGATCAGGAGAGGCTTTTTCGGCAACAACTCCTAACCGTTGGACGGCTTCTGGTAATCGGGGCAAAGCTGTAGTGACGCGGTTTTGAATTTGAACCTGAGCTTTGTCCAAGTCCGTACCCAAAGCAAAGGTTACGGTCAATGTCATTCTACCGTCACTGGTTGCTTGCGAAAACATATATAACATGTTTTCTGTACCATTAATTTCTTGCTCCAGAGGCGTAGCAACTGTTTCTGCGATTACTTTTGGGTTCGCACCAGGATAGTTTGCTGTAACTACCACTGTAGGAGGGACAACCTCTGGATATTCACTCACAGGCAACTGCAAAAGTGAAATTGCGCCTACTATTAATATCAATAGCGATAACATAGAGGCAAATATGGGTCTTTGAATAAAAAAGTGTGCAAATTTCATTCGGTTGTCTTCTTAGTCTTGAGCTAAACGTTTGTTTGGCAACGATGTTGAGTTTGAAGCCATAATCAATGAAGTATTGCTAATATCTAGCGTGACATTTTTTGGTGTGACTTTGCTATTTGGGCCAACTTTTGCTGGACCATTTACCGCAATAATTGAGTCGGCGTTCAAGCCATTCTCGATAGCACGAAATGTTCCGTAACGTTCGCCTAAGGTTACGATGCTGTATTGCAACGTATTCTCTTCATTGAGTGTTAATACAAAGCGGTTTTCTAGATCTGTGCCAATAGAACGCTCTGGAACGAGAACTCGTTCAACTGGTTTGGTTGTTGATATCTGAACTCGGCCAAACGATCCCACTTTTAAGTTTGATTTTGTTGCATCGAATACCGCTCGAACCTGCAAAGTACCGGTGTTTTCGTTGATGGAGTTGTCGACAAAGTCAACGCGTCCAAAAAACTCCTGCCCATTTTGTCCAGATAGTTCAAGACGAGTAGGTAAGTTAGAGTCGGCATTGATTGTCGAGAAGTAACGGTTCCAAGTTCGCTCATCGACATCAAAGTATGCATATACCTGATCGTTAGAGACAATGTTTGATATAACGCTTTGATTTGCGTTTACATTGTTTCCTTTAGTAATGAATGCTCTTGAAATAGTGCCGCTAATAGGGGCATATATCTTCGTAAACTCAAGATCTAACTTTGCGGATTCTAACTGAGCACGCAAAGCCATTAGTTCTGCAGAGCGTTGTTTTACTGCGGTATCTCGGGCCTCTGCTTGTTCCGCTGAGATGGCTTTTCGCTTAACCAGTTGAGCGGCTCTCTTTTGTTCGTTTGCTGCTTGCTCTAGCGCAGCTCGAGCACTCTTAACTTGCGCTTCAAGTCGTGAGACCTGAGCTTTGAAGGTTCGATCATCAAGAGTGACGAGTAAGTCACCTTTGTTGACACTCTGTCCGTCTTTGAATTCTACCGTTTCAATAACTCCGGAAACGCGTGGCATTAAAGAAACTTTCTCTGGGGCTTGAAGCCTTGTTGTAAAGGTGAACCACGATTGAACGGGCTCATAGATGACTTTGGAGACGTCTATCGTAGGTAAGGGAGTATTAGGTTGTTTGGTTATCTCTTCGTCTGCACAAGCAGCTAAAACGGATAAAAGGCCAATGCCGAAAACTTTCTTTAACATTTGTCGCGCCCTAAATGATTCTGTTCATACTAAAAGGAACGGCATTGTATTCATTGTACCTATGGGTAAATAGGCCCTCAGCGAACATAGAGTAGTGATAAAAATGCACGATTAAATATTGGTCAAAATGCTCGCATTTTGGTTTGAAAAAGGTCAGTTTAGGGTTTTAAAGACGTGGAGTATTGTTAAATGTAATAAGCCATAATAGATAGGAATAACTAAACAGAAGCTAAAGATAGCGACGAAAATTAAAGCGTTTTTAATTCGTGCATTATTTGCAATTCACTGATGCAATTTGAACCATAAAAAATTGAAATTAATTTTGTAAAATCCATTTCCCATCACATAAAGAATAAAAACTAAATAAGGAATTGTGCAGTGGATCTCGCAAGCCAACTTGAATTACTACTGGATGTCTCTGAATACGGAACTTTTGCTAAGGCTGCTGACAGAAATCATATAGATCGTTCAGCTTTGTCAAAACAGATCAAAAAGCTAGAGGATGAATTGGGCTTACGGCTGTTAAACCGTTCCACGCGTTCGCTATCCCTGACCAATGCAGGTGTTGAGATGGTGGCGCAAGCCAAGAAAGTAAGAGAGGTTCTAACCGAAACTCGTAGTATTGCTGCTACATTTCAGGATGAACCGAAGGGTAACTTGAAAATATCAAGCTCCACTTTCTTTGGCAGAGCATACTTAAATCAGGCAGTTAAAGAGTTTATAAAACAGTACCCAAACATTACTGTAGAGCTGCTGCTCGATGATAATCGAGTCGATGTTATCCACGAAGGTTTTGATGTTGTGTTTCGTATCGGACCAATCCGAGAGTCCAACATGATAGTACGTAAGTTGGCAAGCAATAATATGGCACTGGTTGCATCGAAGAGTTTTATTGACAAGTATGGAACCCCGAGCTCTCCAGAAGAGCTTATAAAAATGCCAGCAGTAATATACTCTAATGCTAACTTTAAGGCAGATAAGCTACGTATAGCACCAAGCCAGTCATCAAGCGACGTTAGAACGTATAATATCAATGGGCAGTACTTCGTGAATGAAACTGAGTTAATGCTCGATGCCGTAAAATCTGATCTAGGGTATGCTTTAATAGGGCAGTTCTTTCTTCAGGAGAGTTTGAGTAAACAAGATCTTGTACAGTTGCTTCCTGATTATAATCTTCCCGCGATAGGGGAAATATATGCAATGTATACTCACCGAAATCAACAACCATTAGCCAAACTGTTCATTGATACTGTTCAAAAAATAATAGGGACGCCTCCTGTTTGGATGGATTATCTCAACTAATATGAGTACTAGGACATAATGTTTTAGATTGAGGGCTTGTTTATATTTATCCATAGAATATGGTTGAATTTGCACTTTAAAAATAATTGCCACTGTTCATAATTTCACTCGATTCAAACAACACAAGTAGTGGTAATTAAATGAAAATGATAAGAACGTCGATCGCAATCGCTGCACTTTTTTCTGCAAGTGCTGCAAATTCAGACGTAGTTTATGAAGATCAAGAATCAGTATTAAATATTCATGGCCGAGCGCAAGGGATGTATTATTTCTCTGATGATAAAAATGCAGACGGAGATAATAGCTACATTCGTGTAGGACTTGCAGGTGAGTCTAAAATAAATGAAGATCTTTATGCCTTCGGCTTATATGAGTTGGAATTTAAGTCTAATCGCAGAGATGCTGATGGGATTGAAGATGATGAATTTGATATCCGAAAAGGCTATGTAGGAGTTGGTGCAGATTACGGAACAGTAAGTTATGGACGTCAATACGGTGCGGTCACTTTAGTATCTGACTACACGGATATTTTCCCGGAGTTTGGTAATGAAGCTGCTGGCGTAAGTGCGGATCTATATGGTACCGGTCGCTCCGATTCAGTATTTAAGCTAACGACAAGCTATGAAGGTTTGAATATTCATGTTAGCTATCAGGCTGAAAACGATGAAGTGTCAACAGATGCAGCCTCTTATGGTGCGGCGGCGGACTACAAGTTGCCATATGGCTTCAAAGTTGCGCTTGGTTACAACGAAGGTGAAGGGCAATCGGGTGCAGAAGATGCAGAGCTGCTAACGGGTGCTATTGCATTTGAATACGACAAGTTTTATGCCTCTGTTTTATACAGTGATGGTGAAAACTGGGCTAAAGATGGTTCTGAAAGTAATATTGATTACACCGGTATTGAAGCAGTTGCCACTTATGAAGTAACAGATAAGCTTTGGGCACTAGTTGGCTATAACAATCTAGAGCGTGATGATGAAGATGTCGTCGATTACTACTCACTAGGTGCAGAGTACGATTTGACTTCTAATTTTAAAGCACTAGCAGAATACAGAATTACAGATGTAGACAATGAAGACGATATTCTTGCAATAGCTGCGAGATATTCATTCTAAAAAATTAATAAATATAAAAAGCCTGAAACTATTTTCAGGCTTTTTTATTTATCGGTGTGATTTTATAAGTGCTGATTTTCATCCATATATAATGGATTATATTGATCGTTACTTGTTAAAGTGTTTTGGATATAATTGTTTTGTTAGCTAGTCCACTGCTAGTTTTCATTTTCATATTTTTTGAATGATGATTTTTTCTTTGGCAACAAGAAGTATCTTGTTGCCTTTTTTTTACGTCTTATGGTTAATTAAAACAAAAAGAGTTTTTTATATATTGCTATAAATGAGAAAAATATAACGACAATTGTCAATCTTAGGTTGAGTTAATCTTCATAAAAAAGTGAACTCAATTTCAAGGGTCTTTTTCATTTAAGTGATGTGGAATCCATATGGCGAACCAAGTGAATGATAAAGCGCCAAACGACGAAATGTATCTCAATGAAGATTGGAAAAATTATTTTTATGTAAACGATAGAGGTAGGGATTGATACTGTTTATGTAAGGAGAGAGCGATTTATGAAAAGCAGTCGTTTCAATGTGATTAGACACCTTTACTTTCTTAAAATAGGAAGGGCTCTAAGAAAGTAAAGGTGCAGATGATTTTTTAGTTTTTACCGCCGTCACTTGTTCTGAAGTGATAATCGAAGTTTATGATTGCACGATATTTAACTTCATCACGGTTAAGTGCGTATTCTTCAACTCTCACCTTACTATCATCGATTGCAATATCACGAGGGAAACCGCTTCCAATGATGTTTAGACGATTTCTAAGTTCATGTTTTGATAGCGTTTGGTATTCATCGACAAGATCAAACGCAGAGCTATAAGCGGCATCTTTTGTCGTAAAGTCATTGAGAACAACTTTGTTTGTAGAGTGTTCGACATGAATACCAGCAGTAGCAGATAAACTGAATAATAATAGTGATGAGAGCGTCATTAGTTTTTTCATATAGTCACCTTTTTATTTGTATTACAAAGTCAAGATGTCCAACGAATCCTTGTTAATATCTCTCGACAAAGGTGATAGTGCCATTATAGAAATGTGCTGTACATCACATTTGTGACCATTGACTATGGAAGAATTGTCAACAATAAAACTCAAGCACTTTTGACATTACGGTCAATGTGAAAAAGCGAATATCTGTATGGTTTCGTTAATAATTAAACCACTCTCGGAAACGCTGACTATTCAGTCAAAGCGTATGTTTCTTGTCGTTATAGTGACCTGCCTACAGCTCAATCACTTAATGCATGCAATTCAATTGCAATGCCTTGGTATAGATTTTCATTCAGATCTTCCGTCTTAGTGACGATTCTACAAACTCTAGTGATTAAAAAGTCATTGTTTGTGGTTTTTTATTCTATTGTCGTGTATAAAAAAACTTTACAACAAATGATAAAGGAATATCCATGAAAAAGTTATTGTGTTTTGCTGCACTGGGGTTAGCTGTTTCGACGACGGTTAATGCAGACCCAATTTTAGACGACATCAAAAGTACAGGGGAGCTAAAAGTCTGTTTTGATTCTGGGTATATGCCTTTTGAAATGACAGCAAAAAATGGGCAGTACATCGGGTTTGATATCGATTTGGGTAAGCAAATGGCGCGTGCCATGGATGTTAAGTTTGTGCCGGTAAACACTTCATGGGATGGCATTATCCCAACACTGTTGACTGGTAAGTGTCACATGATTATGGGCGGGATGACTATCACACCTATGCGAAATACTCAGGTGAATTTCGCTGATCCCTATGTGGTTATTGGTCAATCCATTCTCGTAGATCTCAAACATGAAGGTAAAGTGTCTAGTTACCGTGATCTCAATAGTCCAGAATATGTTGTTGCAACTAAGCTTGGGACAACGGGTGAGCAAGCGGTAAAACGATACCTTCCGAAAGCTAAGATAAATCTATACGAAACTCAGTCTGAAGCGGTACTTGAGGTTGCCAACGGAAAGGTAGATGCGTTTGTTTATGACTTTCCTTACAACTCTATTTATGTGGCGGAAAACAAAGGGCAGTTAATGCACTTGGCTAAACCGTTTACTTACGAGCCTTTGGGTTGGGCTGTGCCGCAAGGAAATCCAGATACGCTTAACTTCTTAAACAACTATTTACGTCAAATTAAGGGCGATGGAACTTACGATCGCATTTACGATAAGTGGTTTAACGACGATAAATGGTTAAAGCAAGTTAAGTAATCATTTTGTTATTGTAGAGGAGCGGCTAGCTTCTGGCTCGGTTCATCGCCAACCAAACGGTTCGTGCTGTGAAGCTAACGCTTTTCTTTATTCAAATACCCACCAACTTTAATCAAAGTCATTCTCGGAATCACATGCAAAATAACTTTAAATCCCTATTGTGGAACGCTGTTTTTGTTCTTGTTTTGCTATCAATTTGCGGTCTTGTCTATCTGTCAGGTAAGCGAATCGATTACAGCTGGAATTGGGAGCGTGTCCTTCCTTATATTGCCACCAACGCTGCTTCATCCATTACCGCGCCTGTCGATGGGAACATCATTCTCGACGAGAATAACCAACTGGCTCTGGAGAGTATTCATGGTGATATTGTTCTTGAACTAAGCCAATATAAGTCTGTGGACGTCTATGAAGGTGATCTTATTTTTGAAGGAGATACCTTAGCAACTATAAAAGAGTGGCGCTCTGGCCCAATTTTAGATGGTGTTGTGACGACCATTAAAATCTCACTCTGGTCACTTATCATTGCTCTAGCGTTGGGCTTAGTTGTTGGACTAATGCGCATATCCAGCAATCCGGCATTAAAAAAGCTGGCGCTTGTGTATGTCGAGGTCATTCGTGGAACGCCTCTTTTAGTACAGATTTTTATCGTTTACTTCTTTATTGGTACTGTGCTTGACCTTGAGCGTTTTACTGCGGGAGTGATAGCGCTCTCCGTGTTTACCGCCGCTTACGTCGCAGAAATTGTGCGGTCAGGAATCCAGTCAATCCCAAGAGGACAAATGGAAGCGGCGCGTTCACTAGGAATGAATTATCCCAAAGCGATGATTTATGTCATTTTACCTCAAGCGTTTAAGCAGACATTACCTCCCTTAGCCGGGCAGTTTATCAACCTGATAAAAGATTCCTCACTTGTCTCCGTGATTTCGATTACTGATCTGACAAAAGCGGGCAGGGAAGTCGTAAGTGGTAGTTTTGCCCCATTTGAAGTTTGGTTTACCGTTGCGGCCCTTTATTTGCTTCTAACTAGTACCTTATCTTGGGCAATACAAACGTTAGAAAAGAAATTGGCAGCAAGTGATTAATGGTGGAGTCATTAATGGAATACATTATTTCAGCAAAAACAATTAATAAAATTTACCCTAATGGCTGCCATGCGCTCAAGGACGTATCGGTAAATGTAGAAAAAGGGGAAGTGATTGTCATCGTAGGACCGTCAGGTTCTGGTAAGTCAACATTCTTACGGACGATCAATCAATTAGAGACAATAAATAGTGGGTCTATTATCGTAGATGGTATCGATATGTACCACAAATCTACGGATATCAATAAACTACGCGCTGATGTGGGCATGGTATTTCAAGGCTTCAACCTTTTTCCACATAAAACGGCGATAGAGAACGTCATGTTAGCACCTTTAAAGGTTTCTAAACGTGCCCCTGAATCGGTGAAGAAAGAAGCAAAAGATTTGCTTTATAAAGTCGGTCTGTCGGAGAGAATGGATAATTATCCTAATCATTTATCAGGTGGACAGCAGCAGCGCGTCGCAATCGCTCGTGCGTTAGCAATGAAGCCCAACATTATGTTGTTTGATGAACCCACATCAGCACTAGACCCTGAAATGGTTGGAGAAGTTCTTGATGTGATGAAAGATTTGGCCAAGGACGGAATGACGATGGTAGTGGTTACTCATGAAATGGGTTTCGCAAAAGAGGTCGCTGATAGGGTGTTGTTTATGGAAGATGGTGAGCTTTTGGTTTCTGACTCTCCTGAGCGATTTTTTGATAACCCCACCAACCCTAGATTGCAGAAGTTTTTATCTAAAGTCTTATAATAAAAAGAAAATTTGATTGAGGGCGAGTCCCTCAATCACTTCATGCACTATTGTGGCTCGTAACGCTCGCCTCGCCGAGAGACATAGATAATGGGCTTTTACTCGAAGTTAATGGCGATAACATTAGCTTGGTCCGAATGAAAGGTCTGGTAAATACTAGAGTGTTTAATCAGCCATTAAGTCTTTGTTCACTTTAAACATAACAATTTCATTTTGAATTGATAAAAATTGTGTTTGAATAGAGCTTATGGATGTTTGGCGGTATGGATGTCTAAATGAAGAAAGTAACAATTTTAGATGGTGGCATGGGGCGAGAGTTGAAACGTATTGGCGCCCCTTTTTCTCAGCCGCTTTGGAGTGCACAAGCGCTAATTGAATCACCACAATATGTAAAAATGGCCCATGAGAATTTCATAGACGCTGGCGCTGAGATTATCACTGTTAACAGTTATGCATGTGTTCCATTTCACTTAGGCGAGGAACTCTATGCGAAGCGAGGGATTGAGTTAGCAAAATCTGCAGCCAAAATTGCCAGAGATGTAGTCACCAGCTCTAACGATAGAGTGCTCGTTGCGGGGTCTCTTCCTCCTGTCATGGGGTCTTACAGGCCTGAATTATTCGAGCCGAAAAGGGCACTGGAAGTGGCTTCTGAGTTATTTGAAGCTCAAGATCAATATGTTGATATTTGGTTAGCTGAGACCGTGTCTAGCCTCGCTGAAGTTGAGGTTCTATCAATAATTTTAGCCAAAACAGATAAGCCCAATTATATTGCTTTCACCTTAATGGATGAGCCTAACTCTTTGCCTCGCCTTCGCTCAGGGGAATCTCTTAAAGTCGCGGTTAATACGCTGTTGAAAACAAATGTTTCAGGTATCTTTTTCAATTGCTCTATTCCTGAAGTTGTCGAGCAAGCGATCATTGATACACAAGCAGTATTGAGTGAGTCAGGTAGAGAATTGACGATAGGTGTTTTCGCAAATAGTTTTGCTCCGATAAAGCAAGCGCACCAAGCCAACGAGACCATTCAGGAAGTTCGTCATTTCTCTCCGACTGAATATCTTGAGTATGCTAAAAAGTGGCATGCGCAGGGAGCAAGCATTATTGGTGGTTGCTGTGGGATTGAACCACGTCATATTAAATTGCTAGCGGCTTGGAGAGACACTCTCGAAAACGCCTAATTTTGGTGAAGTGCAGGGAAGCATGACAAGAGATTTTGTTTTTCATTCATCGTTATAGATAAAATAAAAGTCTTTCGTATCTGGCAAAGTAACAAGATGCTTTAACTTGCTCATTACTTTGCCAGTGTGCCTCGAGATTTTTATTAATTATTTTTGGTTCAGATTAACGACAATCTTTCCAACTGTTCTCTGATTTCGCATGTCCAAGAGTGCGTTACCTACATCCTCTAAGCCGATGATCTTCAGTTTCGGTACTTCCAATTCTCCATTTTCTAATAGCTCAGACACTTCCTTTCCGGCATTAACGATACTTGCAAACCCTCTCTCGCCAAAGACATGACCAGAGCCCAAACTTATTTGGTGGAAGCCCAAGCCTTTTAAGAAGGCATCTGGATATTGAGAAGGGTCGACAGTCTTGACGAGCTCCACCATTTCTCCCTCAAAGGTTAACACCGAGGCTGCAATTCGGTCGTTATCACCGCCTACACAATCGAGTGCAACCTCAACGCCATGATTTCCGGTAATGTCCATTACTCGTTGAACTACATCTTCATGATGATAATCAATCGTATGGGTTGCTCCTAACGAGGACAAATATGCGTGATTAGCTTCTGAACTAGTAGCAATGATCTGTTCAACACCAAATGTCTTTGCTAACTGAATAGCAAAGCTTCCAACGCCGCCAGCACCTCCGGCGATAAAAATGCTGCTTCGATTTGAAATATCGAGCTTGTCTACCAAAGCGCGATATGCGGTCCAGGCTGCGCAAGGTGTAGATGCTGCTACTTCAACCGGAACCTGAGGGTGCTTTATAAGCGTTCTTGAATCATGGATAGCAAATTCAGCGAATCCTCCGTGATGGCGTCTCATGTTTCCGTGATACAACACTTTATCGCCAACCTTCCAATCAACGACCGCATCGCCTACAGAGACTATTTCTCCTGATACGTCTAACCCGCCAACAAAATTGTTATCCATGTTAGTGACCATGTCTGACCAATAATGAATTTTTGCATCGACAGGATTCAAACCAACAGCGTTAACTTTAACCAATACATCAAATTGGGTTTCTAGTTTTGGTGTAGGTAATTCGGATAAAGAGAAAGTATCGTTATCTCGTTGGTAAGTTATCGCTCTCATAGGTTTTCCTTATTATTAAGAATGGTCGAAAGTCATACTAACTCAGAGGGTGCTGCTGCAATAATTATGGTTTTTTCTTATTTTGATAATTTTAGGTTATGTTTGATAAAAAGGATTCGAGATGCTCTGAAATTATCATAGACAACCAGTCTGCATAGCTAACGACATGTAACTTTATGATAAGTAATGACTAGTTTTATTATTCCATTTTTATGGAAATATTCTGTTGATTTTTTGTTTTGTGATTCTATAATTCCAGAAATATCGAAATAAAGACTTGTCTATCAGGTAAGCTTGTTAGCGAAAAATGACGAGGAGAGTAAATGTGAATACAGAAATTATAACTATGGCTAAAGAAGCGCTGGATATGTTTGCGTTTCTAGCAACCGAACTTATCATCTTATTTCTGGCAATTAGCTACATTGTCGGTGTGTTGCAAGATTTTCTAACGCCAGAAAAAATTCAATCTATTCTCAGCTCGAAAAAGGGTAAAGGTTACTTCATTGCTGCGTTGCTAGGTTCGATTACGCCTTTCTGTTCGTGTTCGACCATTCCTTTCTTAAAAGGCTTGTTGCGTGCAAGAGCTGGTTTTGGACCTATGATGGTGTTCCTATTTGCAAGCCCGTTGCTTAACCCAGTGATTATTGGTTTGTTTGTGGTGACTTTTGGTTGGAAAGTTGCGGTATTTTACTTTGCTATCGCGATGTCAGTATCAGTGGTAGCAGGCTATGTACTTGAAAAACTAGGGTTTGAACGTTACGTCAAACCAGAAGCATATCAAGCGGTAGGTTCTTCTTCGTGCGGTACTTCTTGTGGCGATTCAAGCAAGAAAAAAGAAGAAGCGAGACCAGCATCAAGCTGTGATACCAGCGCCTGCAATGAACCTACGCCAGTTGCGGCGAAAACATCTTGTTGTGGTGATGCACCAAAACCTGAACCTAAAGTGGAAGTGTCTTGCTGTTCATCTGGCGGTAGTGCAACAGCGACAGTCGTGGAAGAGAAAGAGCCTAGCCGCTGGGTACGTATTTGGCAATCAACTTGGAAAGACTTTAAGCAAGTGTTCCCTTATCTCATGATGGGCATTGCGATTGGTTCATTTATCTATGGCTTCATCCCGACGGAGTTCATTGCGGAGTTCGCTGGTGAAGCGAAGTGGTACGCGATTCCGGTCGCAGCAATCATTGGTATTCCATTGTACATCCGTGCAGAGGCGGTCATTCCACTTAGCGCGGCACTAGTACAAAAAGGTATGGCTCTTGGATCTGTTATGGCGCTTATTATTGGTAGTGCTGGCGCAAGTCTTACAGAAGTGATTTTGTTGAAATCAATTTTTAAGAACCAAATGATCGCTGCCTTCCTAATCGTTATCTTAACGATGGCCATGGGAGCGGGTTACTTATATACGTGGGCTTTTTTATAAAAATAACCCTCGGGCGACTGCTCGAGGGCTCTGTTTTTGTCGCCATATAGGGAAAGGGAAGTTTCCTATACCGCGCAGGCTATAAAAAGATAAAGAGGTTACTCGTAAATACTATAGGAGAAATACTTGCTGGCGATGGTTTTATGCTTACCGCTTTGGATCAATTTTTGTATTCCGCTATCGAGTAATGCTTTTAATTCTTTGTCTTGTTTTCTCACTGCTACGCCAATGCCACGGCCGAACCACTTTTCCTCTGTAAACGCTGGTCCAGTAAAGTGATAGCCTTCACCTTGTGCAGTTTCAAGAAAACCAGCACTTAAACCGATTGAGCCGCCAAATACAGCATCTAACCGTCCATTGAGTAGATCGGTAAATGCCTCATCGAACGTACCATAACGACGAATATCAATATCTGGATACAAGGCAGAAAGGTACTTATCACCAATTGTGGCTCTTTGAACTCCAATAGATAAACGATTTAGGCTGCCGTCCTCCATGTTGATTTCTCTATCATTTTTCATTACAAAACGAGTCGGTACTTTTGCATAAGGGACGGTGAAATCGACTTTCTTTTCTCGTTCTTCTGTGATTGTCATTGCAGCAATAATCGCATCGTTCTTGCGACTAAGAAGAGAAGGGATGATGCCATCCCAATCCATTTTTGAGATAACGCACTTTACTTCTAACTCTTTGCATAACGCGTTAGCGAGGTCGACCTCAAACCCTTCTAGCTTTCCCTCTTTTGTCGTCCAGCTAAATGGAGGGTAAGCCCCTTCAACAGTGAAGCGAATTTGTTTCCACTCTTTCGCATGGCTGAAAACTGAAAATAAGCTAATAAACAATACGACTATCCATTTCATAAATGTTTCCTTGTAACTATTTGGAAACCAATGTTTAACACAAAGTAAGCAAATATCAATGAAAGTGCATATATGTGTGACCTTTCGCCCGCATTGTGTGAGCGAAAGGTTTTACGTGTATTACAGCTTATCTTCAATAGTTACGAGGGGAACTCTCGTTGAGACAGCGTGAAGTGCAATGTTGTGAATCATTTCATCGACCGTGGTACAGCTATCCATTAAGATCGAAACATCATACTTGTCCGCAGATTTTGAGATAGCAGTATGTGTGACGCAGTTTTGTGTCATCATTCCGCATACAAGTAACTCCGTTACATTTTTGCTTGCCAATACTTCTTCTAAACGTGTTCCTTCAAAGCTATCTGCGAAGTGCTTTACCACGATTTCGGAATTCGGCGCTAAAGCAAGAACTTCTGGGTGAATATTGGCACCGTCGCTGCCTTCATTGAAGAATGGGGCAATGCCCATGTCAGGATCGGCAATATGCTGAATATGAATCACAGGAATGTTTTGCTCATTGGCTTTAGTTATTGCTCTCTTAACATTGTCTAAAGTTGATTCTGTATTCCATAAAGGAAACTTTCCTTCTGGGAAATAGTCGTTTTGCAAATCAATTACAAGTAGGGCTTTTTGAGTCATTTTCTTTTCCTTTTATTCAGGATCATTGCGGTACGAATAATATAAAGACTTTTAGCTACCTTCTTTAGAGTCTAAAATGACACAAAAGAGTCAAAAAGCGACACTTGAAGATAATTGAAAATGAAAATAGCACTCGTTAATTACCCAGATAGCTCGCAAGCCTCCGTATATGGTTTAAGCGAACTCTTCGAGATGGCAAACCGTGCGGCGGCTAAATTGGGCGTTGATGTGCACTTTGAAGTAGAGATATTGGATCACTGGCCAAACACGCACTTCGATGTGAAAACAGCGGTAATGATTCCGCCTAGCGGCACTGGTCAATATTACTTAGAACCAGAGCCAGAGCTACTCGACTGGTTAAATGTCCAATATAGTAAAGGTGCGATTTTAGCCTCCGCCTGCGCTGGTACTTTTATTCTTGCTCAAACCCAGTTGTTGACCAATAAGTCTTGTACGACACACTGGGACTTAGCTCCTTCATTAGCGAGTCAGTTTCCCGATATCCACGTAAGACAAGAAGCCATCCTTATTAACGAAGGAACGATCATTACGGCTGGGGGTATGATGTCATGGGTGGATTTAGGTTTGGAGTTGGTTTCCTTATTTGCGTCACCGGCAGTAATGCGCCTGTTAGGAAAAATGTTGGTTATTGATACTGGTCCGAGAGAGCAACGCTTTTATCAACAGTTTACTCCAAACTTCCAACATGGTGATGAGGTAATTGTTCAAATACAGCACTATATAAACGATCATTATCAAGGAAAACTGAGCAATAAAGAGCTTGCAGAGTTGAGTTGTTTAACAGAAAGGACATTGCAGCGACGCTTTAAAAAGGCGACAGGTTTCAATGTTAACCAATACATACAAAGCTTAAGAGTACAAAAAGCTTGTGATTTACTTGAGTCGACAACCCTAACATTTGACGCAATATCATTTAGAGTGGGTTACCAAGATGTGAGCGCGTTCAGGAAAATATTTAATAGAATCGTAGGTTTAACACCGAAGTCGTTCAGATCTCGGTTCTGTTCATGAACGCCAGAAGTAAGATAATGTTGGTATTAAACATTTATAACTCAGAAGCAAACACCGCATATTTTTACAAGCTGGCTTAGCGTGATGAAAAGGGATAACAAGCTAAGCCAACCGTAGCGTACTCCTAATTACTGAACATTTTGTAGAATGCTTAAAGGGTTCTCAAATTACAATGACTTGTATAGGTCGTTGTTAATCACAAAAGCTATGTGATTTCCAAAACCAGTTTCCCAATATGTTGCTTGCGTGAAAATACTTCTTGCGCTTGACCTATCTGGTTCAAGGGAAATGACTCCGCGACTAAGGGACGAATTGCGTTCTGTTCGATATAGCGAACCAAGTTACCGAATACTTCTGATGCCAAAACGGTACAACCAAATAACGCTAGGTCTTTAAGGTAAAGAGTTCTTACATCCAGCTCGACAATTGGGCCGCCTATGGCGCCGGAAACAGCGTATCTTGATCCTGGCTTTAGTACCTGAAGAAATTGTGGCCACTGCTCTCCTGCGACCAAATCAATCACTACGTCAACGCTGTTTTCTCCGAGAGTCGCTGTTAAATTTGCATCGCGAGGGATAACTTGGTTTGCTCCTAATGCCGTGATCTGTTCTTTCTTTTCTGGGCTGGCGATAGCAATGACGTATGCTCCACGCGCCTTCGCCAGTTGGATTGCGGCAGAGCCAACACCGCCGGATGCCCCTGAAATCAGTACGGTATCGCTCGCTGTGACATTAGAGCGGACAAGCATGTTCTCGGCAGTTGAATAAGAACAAGGGAAGGAGGCCAAATCGATATCCGATAAACTACTATTCACAGCATATGCATGTTTACTGTCAACAACAGTGAACTGAGCAAAGCCACCATCACATTCTGAACCGAAGTACCAAGGCGAGCTAAGTGCTTGACTGTGGAAGCGCGTAATACATGGTTCGATAAGCACACGCTGACCGATTCGTGATGGGCAGATATTCTCACCAACAGCGACGATGGTACCGCATACATCGGCACCTTGGATTCGAGGGAGAGATAGCGCGTCTCCTGACCAACTTGCATCCATGCTATTGGCGTCATTTTTAGAATACCATGCTGTTCGGGTATTGATGTCGGTGTTATTGACTCCGGCAGCGGCAACTTGGATCAATACATCATCAGGCGAGGGGACTGGCACAGGTAGATCATCGCGGTAACGAAGCATATCTGGCCCACCATGACCGATAAGTTGGACGCCTTTCATGACTTTCGGGATTGTGGTCATTGATTGTTCTCCTTCATTAGTTCTAGCAGAGTGCGTTCAGCGGATGCAAAGGCAGCGTGACCGAGAACCGGCCATGCGTTGGATAGACCTTCATGTAACAAGAAGAGTGTGGTTGCGAGGTCTTCTCGCTGACTTAGTTGGCCCATAAGCTGACGGACCGCCAATTTGTGTTGTTTTACTGCTTGATTAATTGATAGATTTTCTGGATAGGCTGCTAATGCATTGATGGACATGCAGCCATTCGGTGCAAACTCCTTCATCCAATCCTCGAGGCGAGTGAATAGGTGTAATACAGCCGGTGTTCCATTGGCAGGGGCGTCTTCGAGCAAAAAACTCAAATACCTTTGATGGCGATGCTCGAGAGCTGCAACAATCATCGCTTCCTTGGAGGGGTAGTATTTGTACAGGGTTCTCAGGCTGACTTCGCAGGCGTTTTTGAGTTGGGGTACGCTAGGCTCGGCGAAGCCATACTGACTGAATGCTTTTTCTAGGCTTGCTGCGATTTTTTCTTTCACTATTTGATACACCAGGTAGAACGTTTGTTTTACCTAAGGGTAGAATAAACTTTCTACCTCAGTCAATGGTGTATTTGAACTCTGTATTGAAAGCCCGACGTAATGCCGGGCTAATTTAATTGATTTTTATCGATTTGGAACGTGAATCAGTGTGCCGTTGCGTGCTGCTCTCCACGCTTGTCTAGCATTCCGCTGAAACGGGTTAGTAGTAGAGCACCTAATACTACGATCGCGCCAATCCAAGGTGTGTGCATCAGCCCAGCATTGGCCACGATAAGGCCACCGCCCCAAGAACCCAGTGCAATACCTACGTTAAATGCAGCAATGTTGAGACCAGAAGCGACGTCGACTGCATCAGGTGAATATTTCTCTGCTAGTTTGACAACATAAACTTGAAGTCCTGGAACGTTACCAAAGGCAAAGGCACCCCAGACAAGAATAGTCACTACTGCAGAAATTGGATTAAATGCTGTGACACTAAACACGAGCAATACCACAATTAGGCCCGAGAAAATCGCTGTCAGAGCTTTGATTGGCCCCATAGAGTCGGCCATCTTTCCGCCCCAGATGTTGCCGAATGCGACTGATACACCATAAACCAACATAATTAGGCTGATAGCGCTAGAGCCAAACCCCGAAACTTCTTCCAAAATAGGAGCCAAGTAAGTGAAGGCTGTGAACGTACCACCGTAACCGAGCGCGGTGATTGCGTACACCAAAAGTAGACGAGGCTGAGTCAAGACTTTTACTTGCGATGACAGCTTGGTTGCTGGTGGTTGTTTCAGATTACTCGGCACTAGTAGAGCGCTTCCTATCAGTGCGATGATTCCAAGGATCGCGACGATTAGGAAGGTTGCCTGCCAACCAAATGTCTGGCCAATCCAGGTTCCAAGTGGCACGCCCGTCACTAGAGCTACGGTCAGACCGGTAAACATAATAGCAATTGCGCTAGCGGCTTTTTCTTTTGACACTAGGCCAGTGGCGATAGTCGAGCCGATCGAAAAGAACACACCGTGTGCAAGCCCGGTCAGTATCCTTGCTGTAACTAGTGTGTTGTATCCAGGTGCTTGCCAGGCTAACAGATTGCCAAGAACAAACAGTGCCATAACAGAAAGCAGAACGTACTTTCTTTTCCAGTTACCAGTCAGCGCTGTTAAAACGGGAGCACCAACCGCAACACCAAGTGCGTACAGGCTAACTAAAAGACCCGCTGAAGGTAATGATACGTTGAGGTCGGAGGCCATAGTCGGTATCAGACCGACAATTACAAACTCCGTGGTTCCAATAGCAAAGGCGCTCAGCGTCAATGCAAGTAAAGCTAAAGGCATAACAACTCTCTCTTATAATCATTGAATATGAATGGATAAACGAATAGCCCGTTTCCATGTCGTGTATTATTAAAGAGTTATTCGTTGCGAAAAATGGTATTTATTACAAAATACTTTTGCTATAAATGATGAAAATGCGCAGTTAAGAAAGGGGATGAAATGTTAACCCGATCAGATGAATTAGAGATTCTTATGGCAGTTGTGGATAGTGGTGGATTTTCTTCCGCTGCTGATGCACTAGGTATCCAAGTCGCTAGGGTATCTCGTGCGGTTAGTAAAGTTGAATCACAGTTGGGGGTAACCTTGCTGAATCGCACGACGCGCAGAGTGGAAGTTACTGAGGAAGGGCATCAGTTTGTTGAAGCGGTTCGCTTAGGTTTACTACAAATACAGCAAGCTGAAGAAGAGATCATCACACGAGGTGAATTACCCAAGGGGCGCTTAAGAGTTGATGCCGCTAGCCCATTTGTTTTACATCAACTCGTGCCGTTAATTCAGCCATTTAAAGAGGCTTATCCTGATATTCAACTCGATCTTACCTCTAATGAGGGTTTTGTGGATCTATTGGAAAAAAGAACCGATGTGGCAATACGTATTGGACGATTATCGGATTCAACACTGCATGCTAAACCTTTAGGAACAAGCCCACTATTTATCGTTGCCACGCCTGGTTATTTATCTAAACGAGGTTTCCCTGAAGCGGTGAGCGATTTGCGCAGTCATAACTTGATCGGTTTTTCTGGCGCTAAAGTGTTAAACCAGTGGCCATTACGAGGGTTTGAGATGATAGAGCCTGATATCCTATCCAGCAGTGGTGAAACGGTTAGACAGTTAGTGCTGGCAGGGAACGGCATTGCATGTTTATCTGGCTTTATGGTGAAAGATGATCTTGATTCTGGACGGTTAGTGGCATTGTTTGAATCGGAAAAAATCACAAATACTGGACGAGAACAGGTCAATGCTGTGTTCTACAAATCTTCTTCAGTCTCTAGGCGTATTTCCGCGTTCATCGACTTTATTCAACCAAGACTTACTTTAAAATAACACTATTATTGTTGTTTTAACAAAAGAGTTTTGTCGTTATTGCAGCCTTTGTTTTTCCAACTGCCAAGCCTAGCGTGCCACCCCTTAGTAAGGTGGCACATATTTTTATTTGATCTTAGTTAAAGCGTGGCAACACGTACTGAGCGATCCGTTCCATTGATTTCTCAATTGGTTGGCTATTACGACGGAAATGCAACCCGATGTGATTGACTCCTGCTTCTTGCATTTTTTCTAGCTCATCGATCAAGCCATTGACTCCGGCCCGGATACCAAAATGATGCCGAACGACTGGTGCATTTGGGTTATCGACTAAATCAAGATGAATAAAGCTGACGTAGGGTTTGTTTCCCGCTACGGAGCGCCAAAGTGCAACGCGGTGTTCATGATCATCAGGTGTGCCTGGGTAGGCGAGCCAGCCGTCTAGGTTTTCTCCTATCCATTGTGGACTTTGCTGCGCTAACCCTGCGACATAGATAGGAATATCAGCAAACTCGGGTAATAACTGTAGATCGTTACCCAGCTTATCATTTTGCGTATCTTTCAAAATCTCTACACTTTCTCGAAAAGCTGAGCCACGGCTGTCAAAGTTGGCATTAAAAACGGGATATTCACTAGGGCGGTCTCCACTAGCCACACCGAGTATCAGGCGGTCACCACTTAACTCGTTGATGGTCGCAGCGGCTTTTTTCACTAGCCAAGGTTGTCTTAACGGTAATACTATCGCTGCTGTCCCTAGTAGAATGTTGTCGGTGCACGCAGAGAGATAGCCAAGATAACTGAACGGTTCATAAATTTGTGCCGCGTCTCCAAAGTTAGGGTCGTACAACGGGACATCTCTCACCCACGCTACGTTAAAGCCTAACTTATCGGCTAACATAATACGCTGTTTATGTGCACTCATGTCTGGTACGCCGAACGGTTTTCGTTGGAGCAGGCGTTTTTTCTGGCCTTCTTGGGTCCAGTCATTATCTAGGGGGAGCTCAACCCCGATGGTGAATCTGTTACTTAAATCTTTATGCATTATGAAGCCTGACTATTACTTTGAGTACTAGGAGGCAAGGTGCCTCCCTGATATTCAGGACACTATGAGATTTTTGTTGTGAGAAAAAGCGGCAAAAAGACAAAAGTGTTTTGCCACAAACAGCGGTGGTCTTTAAAGGAACTGGTGGTTCTCTACCTTGATTTCTTGCTTGATGAAGTCAATAAAAGAGCTGATCCGGCGTGAGGTACTGGCATTTTTGTAATACACCGCATGAACTGGCTGTTCGACATTATGCGTGTGTTCACTAAGCACGCCCACTAAGCGACCAGCTTGTCGGTCAGAGTAGGTCATAAAGTCAGACAGGCAAGCTATCCCCGCACCATGTAAGGCTAAACATCTTAGCGTCTCGCCATTATCAGATCTTAGGCTACTCATAATACGCAGAAGTTTGTTCTTATCATCCATGATCGGCCATTCCTTAAGATACTCCGGCTTGTTGAATCCAAGTAGCTTGTGATTGAGTAACTGATCTATTGAGGTTGGAGTACCATGTTGTCTTAAATACTCTGGACTCGCGACGATTCGAATCCGACTTTTACCAAGAAATATCGCGCGCATGGTTGAGTTTTGTAGCTCACCGATACGAAAAGCAATATCGGTTTTTGTTCCCAAAAGGCTAATATTTTCCTCATTGGAATTGAGATCGATTTCGACTTCTGGATACAAGCTCTGATATTTAGCAATGTGCGGCGTTAGTACGTGCAGTAAGAAGGGGGTAGCTGCGTTTATTCGTAGGAGGCCAGAGGGCTTATATTTCTGGCTTTTCAGTTGTGCTTCGGCATTCTCTACTGCTTCTACAATATGTCTGACTTTATCGAGGTATATCGTTCCTTCATTAGTAACATCTAACTTACGGGTTGTGCGATTTAACAAAGTCGTTTCGAGTTTGGCTTCTAGCCGAGATACCGATCGACTCACCGCCGAGACGGTCATCGATAACAGTTCAGCCGCAGAGCTGATTGAACCCGTATCGACCACGGCCATAAAGGTGCGCATTTCATCTAGAGTAGCTTTCATTGTTGAATATATTTCAAATTAGATTTGAGTATTGTTAACTTTACGGAAAGTTTCTTGCGGCGTAAAGTTTTGCTTCGAATCAACTATAAAATCGATAATTCAGGAGATTTAGATGAAAGTACCATCATTTGGCGTCGGCACGTTTCGTTTAGAGGGTGAAGTAGTTAAGGATTCAGTCCGTAATGCGTTAGAAGTGGGTTACCGCGTAATTGATACTGCACAGATTTACGGTAATGAGGCAGAAATCGGTGAAGTATTGACACAGTCCGGTATTGCACGTGATGAGCTATTCATTACGACCAAGGTCTGGGTTGATAACATGAACACGGAACAACTCATTCCAAGTCTAAAAGAGAGCTTAGAAAAGCTAAATACAGATTATGTGGATTTGACCTTGATCCACTGGCCTGGCAATAACAATAACTTGAGCGAATACATGGCTTCATTACTTGAAGCTAAATCGCAAGGGTTAACCCGTAATATTGGCGTCTCCAACTTTAATATTGACTTGTTGCAACAAGCGATAGAAGTGGTCGGTAAAGAGAATATTGTTACCAACCAAATCGAGCTTAGCCCTTATTTGCAAAATCGTAAGTTGGTCAGCTTCATGCAGGAAAACGATATTCAGGTAACGTCTTACATGACCTTGGCATATGGGAAAGTACTTGGGGACCCAACTATTGCAGGTATTGCTGAGGACTATCAGGCCACGCCAGCTCAAGTCGCGCTTGCTTGGGCTTTGTCAAAAGGTTACGCGGTGATCCCGTCTTCAACTAAACGAGAGAATTTAGCAAGTAACCTGAAAGCACTTGAACTTAATCTGAGTGAAGAGGCGATTGCAAAGATAGATGCGTTGGAAAGAAATGGCCGCGAAGTAAACCCTGAAGGGCTAGCGCCTGAGTGGGATGATTGAGTGAGTTTCACGGGAAATCATTGCCTAAATGACACCTCTGCAATCGCTGACTTCCTCAGCGTTTGACGGTAGTACAACACCATAGACGATAACGGCTCGCTTGTCTGACGATAGTGCGAGCTTTTATCTTTTTGGCCTATTAGTTTACTGTATTCTCCCGGCCTTCAATTTGGCCGGGAGACGTCATTTAGAGAACAGTTACCATTCGATTGTAGAGCCATCAAATACGCGGAAGCTTCCGGATTGCTCAAGTGTTAGCTGTTCTGCGACCGAAACAATGCCTGCAACACTTTCCTCGGCAGAAAAGGTTGCGTTCTCACCGCCCATATCGGTTTTTACCCAGCCGGGATGAACTGCGACAGTTTTTACTCCTTGCGATTCGAGATTGCGTGCTGCTGATACTAGAACCTGATTAAGCGCTGCTTTAGATGCTCGATAACTGTACATGTTACCTGAACTGTTATCGCTTAAACTCGCAACGCGGGTTGAGATTCCCACGATGGTTTTGTGCTGACTTTTCGCAACGTTGTCTTGTAGGGCTTGAATTAGCAGGGCAGGTGCGACGGTATTTATGTTTAGTACTTCTAGCCATTTTTTCTGGGTCATTTCGCCAAGAGTTGCACACTCTTCGCCTAATACACCTGCATTCAGAATTAAATGATCGAGCGGACGCTCCGCTAATTGAGTGGCTAACTGATCGATATCTTGTTGGTTAGTGACGTCTAGAGCCATCAGTTGAAGTTGATTAGATTGGGTTACTAGTTCATTGAGCTGCTTAGCATTTTCTGGTGAACGACAAGTCGCGATAACTTGCCAACCTTTTCCAAGGTAGTGGCGGACAAATTGCAAGCCTAAGCCACGGTTAGCGCCAGTGATTAATACAGTAGACATCGCTTCTCCTACGTTGTTGAGTTGAACAACGACCATATTAGAGGCGACGTATAAGCATGTAATCAAAACAGTATAAAAATGGCCTAGGATTCGACACTGTCAAATCTTAAAGTTTGAGAAAGATGCTGGCAAAGTGTTTTAGCCTAGTGACCGTCAGTTCGGAGGCAGCACCGCTGACACCTGCAACAGCAACGACCTTACCATCCAAGTAAAGGGGGATCGCTAAGCAATTGAGGTTTGGCTCTGCCTCTTCTAAATCGAGTGCGTAACCTGATAATACAACCTGATTAAGTTCAGTTTCTAACGTGGGGGATATTTGGCTTTCAAGGCGCAATGTTCGGCGAAGCTCATCATCAAAACTAAGAAAAACCTTGCCGATCGCAGATGTTGTGAGTCCTTCTCGTTTCCCTCTCGGGCTACGGATAGTAAGAGGGTTATCCTGCTCTATAGCATCGATATACAAGTACTCTTTAGCGCCACTTTGTACAGCGAGGTAAGCAGTGTTGTTAGTCATTTGGGCCATTTTTTTCAGCAATGGAACAAAATGTTGTCGGATAGCTTCGTTTTTTTGTTCAATCGGCTTAGACAGTTCATAGCATCTAAACCCTAGGCTGTAGCTATGGTTGTGTTTGGATACATATCCAAGAGAGTGTAGAGTCGCAAGTAACCCGTGAACAGTCGTCTTATTTAACTGGATCGCATTACTGATCGTCTGTAATGATAGGGGAGACTCACTCATCGAGAGCAACTCGAGGATTAGAAAACCTCGCTCTAGAGACTGAATGTTTTTTCTTGCCTTGGGCACAAAGACTCCTTGATGATGGTGTTGCATCTGAATGGCTTACTGATGCTTCCACCTATAACAAACCACTACGCTGGTGGTTTGGCTTTATTAGAGAATATACTCAGCACTTAAACTGATCGGCTCGTTGTATGCGTCCACAAGGGAGTTTTTTCCTTGCTTCTTAGCATTGTATAACGCTTGGTCTAATATCGAATAGAGCTCATCAAAGTTGGTGAGTGGCATTGAGGTTGATAGATAGGCCAGACTCGCAGATATATTCAATTGATGGTTATTAAGCGAATGTACACTCTTTTCTGAAATTGTTTTATGCAGACTTTGTATTCTAAAGGGAACGTCAATCTCATCGACGTTTTTCAATAGCAAGATAAACTCTTCTCCACCTAAACGACCCAAGTACTCTCCCTTATTAAGTTTAGCTTTAAGCGCTTTGCACACCTGTTGTAGTACTAAGTCGCCAGTCGGATGACCATACTGATCATTAATCGCCTTAAAGTCATCTAGATCGATTAATGCTAGAACGTAGCGGAAGTCTCCTTCAGCTTTGGAGGTTTGGCTTTTAATCGTCTCTATAATTGCCGCTCTGTTTAATGCACACGTTAAGCTGTCTATTTTGGCTTTTAAGCGTGTTTGTCGCTGAACCATCAATGCCAGAGCGAGGAGAACCAATAAACAGAAAACAACAAAATTATAAGTGCGTTGTTGATCTGTGAGTTTTTCAAACTGGTACTGACTTAGAAGAGTTTCGTTGTTCAACTGCGCGACTTGTAGATCATATTCATACTCTTTTTTAGTGAGATCTAGTGCCTCTAACGCCTTAATATTACTCGCGTCTCGGTTCGTTAGTTCAATCTTCGAGTAGGCCTTGTGATGCTCCAGCGCCTTTTTGTAATCATTTTGAGCTTGGTATGCTTTTGAGAGGAGTAATTGGGCTTGCGCTTGCAATAAGGGCCTAGCGTTTTTTACCGCTAATCTTAACGCTATTGTAGTGTGTTCAATCGATTTTTCGGGTGTATGGTTCTTTAAATATGCCAATCCAGCAGCCAAATGACCCTCTGTTTCAAGGTGCGTATTCTCATAAGTTTGGGCAATGTTTAATGCTCTTCCAATGTAATCTACCGCGGTATCTAATTGCCCAGAATCGGCCAAAGCAGCAGATAACCCTAAATAGGTCAACCCTTGCCCGTATGGGTAATGAAGTTGTTCGAGAATCGTCAATGCATTTTTGTAGTGGCTGATGGACTTATCGAGTTCTTTGGATTTTCTGTACATCGCTCCTAGACTATGTTCGACTTGTGCAACTTCAAGAGGTGTCCCTTCATCTTGGCGAACCAGTAGGGCTTGAATGAGATATTGCTCTGATTGTTCAAATTGCCCCAGCTCTGCAAGTAAATTGCCGACGTCATTGTAAATCCCTGAAGGATCGCTTTGCGTCGACATGTTGGCCATCAACTGTCGATACAAACTTAAGGCTTTTTCATAGTCACCGCGGTAATTGTAGTTATTTGCTATTACGCGCAAAGCAAGATCAACAGGGAAGTTTTCTTGATGCTTATGATTTAAGTGGCTCTCTAAGGATGAGCAATAAAAGTTTGCTTTGTGATAACGACCTTGTTGATTCAGCGTATAACAAAGTTGATAGTTCATCAGAGCCTTGCCTTCGGAATAGGATATTTTCTTCATTGTCTGTCGCAAAGAAGAAAAGCTATCTACTGAGGCCTCGTAACTACCATGCTTACGTTCCTTTAAGGCAAGAATATATTCTGATTCTAATTGAGAAAAACGGTTGTCTAAGACTTGACTGCTGCCGTAGTAAGGCTGATTTATGTTTGACATATATTCATAAATCAATCCACTTACGTAGAGCTTTTCGCTGTCCGATTTCGCTGTATGGTAGCGATCTTGAAGCATGCTCAATGCCGACTCAGGGTTGCTTCGTAGTGTGGTTTGGTAGACAGAGTGCCACTGTGTGATATTTTGGTTTGGTTCAATATCTTGAGTGTCGCTTGCATATACTGGAGTGAGCAAAAGTGACGCAAGCAAGGGATAGAGCACGCGCATGTTTAAACGAGCCTTTAATTTAAGGTGCCTTTAAAGTTGAGTTATCATAGCGCTTTTAACGCATCAGCGTTGTGATTAAGTTGGGTGTACTAAGAAAAAGAGTAGTAAAACTATGCACTTGGTCGAGATATTGAAAGAAGAGGCATAAAAAAGAAAGACCTCAACATAAAGTTGAGGTCAGAAATCTTTAATCAATGTAAAGCTTTGCTAGATCTTGAGGTTCCATTTCTTTGCCTTCTAACTGATCGTTCCAGTTAGTTCCAACAAGAACACCATCTTCAGCAAGAGTCAAAAGCCAATCTTCAACAAAGATATCTAATGGGATTTCTAGTACAGTAAAATCTGCCCATTCTTCAACATTATGTGCTTCTGCATCTTCTTTAGAAGACCAGAAAGGCATGACTTCGCTGTTTTCGAATTCAGTTGAATCGCAAGATAGCCAACCTTCTTCATTGCGTAAACCCCAAACCAATTGGTTTTCTTTCGTTTCTGCAACAAAAAGGTCAAGGTTCGCTTGGATATCTGATGTAAGTTTGCTCATTTCAAAACTCTCGTTGTTATGACGTGGCTAGAGTAACACTAAAGTGCCGATTCCTAAAGCATAATACGGTTGTCGAAATGAGTAAAAATAAAGGAGCCGAAGCTCCTTTTCTGAGGTTAAGTATTCACTCGTTTTTGTTTGCTTTGTGCTTGCAGAGCAAACAAAAACAGGTACTTTACCTTTCTGGAAGAGTTGTGAATATTGTCCACTCTCTTTTTATCTCGCCTTTGTAACCAACGACTGATGCGGTGACTCGACGATTTAAAGCATGGCTGACTTCATCGCTCCCTTGCTGTGCTAAGTGAGTGTCACCAAAACCAACAATGCGGACTCTACTCGGTTCGATGTCGTAGCTTAGTAGGGCTTCACGGACATTGCGTGCTCGTCTTTCAGAAAGATCTTGGTTATGCTTCGAACCACCAACTTTACTAGCATAGCCGTGCAGCTCTATCGAAGTAGTAGGGTACTCTTTTAAAAAGTCGGAAAGCTCTCGAACTTGTCTTCTGAAGACTGGATTGATCTCATCAGAGTCGTTAGCAAAAAGTATCCGCACTTGCATGTTATCTGATGCTTTAATGTATTCTCCACAACCGTCGTTGTCGACCTCTGAGCCTTCAGGTGTACCTGGGCACATATCTCGAGCATTGATGACACCATCGTTATCGTCATCTTGCAAATCTGCTATTTGTTCTGCATTTGGTACAGGACGATACTCATATTCGTCTTCAGCAACAACGTGTTGAGTGATGGCGAGCATACCCAATGCAAATAGAATCTTCACTGGTTTCATGATCAGTACTCCACCTTTTCATTCCATTCTGTAGGTACATCGACACGCAAGGCATTTAACAATTGGCCAGTCGCGTTCATAACGCGGTACTTGGCGTACTGCTCTGAGTATCGAGCATCCAAGTAGTTCTTTCTCGCTTCGAAAAGTTCGTTTTCAGTATTTAACAAGTCCAGCAGAGTGCGTTTTCCAATGCGATACTGCTTTTCGTAGGCGATGACAGTTTCAGAGGCCGAATCTACGTGATCCGCTAGGAACTCTTTTTGTTGAAGTGTTAAATCTAACGCACTCCAAGATAGACGAAGGCCTTCTTCTACTTGGCGGTATGCACGTTCTCTTAGGTCTTTTGCTTTGTTTAGTTGGTAGGCAAAACTTTCAGCGTTGGCTACGTCACTACCACCGTTAAAGAGGTTGTAACGCATGCGCAACATCGCTGTTGTCTCTTCGCTGCTTCCTTCAATACCGCTTGCATCATCACGCCATGTTTGAGCCGCTTCTACCGATATCGTTGGGTAGTAAGCTCCCTTAGATTGCTTGTATTGGAACTTTGCAGAGTCCACATCAGCTACCGAGATTTTGATTACTGGGTGTGACTCGAATGCCAAGTCAATCGCTTCATCGATGGTGTAGGGAATAAAGTTTTGGTCCGCTCTTGGGAAAATCAATCCTTGTGGTGACTGCCCGACAAGGCGTGTAAAGGTGGTGTGGCTGTCATATAAGTTGTTCTGAGCTGCCACCAAGTTACCGTGAGCCTTTGCTAAACGAGCCTCTACCTGGGTTAGGTCTGCTGTAGAACCGATACCTGAGTTAACTCGCTTTTTAATGTCTTCATAGATCTTCTTATGCACTTTCAAGTTATTCTCGGAAAGTGTAAGAATTTCATAAGCTTTTACTGAGTCTAAATAAACTTTCGCGACCTCTAGAGCGGTGTCTTGGGCATCAGCTAGAAGTTGATAACGGACCGATTCAGCATCAGCTGCTGTTCGATCCATATCATTAAGTGTCGCTGAGCCATCCCATATTAGCTGGGTTAGTGTCACGGTGGCTTCTTTTCTTGTCAGATCGGTTGAATCTCGCCCTGACTCTGCGGGTTTGATTCCTTCGTAACCGATACCGGCATCTAAGTCTACGGATGGGAGGTAAGCACCACCAGATGCTTCATTCACATACTGCTTGCTAACGAATTCATTGAACGCACTTTTGATGTCAGGATTGGTTTTTAATGTGTTTTCAACCGCTTGCTCTAGCGTTTGCCCAAAAGCATGACTAGCGGTGAACATACCAATACAAAAGGCGTTGGCACGAGTCCACTTCACTGTGATTCTCCTAGATAATGGTAAAAATTCTCGAGGTGATAGGGCTTATAAGTGGAATACTTATAAGGGCGTCAATAATTTAGCGCACAATAACATTAATATGCGATGAAGTAACCTGTTGATTCGCTGTTCATTTGTTTCAATTTTGATAAATCAACCTACTAAATCTGCCTGAAACTTGAATTAAGATCTCAAATTAAAGATGAAGGTAATGGCTAGAAACGAGTGTCCAGATTTTAATAAAATAAAACACTTATGCATCTGGATTCTTATTGATGTATGACACATAATTACTTTATTGAGCATCAAATTGCTGTTATTGCACTATATATTCGGGCAATATATAGCAAATTAGTATTGTTAGTCAAAAACTTGACAGTTATTTAGGGTTAAGGTTTATATGGATCGTACAGCATTAGTGCCACTCGGTAATCAAGTCGTCGTAATAGGTTTGGATGGGCAGCTGAGAGTCCTTGCAGAAGGACAGCAGCCTCTACCAGGTGAAGTGATAGTGGCAATGACAGATGCTGCGCCTCAAGACCTGAAAATTCAGCTTGCTCAAGAGCAAGGTTTAAAAGATATTTCAGACGATGTAGCACAGATTATTAGTGCTATTGAGCAAGGTCAAGACCCTTCTGCTACTGATGAAGAACTCGCACCTGCAGCGGGTGAAAATAGTGGCTCCAGTTTGCAAAATAGTGCCACGATTGTACGAGATGGTACTGAAGTGCTAGCCTCAACAAACTTTGAAACTATTGGCTTAGAATCCCTCGGCTTATCTGAAACTCAAGCGTTGACCTTAAATGATTTCTTCACAACAGGTATCGAGACAAGTGGGGATGGCTCAAGTAAGCCACTTACTAATTCTCCAGTGACATTAAGCGCTGTTGAGGAAGATAGCGATCCAATCACGATAACTACTGAAGAATTACTATCGAACGTCAATATTGATGATGCCGATACTCTTGTCATTACAAACGTCACTATTGAGAGTGGGAATGGCACCTTAATTGATAACAGCGATGGATCTTGGACTTACATTCCAGAGGCTGACGATGACACTGAAGTGTCATTCTCCTATGACATTATTGATAACGATGGCGGTGTTATTAATGGCACTGCTAACTTAGATATTACGCCTGTTAATGACGCGCCAATAGCAACTAATGATGCGATTCAAACTGACGAGGATTCCCAGGTTGTAATTGATGTGCTCGCTAACGACAGTGATATTGAAGGTGATGATTTAATCATTACCTCTGCTTCTGTACCAGAAGAGCAAGGTATCGTTGAGATTATCAATGGTAAGCTTGTTTTCACTCCGGCTGAAAATTTCAACGGTAATGCAACGATTAGCTACACCATCTCAGATGGTGAGTTAGAGGATGAAGCTCAAGTTTCGGTAACAGTAAACTCAGTTAACGATGCGCCTATTGCCTCTAATGATACAACAATTACAGAGGAAGATAGCTCAGTAACGATTGATGTCCTGCCAAACGACACCGACATCGATGGCGATACGCTGTCTATCCAATCAGCCTCTGTGCCGAGTGAGCAAGGGACAGTTGAGATTGTTGATGGTAAATTGGTCTTCACGCCAGCTGAGAACTTCAATGGCGACGCTGAAATCACTTACACCGTGACCGATGGTGCACTGACCGACCAAGCGACGGTCAACGTCACCGTGAATGCGGTGAACGACACGCCTGTGGTTGAGAGCAACATTGCAGACCAAGCCTTGGCAGAAGACTTTACGCCATACAGCATCGATCTAAATACCGCTTTCAGCGATGTGGATAACGTGGATGGCGATCTGAGCTTCAGCGTTGCTGGCAACAGCAACATTCAAGTGGCGATCGTCAATGGGATTGCTACGTTCACTCCAACCGCAGACTGGAACGGCTCAGAAGCGTTGACCTTTACGGCTACCGACCCAAGCGGCGAAAGCGTTAGCCAAACGGTGAACTTCACAGTTGCGCCTGTGGCAGATATTGAATCTGACCGCGCGACGGTTGTGGAAGACACACCAACCATCATTAAGGTTTTAGGTAACGACACGTTCGAAGGCGACGACAAAGCGGTGTCGCTGGATACCAATCACGGTCCAGCCAACGGCACGGTCTCGGTCAACCCGGATGGCAGCGTAACCTACACGCCAAACGACAACTACCACGGGACAGACAGCTTCACGTACATCGTCACGTCGGGTGGGGTCAGTGAGTCCACCACGGTGAACGTCGATGTCACACCAGTGAATGATGCGCCAGTGGCGACCAATGACACGGCGATTACTGACGAAGACACGCCAGTGACGATTGATGTCTTGCCAAACGACACCGATATTGATGGCGATACGCTGTCTATCCAATCGGCGTCTGTGCCGAGTGAGCAAGGGACAGTCGAGATTGTTGATGGAAAACTGGTCTTCACACCGGCCGAGAACTTCCATGGCGATGCTGAAATCACTTACACCATTACCGATGGTTCGCTGACTGACCAAGCGACGGTTAACGTCACCGTGAATGCGGTGAACGACACACCTGTGGTTGAAAGCAGCATTGCAGACCAAACCTTGGCGGAGGACTTTACGCCATACAGCATCGATCTAAATACGGCTTTCAGTGATGTAGATAACGTGGATGGCGATCTGACCTTCAGCGTCTCTGGCAACAGCAACATTCAAGTGGCAATCGTCAATGGGATTGCTACGTTCACTCCAATCGCAGACTGGAACGGCTCAGAAGCGTTAACCTTTACGGCGACCGATCCAAGCGGTGAAAGCGTTAGCCAAACGGTGAACTTCACAGTAGCGCCTGTGGCAGACATCGTGGCAGATAAAGCGACGGTTGTGGAAGACACGCCAACCATCATCAAGGTCTTAGATAACGACACGTTCGAAGGCGACGACAAAGTGGTGTCGCTGGATACCAATAACGGTCCAGCCAACGGCACGGTCTCTGTCAACCCGGACGGCAGCGTGACCTACACGCCGAACGACAACTACCACGGTACAGACAGCTTCATCTACATCGTTACGTCGGGTGGGGTATCGGAGTCCACCACGGTGAACGTCGATGTGACGCCAGTCAATGATGCGCCCGTGGCAAACGATGACACGGCAACAACACAAGAAGATACCGCTGTCACGATTGATGTCCTACCAAACGATACTGACATCGATGGCGATAAGCTGTCGATTGAATCAGCGTCTGTACCTGAAGCGCAAGGCACAGTCGAGATTGTTGACGGCAAATTGGTCTTCACACCGGCTGAGAACTTCAATGGTGACGCTGAAATCACTTACACCATCACCGATGGTTCGCTGACTGATCAAGCGACGGTCAACGTCACCGTGAATGCGGTAAACGACACGCCTGTGGTTGAAAGCGGCATTGCAGACCAAACCTTGGGAGAAGACTTCACCCCATACAGCATCAATCTAAATACCGCTTTCAGCGATGTAGATAACGTGGATGGCGAGCTGAGCTTCAGCGTTTCTGGCAACAGCAACATTCAAGTGGCGATCGTCAATGGCATTGCTACGTTCACTCCAACTGCGGACTGGAATGGCTCTGAAGCGTTGACCTTTACTGCGACCGATCCAAGCGGTGAAAGCGTTAGCCAAACGGTGAACTTCACGGTAGCCCCTGTGGCGGACATCGTGGCAGATAAAGCAACGGTTGTGGAAGACACGCCGACCATCATCAAGGTCTTAGGTAACGACACGTTCGAAGGCGACGACAAAGCGGTGTCGCTGGATAGCAATAACGGTCCAGCCAACGGCACAGTCTCGGTCAACCCGGATGGTAGCGTAACCTACACGCCAAACGACAACTACCACGGTGCAGACAGCTTTACCTACATCGTTACCTCCGGTGGGGTATCGGAGTCCAC
>NZ_JAWOWP010000012.1:0-142007 GCF_033340555.1 Vibrio sp. 1069
GTTCTTTTAGTTGTTGATTTCATAACACTCTCCAATTTTTTTGGGGGGAAAGTGTCAACCTTATTTAGGACGGCACAAAATTTTAAAAAAGGGTTAGCATTGATGCTAACCCTTTTTATTTGTACCCAATCATTATCTAGATCTAACTGCACCGATTATCTGTTAATCATCGATTCATCCCACTCAAATCGAGTGAACAATTGCTGCCAAGTTTCATCAAGATTGGCCGTCATGACAATCTCTTGATCGGTAAATGGATGGACGAACCGTAACTCTGAAGCATGCAGTAGCAGACGATGAGATTCAAACTCTGTGCGATACAGCTTGTTGTGCTTTCCATCCCCGTGCGTTGTATCACCCACGATCGGATGGCGTAGATGTGCCATATGACGACGAAGTTGGTGCTTACGCCCCGTTTTAGGTTTCATCTCAACTAAGCAATAACGCGTTGTAGGAAATTTACCCGTCGAATAGGGAACCTCCACTTTAGCCAACGGCTTATATTCCGTCACCGCTTCTTGCGCCTCTTTTTCTTGTGAAGCGAACTTATCCGCAATCTTGTCTAACTCGACTTTGAGCGCGTAATCCAAAACGCCCTCTTCCTCAATCCAACCGCGTACTATTGCGTGGTATGTCTTTTCCATTTTATGTTCAGCAAACATCGGCATGACTTGTGATGCGACTTCACTCGACAACGCAAACACGAGCACACCAGATGTTGGACGATCCAGACGATGTAATGGGAACACATGCTGACCAATTTGGTCGCGCAAAGTTTGCATGACAAACTGAGTTTCGTGTTTATCTAACCAACTGCGATGCACTAACATGCCTGCAGGCTTGTTGACCGCTACAAAATATTCATCCTGATAAACGATCTCCAGCTCAACTGGTTCTGAAGATCGCGCTATTTTTTGTTCTAGCATTAGTTTACTTACACAGTTCGTCAATGGTTCGGATTGTAACAAGCAGCTCTGCGAACTGCGGTTCCTGCTTCCACGCTTCAGAAAAATAGGGCTCGAGAGAAAACCCTCTTGGCAGTGGTTGATTGTTTTCCACTAGTGCGTGCATTCTGGCTATAAAAATCCACTGCAACCACTCATGAGGATGCAACGTATCAATCGCAAATGGCTCCGCACTTTGTAAGGCTTGCTCTGAAGGCATAGTATATTGCCATAAGTTATGCTCTCTAAGCTGCGCTTCAAGTTGGTGAAGTAAGTCGACCAATTGAGTATTTGTTACCATTAATTCTATCTCGAACCTTGAATTAGCCGAGAATGATACCATTTCTTGTGAAAAGAACGTTAGGACGTCGTATTTAATGGAAAACATTCAAACCCTCACTCAACTGTTGAACAACAGCCGCTGTGATTATCAAATCTTCGATCTTGGTCGTCGTATCAAAACCATCGCTAAGAAAGAGTTTGCCGATGTAGAAAAAGGTCAAGCACCGTACCCATTCCCAATGCAGCGTAAAGCACACCTTGCCATCGCTTATTGGAATGAACAAAAGCAACCTTGGATTTGGTTTCTAAAGTTTGAATTGGACGAGCGCGGTTTGTTAAAGCAAGCGGATATCGGCAATTTCATTAAATACGTAGTGGAGGCTATGGGAACACGCCTCAATGATGATATCACTGAAGAGCAACAGCAAAAGCTGTCTAACAACCCATACACTTTCAAACCTTCCGAAGATAAAATGGCCGTGTTTCATAGCCAGGTCCGCGCAAACCTCAATCTTCCTACCAGCCAATATTACGAGCATACCCAGCATTACTTCTCTGGAGGTTTAGGCTGGGATAATTGGCAAACTGTAGGTCTGCAAGGTATCACAGACATAGCCGCTCGCCTGGACAAAGAGCAAAACGGAGTAATGATACGCAAAGCGTTGAACCACCTACCAAATGAGCCACTTTATGCCCTATTAGGTGCGCTTGAGCATGTAGAGCTACAAGAGCGTTTAGCAGAACGTATCGCAGAAAAGGCACAGCAAGAAATCGCAAGTAGCGAACCTGATCTCTTCCTACTTTCAGCACTTATCCGAGCCCTTGCTGGTGCACCAACAGAAGTCGCCTCTCCAGTATTAGATGCGATATTGCATAGCCCTCGTTTAAGCCATCAGGAGGTATTGATTGGTGTGGCGGGCCGCGCTTGGCACTTACTCGCCAATGAAAAGGTAGCGGAACAGTTTTTGCTGCGTTTAGCTCAAACCGGTAATCAAGCCCTATTTAATCAGTTATTTGCCGATTTAGTGATGCTGCCAGAGTTAAGAATGGTGTTATTGCCTTTGCTGCATTCAAACCCATCAGAGGAACTAGCAAATGCGCTAGTAAGCTTACAACAAGCAACAAAAAGCTAAGAAAGGTTCAGGAATGATTGGTGATCTTTTAGCAATTTTAGGGCTCTGCTTTTTCTGTTACCTGTTTTGGCAACAGCGTCGCCAAGCCGAACTCGCAAAAGCGGCCATCACGCGTAAATGTGAGCAATTGGATCTCCAATTAATCAGCATCGCCTTTGGTGCCCATAAACTAAAAACGCCAGACGGAGTCTGGCGTTGGCATACGGTGTATCAATTTGAGTTTTCATCTCTTGGTGACGATTGCTACCAAGGAGAGTTAACCATGGTCGGTTTCAGGCCGCAGAACTTTCACCTACCACCGCATCGCTTGTAAATTCCATTTCAAAGTAAGGACCATATATATCCTTACTTTCTTTTGTTTTAACAAATCCCAGCTTTTTCAGTACCGCCATAGAAGCTTGATGATTGCTATTCACGTTAGCTTTCACCTTATTCAAGCCCAACTCACGGCACGCTTTGGGGAAAAATGCTTTTAGTGCTTCTGTTGCTAACCCTTTACCCCAATATGATTTATCAAAAATAAACCCTAATTCAGGTTCGGAATCGAGATTAGCAATAAACACGTGCCCCATATAGTCACGACTGGTGCTCTCTAGCACTGCCATACTATAAATGTTCTCATCATCCAGTATTTTCTCAAACATCTGTTTGGCAGACGCAACTGTATACGGACCATTCAATTCAGCACGGTTTTTCGCACAGCAATTCAGCATGACGAATTCTAGTTGCAACGACTCATTGTAGGGTAGAAGAAGCATTCTTCTGGTTACTATGGCCACATCTGTTCCTTGATTACAACAAACTTAATCTATCCGCAGATCACAAACTCGATGAGCTGAACATGCTCAATGATTGCGGGCATAACACCTTGTAGAGAAGCCGAAAGTTAAACCAACAGGTTGGAAAGGATATTGATCTGAGTTGTTTTTTATTAAGTGTTATTAGGAATTTATATATTTTGTGATATTGATATCCCCAAATAACATCGAGATGCTTAATTCAATGAGAACACTGGATATCGTTTTTATATAAGAAAGACCCCGACACATAAGTATCGGGGTCATGGTCTTACTCGCAGCAGTCCGGCTACTAAAAGTGCTCCATGCATCATCCATAATAGTGGCTGATTCCGTCAGCTTATTCCTTACGTCGCCGTCCTAGCGGTGTCCTTATCATCCTGACTGCTAACATTCCTCGTTAGCACACGTCACTTGTTCCTTGAGCGGTGTCCCTTGCATCTTCCTGATGCTGTCCATAACCTCAATCCTAGAGGGGTCCATTGTCTATCCTTAGTCATCAACATCCTATTGATGATCGTATCCTTACAATGTCCTACGCTCCATGCTTGATTAATCATCCTGACCAACCAAATCGTCTTCCTGACGATAACCAAATCCTTGGTGCTTTCCTGTTCCATGTCTGCTTCCTGCTGACAACTCTCAATTTACGCCTTTTCCAAAAATAGACAATCTATCCAAGATAAATATTTGGCTCTCACATTGGTTAACAAGTTGCTAAATCATTATTTATCAGAAACTTAAGCTCTTCAGCTTCTCTTTTTCCGCTTACGAAATCGTTTTCTCTCACAACCTATGTAAGAGATCTCTCACACTACACTCTCCAAAATGCCATTCGCCAAATTAGCGCACTCAACGTATGATGATAGATATATCGTTGTTAAGGATTAAAAATGTTAACTCAAGACGTTACTAAAGAATTAGAAGCGGCAATGGAACAGTTGCAACAACAAGGAAAAGAGCCAACCGTAGCGTTAGTGAAAGCACGCTTGAAAACGCCAGTTCCAATGCCAGCATTAATCACCGCAATAAAAAGTTGGAAGAGTGCTCAACGCGTACCCAAGGTTGAAATCGCAGCACAACACCACACCGATAATGATCGTCTTGAAGCCCTAGAACGCGCCGTAACAATGCTAGCCATTCGTATTGAAGAGTTAGAAGCGAAACTCAGTGAGAAGTCATCATGAAGTTATGGGTAGATGCAGACGCGTGTCCGAAAGTTATTCGCGAAACCATTGTGCGTGCCGCCGAGCGTACGGGGATTGAATGTACGTTTGTCGCTAACCACGTTGTCCCTGTGCCGAAAAGAGACAACATCCACTCGCTACAAGTCCCTGCGGGATTTGACATCGCAGACAACGAAATCGTCAAGCGTGTGGAAGCCAACGATTTGGTGATCACGTCAGATATTCCGCTTGCAGATGAGGTTATCTCTAAAGGCGCTCAAGCCCTCAGTTCTCGTGGCGAGCTCTATACAAAAGACACCATCAAAGCTCGCCTAAATATCCGCGACTTTATGGAAACCATGCGTTCAAGCGGAATTCAGACAGGTGGGCCCGCCGCGCTTTCTCAAACCGATCGACGCGAATTTGCAAACCATTTGGATCGTATTTTGGCGAAATTTAAGAAGTAACCCTCACTCTATTCAAATTGAGCCAGCAAATAAAAGCCTGGCTCATTCCTGAAAATTCATTCTCAGCATTGCACCCAAAGCGTGCTCTTACTCCCATTTGTTTTGTTCTGTTTATTTTTCATCTTGCTCGCCATAGCTTCAATATGCAACGTGGTTTATTTTGAACGACGTTTTTAATAAGTGTATAGAGAATAATGGGCTTTAACATCGTTTCCAGTGGAAGCTACCTGCCAACGAATCAATGGTCTGATCGAGAGATGGATCGCTTCCTAAAATTAGCGCCAGGGACCTGCCGAAATAAATTCGACGTTGAATATCGTCATGTAGCCAATACAAAAGAGACCGCTATTTACATGGCAATGCAGGCAATAGAGCAGTGTTTAGGAAACACACATACCTTAAGCTCCGTTGATCTTCTTATCTACGCTAGCGGCACACACCACCAGTCTCTACCCTACGACGCCTCAGCGGTTCTCGCCGCGTTAGACGCTCCAACATGGCTAGAAAGCTTTGATTTGAACAGCACCTGTTTATCCTTTCTCTCTGCGCTTGATCTTGCTCAGAGTCTATTCTTAGCAAAACGGTACCGTCGGATTCTTATTGTCACCAGCGAACTCGCCACTGGCATCACACTGAATCGAAATTTTACGCTCAAACCAGAAGTTGCAACCTTATTCGCGGACGGTGCCGCCGCATTTTTGCTCGAAGAACACGACGATGATGGATTGCTCACCAGTCACTTTGAAACGCATCATACCGGGTATTCATTTTGTCAAATTAAGGGCGGAGGTAGTCATATCAATCCGCATACCTCCGAGCATCAAGCCTATTTAAAAAGTTGCCAGTTTGAGATGGAGGGCAAAGCACTCTTTAAACATGTGCGTAAAGCCTTACCAGCGTTTCTAAAAAAAGGGTTTGACGCCTCTCCGGTAACACTCGGCGATATTGATTATTTTCTTCCTCATCAAGCCAGCGCGCATGGATTAAAAAAACTGCCTTCACTCACCGGGCTACCAACAGAGAAAACCGTTAATCACTTTTCGACTTTGGGAAACCAAGTCGCCGCCTCACTCCCAATTAACTTACACTGGCTGCGTAATCAGCCAGAAACCGCAGGAAAACATGTGTTATTAGCTGGCACCGCCGCAGGGTTGTCGCTAGGGATGGGAGTGCTAAAACTATGAAGATATTGGTCACTGGTGGCAGCGGGATGTTGGGTAGCGCAATTCTGAGAATGTTTCACCAGCAGCATGAACTGCATTTTATAGCACGAAATACAGTCATCGCTAAACAACTCGCCGAGCAATTCGATGTTATCCCACATATAGTCGATTTAAGAGACCACTCAGCAGTTCATGCGGTATGCCAAGGTATGGATGCAATCATCCATTGTGCCGCTCTCTCAAGCCCATGGGGAAAGTGGCAGGCGTTTTATCAAGCCAATGTAGATGCCACCAAAAACCTCGTCAATGCGGCTAATACCTATCAAATCTCGCGTTTTATCCATATTTCCTCCACCAGCGTCTACTTTGACCATCAAGACCGTTGGAATATTCGAGAAACCGACGCCATAGCTTCATACTGGTGTAATGATTACGCACACACAAAATACCTATCGGAAATTGAAGCCGTAAAAGGCCAAAGCAAAGCGATCATTTTAAGACCGCGTGGCATTTTTGGACCCAATGATCGCGCTATTATCCCAAGAGTGCTTAAGGCGATAAAAAACAACACTCTGCTTCTGCCATCGGGTAGAAATCCTGTGGTTGATCTGACTTATGTCGATAACGTTGCCCATGCAGCGATGCTCGCTTGCACTCAGGCAGACCGACTTCAGCATGGTGATGTGTTCAACATTTCCAACAACGAACCAATGCCAATTGAGACTGTTCTGCAAGCTTTATGTGAGGGGTTAAACCTAAAAGTAACGTTACAATCATTACCATATGGCGTTGTATCACCATTATTAAAGCTCAGTGAGCAAATACGAAGGCACTTACCACATCAGCCAGAACCAAGGCTCACCTCATACAGCGCAGGATTGTTTAACTATCATCAAACTCTGGATATCAGCAAGGCGAAACAAACACTGAATTACCAACCGCTTTTTTCAATTCAAGAAGGAATACAGCAGTATGCAAACTGGTCTAAAAATAAAAATCTTTGAGGTTGGACACTGCGTACACCCAGGCTTTGTTGTCAAACCAGGTTCTGGTATCAAGCCTAGAGCATTTCCGGCAGCCGTTGCGTTAATTCAGCACCCAACACAAGGCAACATCCTGTTTGACACGGGATATCACGAGCATTTTTTTAGCGCGACTCGTCCCTTCCCTGAACGTTTTTATGCTTGGACAACACCTTGTCGCTATAACAAAGAACACGGAATTGTTGCGCAGTTAGCAAAAGAAAGTCTCAAACCTCATGATATTGAACACTTAGTACTTTCCCACTTCCATGCTGATCACATTGCTGCCGTGTCTGAGTTTTCCCACTCTCAATTGCATTGCCAACAAAAAGGGGTGGATGCAATTACTAAAAGTGGTCGAATTGGAGGCGTAAGAAAAGGATACCTAAAAGCTCTACTTCCTCCACAACTTGAATCTAACTTATTCATTCATAGTGACTTTTCTGTATCAATCAGCCAAATTCTTCCTCAGTGCCAAGGTGTTAATTTGCTCTGTAAAGACATGTTCGACGATGGATTTATTTATATGGTTAGCTTGCCAGGCCATGCAGCTGGCCAAGTGGGCTTGCTGGTTAAAAGAGACCAAGGTTGGCTGTTCTTACTCGCCGATGCATGCTGGTTAATCGAGAGCTTGAGTGAAAATATCGATCAACATTGGCTGGCGAACATGCTTTGCGATGATACAAAAGCCTATAAAAACACCCTCTCCGAGTTGAGAAGTTGCTACCAACAAACCCACCACTTTGTTCGCTTCGTGCCTTCACATTGTCAGGAAACTATCCAGCAGCTAATCAAAGAAGGATGGATGAAGTGAGAACGCTTATCTCAGAATTCTGGCGAACCCGCTACCGCCCCTTCGGCTCAAGGGAACAAGTCGAAACATGGCAGCAACAACACTTAACGCAACACTTGGATTGGGTATGCCGTCATTCACCGTATTACCGCTCACTTCAAGGTGCACCACTCAGTGATTTCCCTATCATGAATAAGCAAACCATGATGGAGAACCTCTCGGAGTTGAATACGAAAGGCTTAGATGCTGAACAGCTAATGCAACAAGCACTCGAAGCAGAACAGTCACGCAACTTCGCCGCTTCGAAAGTTGGCGATGTTACTGTTGGGCTTTCTTCGGGCACATCAGGCATGCGCGGGTTGTTTCTTGCTGACAAACAGGAAACGCAACTGTGGGCTGGCAATATATTGGCTCGCCTGTTGCCCAACCTATGGCAAAAGCACCGAATTGCGCTAGCCTTGCGCGCCAACAGCCCACTGTATAAATCCGTCGCGAAAGGCCCTGTCACATTCTTTTATGCGGATTTAACTAAACCTTACCAAGAATGGATAAAAGAGTTGGATGAGTTCCAACCCACGCTTTTGGTTGGTAGTGCGCAAGCTCTTCAGCTCTGCGCCCAGTTCAGCGGTCAATTTGGTCAACCCGCAATTCAACCACAGCGGATCATTTCTGGTGCAGAAGTCCTAACTGAGAGTGACCGTCACTTTATTTCTCAACGGTTCGACAGCGAACTCCATGAAGTCTATCAATGTACCGAAGGTTTTCTTGCATGTACTGATCAGCATGGACAAATGCGCTGGAATCAAGATGTTGTTTACATCGAAAAACATTGGCTGAATACCGAACGTACTCATTACAGCCCAATTATCACCGATTTTCGTCGTAAAACTCAGCCCATTATTCGTTATCAGCTCGACGATATTATTGAGAATAAACAGGATAATGGCGTATTTGAACCTATTGGCGCGATTGCCGGACGATGTGGTGATCGCCTCACGCTAAACGCAAACCACGTCCCAGTGACGGTGTTACCAGATCTCATCTACCGCGCTATAACACTATTTGCCAAAGGTCGCGTGGATTACCGAATCACCCAAACAGGGTCACAAGCCATTCAAATTGAAGCGGATGTTCACCACCATCGGGTTATACATCAAGCCTTGATAAAGTTGTTTGACCAATTGCGGCTTGATCCTGTCAGATTTAGTTACCGCCCTGCGCCTATTTGGACGCCAATGAATAAACAACGACGTGTGGTGAACATATGCGGGTCTTAATCACCGGAGCCCGAGCACCAGTTGCACTAGAGTGGGCAACCATGTGTATGCATCATGGGCATGAAGTAATTCTCACCGATTCGCTAAAAAAGCCTCTGGGATCGTTTTTGCGAGGTATCGAGTCTTATATACCCACCGCTTCACCTCGATTTGCGTTTCCCACCTATCAACAGCAGATCCTAAAAATCATTACTCAGATGCGTATTGATATAGTGATACCCACTTGTGAAGAAGTTTATTACTTGGCTCATGTTGCCAAACAATGCCCAGAAGTAGATTTTTTTCTGCCCAATGTGGGACTACTCAATGCCCTGCACAACAAGTTGACCGTCTTTGAACAGCTTCAAGGTTTGCCAGAAATCACACTTCCAAAAACTCGCTTGGTCGCTGATAAAAGTGAGATTGAAATTAATAAGAGAACCGTTCTAAAGCCCGTTTACTCTCGGTTTGGCGGGCAAGTCATAAGAGATGTGACAACTCAGTCTATTTCTGCCGCCACGATATCGCCCCTTTACCCTTGGGTTCAGCAACAAAAAATCCATGGGACTCCGGTGTGTAACTATGCCATTTTTGAACATGGTGACCTTAAAGCACACCAAGCTTATGTGCCGAAATACTGTGTAAACGGCTCGGCCGCCAGTGCTTTTCAGCCGACCTCGTGCGAACGACTAGATACATTTATCGCAGCTTTTGGTAAACGTCATACTTATCATGGGCAAGTGTCGTTTGACTTCATCAAATCACAAGATGAACTCTACGTGATTGAATGTAACCCAAGAGCCACCAGTGGTTTGCACCTACTCTCGTCTCGATGCAACCAACTGCTTCCTAATATGGAGTTTACCAGTCCTTCCAAGCAGCGATTGCATCATTTAGGTCCAATAACACTCATCGCGGAAGGTGGATTATCCCTGTTCAAGGCTCGAACTTGGCAAGATTGGTGGTCTGGAGTGAATGTGATGCAACAGCATAACTTACCGGCCGGGAGCCAAATCCGGAGTATGTTTGAATTACTCCGGTTAGCTAGGCAGAACAAGACGAAGTGGAGCGACGCTTCTACCGTTGATATTGAGTGGAATGGAGAGGCATTGAACTCATGACACTTTCCTCTCAAGAATGGCATAAAACTTTTTTCACTCTTATGCAGTCGAATCCCATTGATGAATGCACAGCAAGCTTTGGTTGCTACTATATCGATGATGTTGCCATTCCCTACTCCGTAACACCAAAAATACCAAACAACTGTTATGCCGTGTCCCCTATGACACTGCTTAGTGGCTACGCCGAAGAAGAGCTTCACAAAGTCAAAAATGTGGCTGTTCGATGGGTATGTAAGTTACTTATTAATATGACTAAACCAATCTTATCACTGGCTGGATTGGATCAAGTCCAAACGCTCAACAATCAGTGCTTGTCCACCAATATGTATAGCGAACAATGGGCAGCCTTAAATCTCGATGAACTGCGTCGCGTCGCACTCGATCAATACCCCACCTTTCCCTTGGTGCTTCGCTCCCTCAATCAGCGTCAGCATTTACACTTAATTCAGCGATTGAAGCAGCCAAAATGGCAAAGCTTGGTAACACGACAAGTGTATTTACTTGATGATTGGCAAGCGTTCAGCTTCAACCGAGATTTAACGAAAGACTTCAAACTGCTTAATGATAAAGATTGGCAGTTTAGGCCACTGACCACTGATGAAGAATTTCAGCGTGCCAAAGAGTTATATGACATGCTTTACCTTGATAAATACAGCCTCAATAACATCCAGTTTTCAAGCCAATATTTAAAACAGGCGAGCCAGAACAAATTAGTACATTTAGTGGGACTGTTTTATCAAGAAGAGATGCTGGCTACGTTAGGCATTGTAGAAATTGATAATGATATGACTTGCCCAATTTTTGGCTACGATACCAATAAGCCACAACGCCTCGCATTGTATCGTCGAATATCGGCCTATACCATCCGCCATGCCATGATATACCAGCGTCGCTTTAATATGAGCTCAGGCGCTCCGGCTTTTAAACGCAACAGAAAAGCCCGGCCAGAAATTGAATTTAGCTATGTTTATATTGCGCACTTACCTTGGTACAAACGCATAATTTGGAAAAGCTTATGCTGGCTCACTCAGCACTTTTATCGCCCTTTGTTGATGCGTTTTCAGCTATAAACCGACATCTATAATCAGGTAAGCCTGCGTACACAGTCTCAATCGATAAAAAAGCCTGCGACGTTCGCAGGCTTTTTATAATGGAGCTGTGTGAGGTAACCGTTTTCTACGGTGTGTAGTATGTTGCTGCGCCAGGGCCTACTGGTAAACCAAATACGAATACCCATAGGTAGAAGAGCACACTCCAACCTACAATGAAGCAGATTGAGTAAGGTAGCATGGTCGCGATCAGCGTACCGATACCTAAGTTCTTCATGTAACGAGTCGCTACGGCAAGAATCAAACCAAAGTAGCTCATCATTGGAGTAATGATGTTTGTCGTCGAGTCACCAATTCGGTAAGCAGCCTGAATCGTTTCCGGTGCATAACCAACAAGCATCAACATAGGAACAAAAATCGGAGCCGTTACTGCCCACTGTGCCGATGCCGAACCAATCATTAGGTTAATAAAGCCACACATCAGGATGAAGGCAAAGAACAACATTGGACCAGTTAAGCCAATTTCTTGCAGGAAGCTAGCGCCAGCAACCGCGAATACCTGACCGAAGTTAGTCCATTTAAAGAAAGCAACGAACTGAGCCGCAAAGAAAACTAATACAATGTACATGCCCATAGAAGACATAGATTTCGCCATTGCATCAATTACATCGCGATCCGTCTTCATCGTGCCAACAACTTTACCAAACACAAAGCCTGGAATAGCAAAGAACACAAAGATGAATGCCACGATACTTTTCAGGAATGGTGAACCTGCAATTGTACCTGCATCAGAACGTAGGATGCCGTCTTCTGGAACAACCGTCCAAGCAAGCAGCGCTGAAACAACCAGTACAGCAACACCTGCTAGTTTTAGGCCTTTCTTCTCAATGTCTGTTAAGCCACCCATTTTGTCGTTCGACAAATCTTCTGAGGCTTCTTCTTCACTGTATTTGCCAAGCTTTGGCTCAACAATTTTTTCAGTAACAAACGCACCTGTGATTGCAATGAAGAATGTCGACACAAACATGAAGTACCAGTTAACTTCTGGACCAACAGTGTAAGTTGGGTCGATCATTTGCGCCGCCGTTTCAGTAATGCCTGACAACAGCGGGTCAACCGTACCAATAAGTAGGTTTGCTGAGTAACCACCAGATACACCAGCGAACGCCGCAGCAAGACCGGCAAGTGGGTGACGACCTAAAGAATGGAACAGCATTGCAGCCAGTGGAATAAGTACCACATAGCCAAGCTCTGATGCCGTATTTGAAATGATACCCGCGAAAACGACCGTCACTGTTACCATGCGTTGTGATGCACCCATGACTAAGCCACGCATTGCTGCAGATAGCAAGCCTGAGTATTCAGCAATAGCAACACCCAACATCGCAACCAATACCGTACCCAAAGGTGCAAAGCCGACAAAGTTTTTCACTAGATTGGTAACGATTAGTTCAAGGCCATCAGCGTTAAGCAAGCTAACGACATGAATCATGCCATCCGCGGCACGACCTTTTGCACCCTCAGGACGAGGATCAACTACGGAAACTTCGAAGTATCCTGCAATACCCGACATCACCAGAATGGCTAAACAGAAAATGGCAAATAGTGTGATCGGGTGGGGTAATAAGTTCCCCAAATATTCGACAGTATCCAAAAAGCGCGTAAACAGCGGCTTCTTAGGCGAGTTTTGTTTAATTGAATCAGATGAACTCATCTGTTCCCTCCTTGTTTTTATTCCTATGCAAATGTGACAAAAATGTCAAAAAGCGTGCGAAGGGTACTTGAGTAGAAGGTCAAATAAAAGCCCTAAATGTTACAAACTGTGACGAACAGAGGCATTTATAACCAACATTGAATAAAAATGTAGATATTTCATCCATGTAAGATAATTAACTCAACATTATCAATTAAACAAAACCATAAGTTAGATATATGCAGGTTGATTACTTTTGCACAGCTTTGAATCTCGGGTTCGTTTTACAAATGACATAAAGACGCCCTCTCCGTTTTACAATCTGGCAATCCGGATGACGACTTTTTGCACTTTTTAATGATTTTACTACCTTCATGATTTATTCCTTTTCGCTCTTAAATTGACCAAAACGACGGTTGAAGTTCGCAATGCGACCTTCGGTTTGTACAACGCGCTGTTTACCGGTGTAATACGGGTGAGAAGCTGACGACACATCTAACGTAAAGTAAGGGTAAGTTTTGCCATCTTTCCATTCGATGGTTCTCTCCGTTTTCAATGTAGAACCAACGACAAAGTACTTATCTACACTGGTGTCGTGGAACACCACAGGACGATATTCAGGGTGGATTCCTGGTTTCATAATACTTTTCCTTTCAATTAAATTGTTATGTTATAACATTTTAATTAATAATCATTATCAACAAAAAAAGCAAGAGAAATTTGTGATACTTTTCATCTCAATGAATTCTTAAAGATGTCCACTATGTATTCCATCGAACCCATCGGCGTCATTGAGACACCGTACAAAGAAAAGTTTGCAGTTCCGCGCCAACCACGCTTAGTACCAGAGGCTAAAGCACGCGTAAAACTGTTAGGTGCAGCAAATAGCCCTGAAGCAGTGCGTGGGCTAGAACAGTTCTCTCACGTTTGGTTGTTGTTTCTATTTGATCAGAACCTGGAAGCTGGTTGGAAACCAACTGTACGTCCGCCACGATTAGGCGGCAATGAACGAATTGGTGTCTTTGCCTCGCGCTCGACTTTCCGTCCAAACGGAATCGGAATGTCAGCCGTTGAAGTGAAAGGAGTCACTAAGCAAGGCGATCAAATCTATCTTGATTTAGGCAGTGTAGATCTCGTGGATGGGACACCGATTGTGGATATTAAGCCTTATATCCCCTATTCGGATTCTATTTCGGAAGCACAAGGCGGATACGCAGACCAAGAGCCAGAAAAGTCACAAGTCACCTTTTCTGCTCAAGCATTAGCAACGATAGAAAATCGATCCGATACTGACTATGTAAGATCAGTCATTGAACAAGTTCTGGCACAAGATCCTCGCCCTGCATATAAGAAAAACAAGCCGGACGACAAAGAATATGCGGTAAATTTGTTCGACTTGAACGTAAAGTTCACAGCAACAAGCAACTTAATAACGGTTACCGCTATTGAAAGCTTTTGACAAACGCAATTGGCTGATATTATAGACGGCTAACAAATTTCCCTTTCGGGAACTCCCATACTCCTGCTTATTCAAGCTTGGGTATCTAACTTAAATAAACGGATAAATTTAATGCGTACCAGTAATTATCTTCTTTCTACTCTGAAGGAGACTCCAAACGACGCAGAAGTAGTGAGCCACCAGCTCATGCTACGTGCAGGTATGATCCGTAAGCTGGCTTCAGGTTTATACACCTGGCTACCTACTGGTCTACGTGTACTGCGTAAAGTCGAAAACATCGTTCGTCAAGAAATCGACAATGCAGGCGCAGTCGAAACTTTGATGCCCGTTGTTCAGCCGTTTGAACTATGGGAAGAGACAGGCCGCAGCGAAAAGATGGGCCCTGAGCTACTTCGCTTTACTGACCGTCATGTTCGTCCGTTTGTACTTAGCCCAACCGCTGAAGAAGTGATCACTAGCCTTGTTCGCAATGAAGTGAGCTCTTACAAACAGCTTCCGCTAAACCTGTACCAAATCCAAACTAAATTTCGTGACGAACGACGCCCACGTTTTGGCGTAATGCGTTCACGTGAATTCTCAATGATGGATGCATACAGCTTTGACATTGATAAAGACGGACTACAAAAGTCATACGACGCAATGCATGATGCTTACTGTAAAGCATTCGATCGCATGGGTCTGGATTACCGTCCTGTACTTGCAGATAGCGGTGCTATCGGTGGTAGCGGCTCTCAAGAGTTCCACGTACTGGCTGAAAGCGGCGAAGATATCATCGCATTTTCTAGCGAGTCAGATTACGCGGCAAACATTGAAAAAGCAGAAGCACTAGCTCCAGCCTCTGAGGCTGCGGCACCGACACAAGAAATGACTTTGGTTGATACGCCAAACGCGAAAACAATCGCTGAATTGGTTGAGCAGTTCGAACTACCAATTGAAAAAACAGTGAAAACACTGTTTGTGAAAGCATCTGACGAAGTTGATGCGCCAATCATCGCGCTTATTATTCGTGGTGATCATGAACTGAACGAAGTGAAAGCAGAAAACCTTCCTCAGGTTGCAGCTCCACTGGAAATGGCATCTGAAGAAGAAATTCGTGAGCTTATCGGTGCAGGCCCTGGTTCACTTGGCCCTGTTGGCCTTAAACTGCCGTTCATTGTTGACCGCAGCGTTGCGGTAATGAGCGACTTCGGTGCGGGCGCGAACATCGATGGCAAACACTACTTCGGTATTAACTGGGGTCGTGATGTAGAGCTTGGCCAAGTTGAAGACCTACGTAACGTTGTGGAAGGTGACCCAAGCCCATGTGGCAAGGGCATTATCCAGCTTAAGCGTGGTATCGAAGTTGGCCATATCTTCCAACTAGGTAACGCTTACTCCGCAGCGATGAACTGTGGTGTACTGGGTCCTGATGGTAAGAACGTCATCCTAGAAATGGGTTGTTACGGTATCGGTATCACTCGCGTAGTAGCGGCTGCTATTGAACAAAACCACGACAAATACGGCATCATCTGGCCAGATGCAATCGCACCATTCCAGGTAGCGATCGTTCCAATGAACATGCACAAGTCAGAAGAAGTGAAAGAAGCCGCTGAGAAATTGTACGCTGAGCTAACGGCAATGGGCATCGAAGTGCTATTTGACGACCGTAAAGAACGCCCAGGCGTAATGTTCTCTGACATGGAGCTGATTGGTGTACCGCATACCATTATTATCGGTGACCGCTCAATGAAAGAAGGCAACTTCGAATACAAGAACCGTGCTACTGGTGAGAAAACAGCAGTCGCAATGACTGACATTGTTGAGCACGTAAAAGCTCAACTAAAGTAAGCACTAGACGAGTTCGCATTTGAAGTAGTTTCAAATAGTTAAAAAGGGTTGGCTTCGGTCAGCCCTTTTTATTACAGCTCAACATCCTCCCTCCACCTTTTTCGAACTATTCACTTTGTTAATCTTTGGTTCAGCTTCTTGCTATTAAACTGATTTCATCATCTAAAGGAGGTCAGTTATGGATTTAAAAAGTCTTCTAAACCAAGCACTCAAATCAGACTTACTTAAGCAAGGTGCAGATGCATTGGGCAAACAAACCAACAACATCAAATCCTCATCAAATTCAAGTAGCCTAAAAACGCTAGGAGCAGGTGCTGTAGGCGGAGGCCTCATCGGTATGCTGATGGGCTCAAAGAAAAGTAAAAAAATGACTAAAAAAATAGGGTCAAGCGCATTAAAAGTCGGTGGCGCAGCTGCGCTTGGAGCCTTGGCCTACAAAGTGTATAACGATTGGCAAGCCAAGCAATCCGGTCAAGGTGTTCAAGAAACCTTTGACCCCGATGACAGTAAACACAGTGTCTTAATTTTAAAAGCAATGATTGGAGCTGCAAAAGCTGATGGTCACGTTGATGAAGAGGAAATGGCTCGCATTGAACAAGCTCTCGCGGATATGGGCGCAGATGAGCACGTTCGTCACCTCGTTCAGCAAGAGTTAAACAAACCGCTTGATCCTGCTGAAATTGCTAATCAGGCGACCTCTCCTCAACAAGCGTCAGAAATTTACCTGGCGTCTTTGATCGTCGCTGATGAACAAAACTTTATGGAAAAAGCGTATCTGCAAGAACTAGCAAAACAACTTCAACTTTCACCAGAAGTCACTCAGCAGTTAGAAGCACAAATGCAGTGATTAAATCTCGCTCAAGCAAACCTTCAACTTGAGCCAAAACAACTCTGTACTTTGAGTTTCAAATCCGCTGTGTGTATATTGAGATAAGTTATCATTTAGTGGAAAGAAAACATGCAAGTATACGGCTATTGTGAACTGGTTCGTGAGCTTTATGCTCAGATTGGTAGTGGCGATCAAGCTTATATTCCCCAAGCAATTTCATGTGCAGTTAAAGCACTGAACGATGTTGCAGCGGATGAGTCCCTGCCTAAAGAAGTGCGTGAAAAAGCGGCATTTGCTGCGGCAAACCTACTGATTTCAGATTTTGAGGATAAGTAATGAATCTAGCGAACTTTGAATCCATGGATCCTGTCATGCTGATGAGCATTGTGAATATGAAGCTACGCGACGACTTCGGTGGTGACTTAGATAAACTGGTGGCTTTCTTCGATATCGAACGCACAGCACTGGAGACAAAACTGGCTTCTGCTGGTTTTGACTTTCTTCCAGAAGCAGGACAATTCCGTTAATCAACACCATTCTTGGCGGATAACCGAAACGAGAATAACCAATATCAAAAAGGGCTTGATGAGTTACCATCAAGCCCTTTTCTTTTATTCGATAGGCGTCCCGGTTAGCCAAATGAAGCCCAGATGACTGTCGCCACAAGAATTGGACATACAAACTTCACATACGCAGGCCATAACTTACCAAACCAACCTTGCGTAAACTCCGGGCAACCTTGCTCAAGCTCTTTGATTTTTGAGTTGCGATTCCATACCCAACCACCAAATAAGCAGAATAAGAGCGCAGCGGTTGGTTGTAGATACTGAGTAGCAACCGTCGCGACCATACCAAACAGAGCGCCAAAGTTATAAACAATCACCACACTGAACAAGGCAATGAGACCACCTAAAACCCAGCTCGTTGCGCTGCGCTTAGTATTGAAGCGCTCACTCACTAAAGCCACTGGACACTCTAACATTGAAATGGAGGACGTTAGCGCCGCAATCGTCAGCAATAAGAAGAACACAATAGAGAACAATTGACCAAGCAAACCTAAGCTATCAAACATCAATGGCAATACGGTAAATACCAACGTATCAGAGCTTAATAGAGAGCCATCTTCTGCATAGATCTGAACGCCTTTTTGCATTGCCACAAACATCGCTGGCATCACCACTAATCCTGCAATGAAAGCAACGGCAGTATCTACCATGGTCACGTTCATCGCCATCTTTGGTAGGTTCTCTTTCTTACTCAAGTAAGAGCCATAAATCAGCATTGAACAGCCACCGATCGTAAGCGAGAAGAAGCCCTGCCCCATTGCAGCAAGAATCAACTTGCGGTCCCATACCTTTTCAAAATCCGGCACTAGGTAATGTTTCAGACCTTCCATCGCACCGTTTTGCGTCATGATGTAAGCAAATAGCAGAGCAAACAAAACAAACAATGCTGGCATCAAACGTGTGGACCACTTCTCAATACCTTGTTTTACGCCACCTTGTACGATGAGAATCGTCAGTACATAAAAAGTAATGGTTCCGAACAAGTTACGTTCAACACTAAAGCCCTTTAGCCATTGAGTTGCAGCTTCTAACCCCATTAGATCTGTGATTGCACCCAGTAAAAAGCAGATCAACCAACCACCAACAATTGAATAAAACGCTAAGACAGCGCTTGGTACGCTTAAACCAATCCAACCCACAATGCCGCCGAGCTTTTTACCGGCAGGGTTATCTGTGATTGCACGCATACTGTCTACAGGGTTGGCTTGACCATGGCGACCAATCGCCATTTCAACCACCAGCATCGGAAATGCGACGATAAGAATCATCACCAAATAAACTAACAGGAAAGCACCGCCACCATTACTGGCTGCTTGAGTTGGGAAGCCCCAAATATTGCCAAGGCCAACTGCGGCACCTGCGGCAGCTAAGATGAACCCGAGACGAGAGCCAAAATGCTCGCGAGGCTGAGAAGAGGTTTGCTGTGTCATACTACTCACACAAAAATATCATTGAACTAGCTAACTAGTACACTATAGCAATATTCACTATTCAACAAGAGCACCTCGGTTAAATCCTCGACAGTTGAAACAATTTGTAGTCATTCAGCTTGTAAATTTTAACGTACATCTCATATTCATCGCTCAAAAGCCTCGCGACTGTTGTTCGTTTTACGTGGCTGAATTTTACCAATCCTTCTGCCGTGAAGTGAGCCGAAAAATAATGAGCTCTGGTGTAAGGGACGAACTGTTCCTCGTGATACTGTGTCGAAAAGCAGAATATTGTGCTTCGCTTTTTCCCCCTAATGTCTATTTATCAGCTAGTTATTACTCTGTTCTCATTTATACCCATGATTCAAGGAGAGGAAAATGAAGGTCACCCTACTTCACGGAGCAATGGTTGTAGCACTCAGCGCCAGCTACCAAGCTCAAGCCTATAACTGTCAAAGTTTACCCGACTGGGACAGCACTGCGACTTATACATCGGGCGCTTTAGTAAAAACGCAAGGAGCCGCTTATGAGGCTGCATATTGGACGCAAGGCAATGATCCCGTGACCAACTCAGGATCTTGGGAAGCATGGAAAGCGTTAGGGCAATGTGATGGTGGAAGCAACAATTTATCACCAACGGTGTCGTTCTCCTCTCCAATAAACAACGCACAAATTCCCGAAGGCAGTGCGATCACTTTGTTAGCCAACGCAACTGACGAAGATGGCCAAATCACACAAATTGAGTTTGTTGCAGGCAACCAAACCGTTGCTGTGGTAACTCAAGCACCATTCGAAGCTTCTTGGACAGCTATTGAAGGGATCTCGCAATTGACCGCAATTGCGACAGATAATGAGGGAGCTGTTAGCACCACGACGATTTCTATCCAAGTTCAACCACAAGTCGAATTACCGCCACCAAGCATTTCATTGACAAGCCCAGTAGGCACAGAAGTGCTTAATGTAGGCGATAACCTAACCGTAGCCGCTCAAGCTGACGATATTGATGGTGTGGTCACACAAGTTGAGTTCTTCGTAAACAATCAATCTGTCGCCATTGATACTAGCGCACCTTACGAATATCAATGGACCGCTAGTCCAGGTACATACTCGTTCAAAGCACAAGCGACTGATGATACAAACCTCGCAACGATGAGCCAAGAAGTAGCGCTGGTTATTAGTAATTCAGAAACCGGAACGGGCGGATGTGCAGATGCAGTACCTTATGTGGCAGGCACAAGTTATCAAGCTGGCGACCTGATTTCTCACTTCAACCAAAAATATCGTTGTGATGTTGCTGGTTGGTGCTCCTCGGATGCGACATGGGCTTACGAGCCTGGTGAAGGGCTATACTGGCAAGATGCTTGGAGTGGCCTAGGTGCTTGTTCGACACCACCGCAAGTTACCATTACGGCACCAACGGATGGACAAGTCGTGCTCGCTGGCAGCAATAACGAAATCACGGCAAACGCAAGCGATGCTGATGGCACAGTCACGCAAGTTGAGTTTTTTGCGAACAACACCAGCTTAGGGGTCACCACTCAAGCGCCATATTCCGTTACTTGGAACGCCACACTTATTGGCGCTAACCAGCTTAAAGCCGTCGCAACCGATAATGATAACAACACGTCAGAGTCCCTGGTTGGTGTGGAAGTCAGCGATAAAGATTTGGTCGTCTCTCTGACTTCACCAAGCAGCGGTCAAACCGTCGGATTAGGCAAAAGTCTCGCATTAAGCGCCGATGCAACGTCTTTAACTTCAGGCATTAAACACGTTGATTTCATGATCAACGGCTCTATTGTTGCAACCGATACCACAGCACCTTACACAGCCAACTGGACACCAACTGCACTTGGTAACTTTACAGTTAGCGCCCAAGCTGTGGATTTGTCAGGAAGCAATGCACTGTCTGACGCCGCAGCAATAACGGTGGTTGAGCAAGTAGAGAAACGCCATAAACTCATCGGTTACTGGCACAATTTTGTAAATGGTGCGGGCTGTCCAATTCGTCTAGCAGATATGGCAGATGCTTGGGATGTGATTGATATTGCCTTTGCTGAAAATGATCGCAACAGTGATGGCACTGTGCACTTTAATCTATATTCAGGCGATATTTACAGCGATTGTCCAGCACTCGATCCAACACAATTCAAGCAGGACATGGCAGCGCTTCAAGCTAAAGGTAAGAAGTTTGTTCTCTCTCTTGGCGGCGCAGAAGGCACGATTACGCTGAATACCGACCAAGATGAAGCCAACTTTGTCTCTAGCCTAACAGGTCTTATCGCTGAGTGGGGCTTTGATGGTCTAGATGTGGATTTAGAGAGTGGTTCTAACTTAGTTCATGGCTCGCAAATTCAAGCTCGCCTTGGTCGTGCTTTGCTTCAAATAGAGCAAAACATGGGTGGCGATATGTACCTAACCATGGCGCCTGAGCACCCTTATGTTCAAGGTGGTTATGTGGCTTACAGCGGTATTTGGGGGGCGTACATCCCTGTGATTAACGAGACACGCAGCACGCTCGACTTGCTTCACGTCCAGTTATATAACAACGGTGGTTTGCCAAACCCATACTTGCCAAGCAGTGCACCAGAAGGCTCTGTGGATATGATGGTAGCGCAATCTAAAATGCTTATCGAAGGCTTTGAATTGGCCGACGGCACTCAATTTGCACCATTGCGCGATGATCAAGTCGCAATCGGCTTACCTTCAGGTCCTAGCTCGGCAAATTCAGGGCAGGCTCCAACACAGAATATTATCAACGCACTAGATTGTTTAACCAAAGGCACTTCATGTGGCACCGTTAAACCAGCGTACCATTACCCGAATTATGCAGGAGTAATGACATGGTCTATCAACTGGGATCAGCATGATGGCTTTAACTTCTCAAAACCTGTCGGCGATAAACTCACCGAGATGAATGCGCAATAAGCTATCAAAGAATAAGCGAGTAAAACGCAAAGAGAGCACAATAGTGCTCTCTTTCTTTATCTCATCGAGTTTTTACTTTTTAATGAGTAATTAAATCGTAAATACTCGGTAATCTTTTAGTTCAGGGATTTTCTTCAACAGATCGTCTTCTTGCCCTGCCATGTCATCCAACGAGTCACACAAGTCTTCAGCTTGTTGCTCTACCTCTTTCGAATGCTCAGCTAAACGCTCTTCTACTTTCGCGCTGAGTTCAGCCATACTCTCCGATAATGCAGTGAGGTTTATTCCCCCCTCTTCCTTCATTTTTTTCGATAAAGCATCCAACGAACTCGCTAAAAACTCTTTATTGAAGATCTCTTGTGCTTTTGCAAAGTCTTCAGTCCACCCTTGTGTCATGGACTCAAAACTTTCCGCTGGTAGAATGAAATCGCCATCTTTGTAGTAACGTGATTCAACATCAGCGAAAAAGTCCTGTACTGCGACTTTGACGTTATCAAACGCGCCAGGTGCGTCTAGGCTTTCCGCGACATCATCGATGATGTCATTTGCAAGCGCTAAACCATCACTCGCCAACTGCTTTGCTTGTGGAATATACGCGTTCATTTTTTCGCGATAGTCTTCAATTGCCGCTTTTTGGTCGGCATTGAGTTCAATCAGCTCACCTTTGATGAATAGATTGTTATCTTCATCCACGACAGCTTTATCACCTGTCGTTTGGCGAATTTCCAAGCTTTGCCCATCCATACGGACTTCATTATTGATGTCCACACGACACTGCGCTGCATAACCAGTAGCACTGACCATCAGCAATGAGAGTGTAAAAAGCTTTTTCATGTCATTCTCTTTTATTTAACATTACTCGTGTTAAACATAACACTGAGTGATACATGAGATGTCAGCAAATCGTCACAACTTCGTAACAAGTTGTTTTATCTCCTATTTTTACGTCAACCTCATCACCTTCTTCTTTTCCGAACAACGCTCGACCCAGAGGAGATTTAGCTGTTAAGACAAAGACTTCCTGAGCCTGATATTGAACAGTCAAACCACCAGAGCAAGGGCCTACAAAGAAGTGCTTTTCGATCAAATTCTCATCTGCGAGAACAACGTAAGCACCAACACCAACAGGCGCATTCTTAAAGTCGCGAGTCACTAAAGAACGATATTGACGCAATTCCTCTTCACTATCTTGGATTCGCATGGCTTGTCCATGAGCAAGATACGCGGCTTCAAGTGCCAATGTATCGTACTTGTGCTCGGGAACAGTTTCTTCATCTGTCGCGGCATCGATAGCTCGCTGAGCCGATGCATGGGCAACTTGAAGTTTTTCTTCCAGATGTTGGATGATAATTTGGACTAAGTCAGCTTTGTTCATACTTTTAGGACGCGCGTTTGGCACTCAGGGTGTGTTAATGTACCTAAGTTTACCATCAAAGAAAGGTTTCCCTATTATGCAAAGTGACTCGCTGCATCAAACACTTCAATCTGTATTTGGTTTTGGCTCATTACGCCAAGGTCAACAACCTGTTATTGAAGCCGTTATGAATGGTTACTCTGCTGCGGCAATCTTTCCTACAGGCTCGGGGAAGTCACTCTGTTATCAACTACCTGCAACCATATTACCCAACCTTACGTTGGTGATCTCTCCGTTGTTGGCGTTAATGAAGGATCAACTGAGCTTTTTACAAAGTAAAGGAATCGCTGCCGCTTCTATCGATAGCAATCAAAGTAGAGAAGAAGCACAAAAGGTCATGGCTGGCGTGAAGAATGGACAAATCAAAATCTTGATGATTTCTGTTGAGCGACTAAAAAATGAGCGTTTTCGTGAATTCATTCGCCAAGTACCGATTTCTTTGATGGTCATTGATGAAGCGCACTGTATTTCCGAATGGGGGCATAACTTTCGTCCAGATTATCTCAAACTACCGCAATATCAACGTGAACTGAACATCCCACAGTCTTTACTTCTCACCGCAACGGCAACGCCTGCAGTTATTGAAGACATGCAAAAAAAGTTCGATATTGCCAGTGAACATATTACCGTTACAGGCTTCTACCGCTCTAATCTGGATATCTCGGTGATCCCGTGTGAGGAAACAAAGAAACAAGAACAGCTCAGTGAGATCATCGCCTCTTCACCTAAGCTTCCGACCATCGTATACGTGACGCAGCAGCAAACAGCAGAACGAGTAGCAAAGTCATTAATCCATATTGGCATTAACGCTCACGCATACCACGCTGGCATGAAAAGCGACGTTCGTGAACAAATCCAACAGCAGTTCATGGATGGCCAAATTGACAGTATTGTTGCAACGATTGCATTTGGTATGGGAGTCGATAAATCTGATATTCGCCGCGTCATTCACTTCGACTTACCCAAATCAATCGAGAACTACGCACAAGAGATTGGACGTGCAGGCAGGGACGGGCAACGCTCTGAGTGCATTCTGCTAGGCAATACGTCCGGCTTAACGGTGTTGGAGAATTTTGTCTATGGTGACACACCAGAATTTACGTCAATTAACTATGTAGTCGAGCAAGCGAAAGAACATGCTCCACAATGGGAGGTAGTGCCACTGCGTTTGTCGCGTGAAAGTAATATCCGCCAATTGCCACTCAAAACCTTGTTGGTTTATTTGGAGCTACATAACGTCATTGAAGCAAAGTACAGTTACTTTGCGGAATATCGGTTTAAGTTTTTGCACGATCAGCAATTTATTGTGAATCAATTTCAAGGCGAGCGACGTCAATTTGTGGAGGCCATTTTTTCCTGCTCACAAAAAGCCAAAGTGTGGTGCCAAGTTGATCTAGAAGCGCTATGGCTGAACTATCAATCGGAACGCAGCCGAGTTGTCGCAGCGCTCGACTATTTTCACCAGAACGGCTGGATAGAACTAGAGAGCAAACAACTGACGGACGTGTACTCAGTTATGCCAACCAAACAGAGCTCGGATGTTTTAATCCAACAACTGTATGAACTATTCCAATCCAAAGAAAGCAAAGATATCGAAAGAATCCACACCATGCTGCACTTGTTCCAGTCCGAGCACTGTTTGAGCTCACAATTGGCGAACTACTTTGCGGATCACGATGCACCAAAGCAATGTGGTCACTGCTCCGTGTGTCGTGGTCACGTCGCCACATTCACAGCACCAGAACCTGAAGATATTGAACAATCTCAAGTATCGATATGGGCGCAGGAGTTTATTCAGCTTTCCCCATCGGCCATCAGTAATGATGCCGTTGCTCGCTTCTTGTGCGGAATCAGCACTCCTTTGATTAGCCAGCTAAAAGCCTCAAAGCTAGCAGGTTATGGTGCAATGGCAAACGTAAGTTTTGAGCAGGTATTAACGCAGGTAGAAACGGTAAGGGCCTAAAAAAAGCTCAATTGACGCGCTTGGTCTTCGGGCTTGAGCATCACGTTTAAGCCTAAAAGGCGAATTTCCCGTCCATTTTGGCGTTTAAGAATATCTCTTAGCAAGATCTTGAAGTCCTCAAGCTCTAATTGCGGATGGATGTGCTCAATTGTTGTCAGTTGAAAATCGGCAAATTTGACTTTAATACCTTGTTTAATAATCGACTTATCTGGGCTTGCACGCTCTAAACGTTTCTCGAGTTCAGGATAAAGTTTCTCCTCAATCACTTGCCAACATTCACCATAGGTTGCGATGTTCTGGCTGAATGTCCTTTCCACACCGACGGACTTTCTCTCGCGCTCAACAACGACTTCTCGATTATCAATTCCATGGCTTCGCTGCCATAAGGAGGCACCCTGACGACCAAACTGCCTCAACAACTCTCGATAGTCACTGTTTTTAATGTCCTCACATCGATAAAAACCGGCTTGGTGGAGCTTCTCAAGACTCACCTTCCCCACGCCAGGAATATTCTCTAACGGAAGACTATCGATAACCTCTTGGACTTTCTCTGGCGGAATCACAAACTGACCGTTGGGCTTGTTCATGTCTGACGCGACCTTGGCAAGAAACTTAATCGGAGCAATGCCCGCCGATGCCGTCAACCCAAGTTCACTCCAGATATCACGGCGAATTGACTCTGCGATCAACGTTGCGGAGCCACGGCAAGCTGTCGAGTCCGTGACATCGAGGTATGCTTCATCCAATGAGAGAGGTTCAATGATAGGCGTATAACGCTCAAAAATAGCACGAATCTGCTGAGAGACTTGCTTGTATACATGCATTCTACCGGGCACAACCAACAAATGAGGACAGAGTTGCAGCGCGCGCGCCGTTGACATTGCACTGCGAACACCATATTTACGCGCATCATAATTACAGGTGCTAATCACTCCACGCTGCTTTTCATGTCCGCCAACAGCGAGTGCAATGCCACGGTAACTGGGGTTATCTCTCATCTCTACGGCAGCATAAAAACAATCCATATCGACATGAATAATTTTTCTAATTCGATCTGACATAGCCATCAAAGCACTGTTCAAAAAAACAGTATAAATCAAATCTACCTGAAGAGAAATGGGCGTGTTTAAGCGAACGTCAATCTCGAAGCATTACGTCCAGTTGATCGACCAATTCGGCCCAATCTGCATCTTCTTCGATGGCTTGTTTTAGAAAGTTCGCCTGTGACATCGTCCAAAAGCTAGCTTCATGTAAAGGCGCAGAATCTCTTTTGTGTCGATGTTGATTAATAAAATCTTTCATTTCTTGAGGAGAGCTACCGAGGCCCAGTTGTTGAAATAGCTCAGCCATACCATGTTGATGCATTTCCATACTACTTTCTCCCTACGTTAGCTAAACATAATTATATAACCAAGACAGGAATAATGATGTGATGTTAACGGATGCGTGTCAAACATTTGGGTAGTTGTTCTACTTTTGGTTGACATGTGTTTTTTGATGGCGATAAGTTTAATTTTAGTTATCATTGATTTTAAACAATTAATTTTGGGGACTGCGCTTGAGTAATAAGATTCTGGTTGTTGAAGATAGTCGTGCGTTTAAAAACTTTCTTTGCCAAACAATAAGCCAAGCTGGTTATGAGGTCATCGCAGCAGAAAGCTACGCGGAGGCAAAGAACTTGTTATCTTCAGCACAGGACCTCTTCTGTGCGGTTTTAGACTATTGTTTACCGGATGCTCAAGATGGCGAGATTATTGACCTCGTTTTGGAACATGGTCATCGTGTCATTGTTTTAACGGCTCGATTTCAAGAAGACACTCGCGAAAAGATGCTCGCAAAAGGTGTCCTCGACTATATTTTGAAAGACAGCATGGCGTCCGTTTCCTATCTATTACCACTCCTCAAGCGACTAACCAACAATCAACAACACAAATGTTTAGTCGTTGATGATTCACACACCGTAAGAAGACACATTGCCCAACTTTTGGAGCATCAATACATTCAAACGTTGGAAGCTGACAATGGGCAAAAAGCCCTAGAGCTTGTCGAGCAAAATCCAGATATCACTCTCATTTTAACCGACCATGACATGCCCGTTAAAGATGGCATTACTATGGTGCGTGAATTACGTCGGAAGTGGGATAAAAATCAATTAGCCATTCTCGGCTTGTCGGGTAGTAACTCTAAGACAATGACGGCTAGGTTTCTAAAAGCAGGGGCCAATGACTTTTTATACAAGCCATTTAATCAAGAAGAATTTTTTTGCCGTATTCACCAACTGTTAGATATCAAAGACGCAACATCTGAACTGTTTAAAATGGCAAATCAAGATGCGCTAACGGGCTTATGGAACCGCCGCTTTCTGTTTGAGCAACCCCATGTAGAAAACGCTCAAAGAAACATCGCGATGCTTGATATCGATTTCTTTAAGCAAGTAAATGATACACACGGACATGAGGGCGGCGATGCAGTGTTAGTCATGATAGCGAATATTCTAAAAATCTATTTTCCAAATGATATTGTCGCTAGGCTTGGTGGCGAGGAGTTTTGTATTCAAGCCAGTGGCGACTATGACGGCTTTCTAACACGCTTAGAACAAATGAGACAGCGCATAGAAAAAACGCCAATAACTTATTTGGACAAAAACATTCTTGTGACCGCGAGTATTGGTGTAAGCAACATCGAGGGGGAGCTGGAACAACAAATAAAAGTGGCGGATGAGCGACTTTACATGGCCAAAGAGAACGGACGTAACCAAATCATTTCTTCGTCCTAATGACTATCAGTGTGGTCTTGCTCTGTAACATGAGAGAAAGAAACAACAAAACACGGTATTGGGCTCTTTCTCGGACATCTGAGCTTTGGTTAGCTGCCTAAAAATAAAGCTCAGCAGAACGCTGAGCTTTATCACTTTCTTAGTACGATTAACCAATACTAAGCAATTCTATCTTTTTCCCACGCCGCCAATTTCTCAGCACGCGCAGCCTCGCGCGCTTCACGTTTTTTACGCGCATCGCAGGGTTCTGGACAATTACACACTTTTTCGATACCAACTGCCCCTAAGCCACCGCAGCTACCTTTCACGACTTTCTTTTGGAAAATGTATCCGACAGCCATTGCAGTGATTACCGCGACAAACACAGCAAAGGTAATTAGAAATGTATTCATAAAAACATGCTCACTTCTGTTGTTATTTCTTCATGAATGGCTTGTATGCTTCCGAAGCCAACTCTTTAAAACCATCTTCCGTTTTCACAATCATGAAAACAGGAATATTATTTTCGTTCGCAATTGCCATGCCTTTGTCTTCACCTAGCACCATAAGACCAGTTGCAAGACCATCAGCAGTCATCGACGATTTATCTAATACCGTTACAGACACCACTTTATGATGAATTGGTTTGCCTGTTCGTGGATTAATAATATGAGAGTATCTCACACCATTACTCTCAAAGTAATTACGATAGTCACCACTTGTTGCAATTGCCATGTCGCCTGGTTCAATAATTTCTTGAATTGAACGTTCATCAACGGTCGGTTTTTCAATTGCGATACGCCAAGGCACACCTTCACGATTGACACCTTTGAGACGCATTTCACCGCCAACTTCAACCATAAAGTTCTGTACCCCTTCAGATTGAAGGTAGTCAGCAACCACGTCAACCCCCCAACCTTTCGCAATTGTCGATAGGTCGACGTACAAGTTAGGAAGATCTTTGGACAGCTTATTACCATCAACAGATAGGTGATGAATACCGGTATTTGCTTTACGAGCAGCGAGTTCTTCGTCGGTTGGAACTACATCTGGACGAGCTTCTGGACCAAACCCCCACAGGTTAACTAGAGGGCCGACAGTCACATCCAACGCACCTAAAGTAAGACCGTTAAGACGAATTGCTTCTTTCACTACCGTTGCTGTTTGTGTCGAAACTATAAATGGCTCGCTCGTTTGATGCTGGTTAAAACGACTTAACTCTGAGTCGTCACGATAGGTCGACATTTGGTCATTAACCTCTTCCAATAAGCGATCAATTTCTGTCTGCATCGCTTTTGGCGTTGGAATACCATCTTGCTCGATATACTTGATGTTGTAAGAAGTCCCCATGGTAGGGCCACTTAAATGAATTTGATCTGCAGGCTGCTCACAGCCAGCCAAAATCAATAGAGAAGCAAATGCAACAAGCCACTTTTTCACTTGTTAACTCCCAATGTTGTTGAATTGATATGGGAAATAGGATCAATCCTTTCAATCCGATTACCTATATCAACTGTTGAGTATCAGTTTTATGTCTATAAAAAATAATGGCTAGCTCTCTTGGAGAGCTAGCCATAGATTCAATCACTTGGAGGAATTAACCACCGAAGTCATCTAGTAGGATGTTTTCATCCTCTACACCTAGATCTTTTAGCATGCCGATTACAGCAGCGTTCATCATAGGTGGACCACACATGTAGTATTCACAGTCTTCTGGCGCTTCGTGATCACGTAGGTAGTTCTCGTAAAGAACGTTGTGAATAAAGCCAGTGTAACCATCCCAGTTATCTTCTGGAAGTGGATCAGACAGTGCACAGTGCCATACGAAGTTGTCATTCTCAGCTTGTAGCATATCGAAATCTTCTACGTAGAACATTTCACGCTTAGAACGTGCGCCATACCAGAAAGACATCTTACGCTTAGAGTGCAGACGCTTAAGTTGGTCGAAGATGTGTGAGCGCATTGGAGCCATACCAGCACCACCACCAACGAATACCATTTCTGCATCTGTATCTTTCGCAAAGAACTCACCAAATGGACCAGAAATAGTACACTTGTCGCCTTCTTTTAGAGACCAGATGTACGAAGACATGATGCCTGGTGGTACGTCTGGGTTGTTCGGCGGCGGAGTTGCGATACGAACGTTAAGCATGATGATACCGTGCTCTTCTGGGTAGTTAGCCATAGAGTATGCACGAATGGTCTCTTCATTAACTTTAGACTCGTAACGGAAAAGGTTGAACTTCTCCCAGTCTTCACGGTATTCCTCAGGAATATCGTAGTCTGCGTATTTCACGTGGTGAGCAGGAGCTTCAATCTGGATGTAACCACCAGCACGGAAAGGTACTGATTCGCCATCTGGAATTTGTAGCTTAAGCTCTTTGATGAATGTCGCTTTGTTATCGTTAGAGATAACAGTACATTCCCACTTCTTAACGCCGAAGATTTCTTCAGGAAGCTCGATATCCATGTCAGTTTTCATTGCAACCTGACACGCTAGACGCTCACCTTCACGCGCTTCACCTTTAGTAATATGGTCAAGCTCGGTTGGTAGGATGTCGCCACCACCTGATTTAACTTTTACGCGACACTGACCACATGAGCCACCGCCACCACAAGCAGAAGATACGAATACGCCAGCACCTGCTAGAGCACTCAGTAGCTTACCACCTGGTTGTGTAACGATCGCCAGAGAAGGGTCATCGTTCACAGAAATTGTAATGTCACCTGTTGGTACAAGCTTAGACTTAGCGAAAAGAATCACTAGTACTAGTGCTAGTACGATCAGAGTAAACATCACTACACCAAGAATAATGTCCATTGACTATTCCTTAATTGTTGCGGTTTACCCGACTTACAGTTGAACACCAGAGAAAGACATAAAGCCTAACGCCATAAGACCTACAGTGATAAATGTGATACCAAGACCACGTAGACCTGGAGGTACGTCAGAGTACTTCATCTTCTCACGGATACCTGCAAGAGCAACGATTGCTAGCATCCAGCCCACACCAGAGCCGAAACCGTAAACGATCGATTCAGCAAAGTTGTAGTCACGTTGTACCATGAAAGATACACCACCGAAGATTGCACAGTTTACTGTGATCAGCGGTAGGAAGATGCCTAGCGCGTTGTACAAAGGTGGGAAGAAACGGTCTAGGACCATCTCTAGAATCTGTACAAGTGCTGCAATTACACCGATAAAGGTGATGAAGTTTAGGAAGCTAAGGTCCACGCCCTCAACTAACGCGTTCTCTCTCAGAACTAGGTTGTATACCAGGTTGTTCACAGGAACAGCGATAGTCAGAACTACCACAACTGCAACACCTAGGCCGAAAGAGGTCTTAACCTTCTTAGATACGGCAAGGAAAGTACACATACCTAGGAAGAAAGACAGAGCCATGTTTTCGATGAAAATCGATTTAACTAACAGACTAATGTAATGTTCCATGACGTCCTTACTCCTTCGCTTCTACTTGTTCTGGTTTCAGAATACGGATTACCCAGATAAGGAAGCCGATTAGGAAGAATGCTGATGGTGCTAGTAGCATTAGGCCGTTAGGCTGGTACCAACCACCGTTGCTCACTAGAGGTAGAACTTCTAGACCAAATAGTTTGCCTGAGCCAAATAGCTCACGGAAGAAACCTACAGTGATAAGAACGAAGCCGTAACCTAGACCGTTACCAATACCGTCAATAAGAGATGGTACTGGCGCAGACTTCATTGCGAATGCTTCAGCACGACCCATTACGATACAGTTAGTGATAATCAGACCAACGAATACAGATAGCTGTTTAGAGATATCGTATAGGTAAGCTTTTAGCACTTGGTCTACCACGATTACTAACGATGCGATGATTGCCATCTGAACGATGATACGCACACTGTTAGGAATGTGGTTACGGATCAATGAAACAGAGAAGTTAGACAACGCAGTTACAAATGTTACCGCTAGTGTCATTACAAAAGCTGTTTCTAGTTTAGTTGTTACTGCAAGAGCAGAACATACACCAAGAACTTGTAGCGCGATTGGGTTGTTATCCAACACTGGCGCTAGGATGCTCTTTTTAACGTTTTGTGCACTAGACATTAGTTAAGTTCTCCGTCACGAACTTTTGCTAGGAAAGGACCAAAGCCCATATCACCTAACCAGAAGTCAAATGTGTGTTGAACACCATTACTAGTGAGCGTCGCTCCTGATAGGCCATCAACACCGTGCTCAGAACCTTGCGGTGCGCCGCCTTTCACGACCTTAATCGCTGGCTGGTGATCTTCATTGTACAATTTCTTGCCAATGAATTGATCGCGCCATGAAGGGTTCTCTACTTCACCACCAAGTCCAGGAGTTTCACCTTGCTCGTAGTAAGTAATAGCAGACACAGTGTTACCATCAGTTTCAACGGCTACAAAGGCATACATCATCGACCATAGTCCTTTACCGTGCATAGGCAGGATAACTTTTTGGACTTCATCTTGATCTTTTACAAGGTACACCACTGCTGTATTCGCGCGACGACGGATATCAGCTACATCTTCTTCTGGTGTCAATGCGATTGAACGTTCTGCATCTTTTGATGCTTCACGTTGATCGTACGTAGATGCATTACCCTCAGTAAAGTTACCTGTTTCAAGGTCTACTAGACGAGGTTCGATGTACTCAGCAAATAGCTCTGGTACTTTCTTACCGTTTGCGTCAATGCCTGCAACTTCAACGATCTTTGATTGCTTATCTAGGACAGCGTTAGCTTTTTGCTTATCACGCAGACCTACTGCTGCTGTTGATACGATGATTGAACAAACAAGGCTCAACCCGATAACAACACCCAGCGTCTTTTTAATGCTGTCGTTATTACTTGCCATAGCGTGCTAGTCTCCGCTTGATGTTCTTCTCAATCACTACATGGTCGAACAGAGGTGCGAATAGGTTCGCGAATAGAATCGCCAGCATCATACCTTCTGGGTACGCTGGGTTAACTACACGGATCATCACACACATTGCACCAATCAGGATGCCGTACCACCATTTACCTTTGCTAGTAAATGACGCTGATACTGGGTCCGTTGCCATGAAGAACATACCGAATGCAAAACCACCTAGAACTAGGTGCCAGTGCCATGGCATATTAAACATTGGATTAGTGTCAGAACCGATCACGTTAAACAGAGTCGATACTGCGATCATACCGATCATCACACCCGCAATGATGCGCCATGAAGCGATTCGCATGTAAACGATCATCGCTGCACCGATCATTAGAGCTAGAGTCGATACTTCACCAATAGAGCCAGGGATGTTACCGATGAACGCGTCCATCCAAGTGATAGGAGCGCCAGTTACTGTGTTAACTAGAGCACCGTTACCACCTTGAGCCCATTGGCTAAGAGCAGTTGCACCAGAGAAGCCGTCAGCTGCAGTCCATACTACGTCACCCGAAATTTGTGCTGGGTAAGCGAAGAATAGAAATGCACGACCTGCAAGTGCAGGGTTAAGGAAGTTACGACCTGTACCACCGAAGATCTCTTTTGCTACAACAACACCAAATGTGATACCTAGTGCCGCTTGCCATAGAGGTAGCGTTGGTGGAACGATAAGTGCGAATAAGATAGAAGTTACAAAGAAACCTTCGTTAACTTCGTGTTTACGCACCATACAGAACAACACTTCCCAGAAGCCACCAACAATAAATACTGTTGCGTAGATTGGCAGGAAGTAAGTCGCACCTAGTAGCATCTTACTGCCAACACCCGCTTCCGCACCGATAGTGCCGCCAAGCATTTCTGTTAGCCAGTAGTGCCAGTTACCTGCGATAACTGTCGCTAGTTGGTCACCAGCGTACATGTGGTTAAGTGCTGCAATAGCTTGGCCACCTGCGTTGTACATACCCCAGAACATTGCTGGGAATACCGCAAACCAAACCATGATCATGATACGTTTTAGGTCAACGCTATCACGAACGTGCGAGCTTTTATTTGTTACGATACCTGGGGTGTAAAAAACTGTTGCTACAGCTTCGTACAGGGCAAACCATTTTTCGTGTTTGCCACCAGGCTCAAAATGATGCTCGATGTCTTCAAGAAACTTTTTAAGAGCCATGAAAATTACCCTTCCTTCTCGATAGTATCTAGGCATTCACGAAGTAACGTACCGTACTCGTACTTACCTGGACATACAAAGGTACACAATGCTAGATCTTCTTCATCCAGTTCAAGCGCACCCAGTGCTTGAGCACTGTCTGTGTCGCCGGCACATAGATCACGAAGCAGCAAAGTAGGCTCCATATCTAGAGGCATTACGCGTTCGTAGTTGCCAATTGGAACCATTGAACGATCACTACCATTGGTCGTCGTTGTCATATTGAACAACTGACCTTTGAATACGTGACCAAGGAAAGAGCGAGTTACCGAGAACTTATTCTTACCAGGCATTGCCCAGCCAAATAGTTCTTTTTCACGGCCTTCACGTAATACAGAAACCTGTTGATGGTAACGGCCAAGGTATGCGTGTGGACCAGTTGCATGTGTACCTGTTAGTACTGAACCAGAGATCACACGAACTTCGCCAGGCATCAGCTCGTTATCTGTTAGGTCATCTAAGCTTGCACCCATTACGGTACGAACTAGACGAGGGTTATTCACAACTGGGCCAGCTAGAGACACAACACGATCTGTGCATAGCTCACCAGTTAGGAACAGCTTACCGAACGCGATAACGTCTTGGTAGTTGATGCTCCATGCCACATTCTCTGCATTTACTGGGTATAGGAAATGCATGTGGGTGCCAGCAAGACCTGCTGGGTGAGGGCCATCGAAGACGTGTTCTTCTACGTTAGACTGTGAAGAGCGTGGCAGGCTAGTGCCAGATTTACATACGTAAACCTTGCCTTCTGTCAGGGCTGAAAGAATGTCTAGACCAGCAATGAATGCTTCTTGTTGCTCATTAATGATCAACTCAGGCTTAGCTGCTAGTGGATTAGTATCCATTGCAGTTACGAAAATAGCCTTAGTAGAAGACTCGATTGCAGGAACCTTGCTAAACGGACGAGTACGTAAAGCGGTCCATAAGCCAGAGTCAACCAACTGAGTCTTGATCACTTCACGATCTAGACCTGAAAGTTGAGCGGCTTCGAACTTATCAAATGTCACCTGCTCTTCACCTGCCACTTCAATCACTACAGATTGAAGGACACGTTTAGCGCCACGGTTAACTTCGATCACTTTACCGGCTGCTGGTGCAGTAAATTTCACGCCTGGGTTCTTTTTATCTTCAAAAAGAACTTGCGCTTTTTTCACTTCATCACCAACGCGGACATGCATGGTAGGTCGCATGCCAACGTACTCTTCGCCAAGCAAGGCGACTTTTTTGATGGTCTTACCATCATTAATCACCTGGGATGGAGTTCCTGCGATAGGAAGATCCAAGCCCTTCTTTATTGTAATCATACGCACTTGCACTACTTTTATCGGGAAAAAGATTCTTTTGATTGCGTAACTTTTAGACACGACATCAGTGTCCGGTTTTGATGTTGTTTTAAACATCAAAATCGCAACATCCTATTAAAAATCTCGTCACAAGGAATACGCGAGATTTATCAGGTGCCGTAGTCTAGCATTTTTTAGGAACTTGATGCCATGATCAATCATTAGAATAGAGGGGTTATTTCGGTAGAATCAGGTCTAAAAGGTCAAAGAATAGTCATAACTTTGACCCATCGCACAAATGCCATATTCCATACATATCTTATGGAAAAGTGATATTCATCGCCTGAAATATTCTGCAATTTCCATTCATTTGTTGAAACACTGTTAACACATTTTTTAACCAGAATTTGTGCCACGTTAACGTCCCTAAAGAATGTAAAACGAAAAAAGATGGCCTTAAGCCACCTTTCTCTGCACCTTTATATCTTGCGTTTTTAGTGACCACCACCCATACACATCGGGCTATCAGGGGCGCCATCTTGTTCACGCTTCCACTCTTCATCAGTATATGTATGAATAGCTAATGCATGAATGTGGTTGTCCAGTTCATCTGCCAAAATTTGATGAACTTGACGATGGCGCCCAATCAAACGCTGTCCCGCGAACGAATCACTCACAACAATCACTTTGAAATGACTCTCTGAGCCTGGTGGCACATTATGCATGTAGCTCTCATTAATGACTTTGAGATAGCTGGGTTGCAGCTCACTGTGTAGTTTCTTCTCTATGATTTCTTGGATCATATTCGTTCCTCATTGATGCGAATTCCATAAGTATATACCTAAGTAAAGCAGACATGCATCACTCAAACGTCACTCTCATTATTGACGCACTTTGTAGACATATTGTCTCAAGGCGCTTGACTCCACGAACATGTCTAAAGAGCAGCCATCACTGAACTCGTAAAATTTGACAGCTTTTTGTATCTCGACACGTCATCATTTGCGACAATAACACTTAATTTCTAAATCAACTTACATTTAGCTATGAAAACCGAACTGAACCTTCACGAGCGAAGCTTAACACTTCATCGTTTCCCAAAACGTAGTAACGAAACGCTACAAGCGTGGGATGCCGGTGATGAGTATCTTATTAATCATGTTGAAGAGCTTGCTTTGCCAGACAATCAAAACATCCTCGTGATTAATGACAGCTTTGGTGCCCTCTCCTGCTGGTTTTCGGAAAAGCACCATGTAACGCTAATGAGTGATTCATTCATCTCACATAAAGGTGCACAGCAAAATCTCGAGCAAAACCAGTGCAATAAAGTAGCGTTTGCCACCACGATGGACCTCGTTCCTGCCAATATTGATCTCGTCTTGCTGCAACTGCCCAAAAGTAACCGCCATCTAGTGTGGATACTAAGCCAATTAAGAAAGGCGCTACCGGCTTCCTGCCCCGTCATTGCAGTCAATAAAGCGAAAGACATTCATACTTCGACGCTAAAACTGTTTGAAAAATACTTAGGCGAAACAAAAACATCTTTGGCCTGGAAAAAGCACAGATTGGTGTTTTCTCAAGCAACAGTTGAGCCTACGATTGAAGTAATGCCTTTCACGACTTGGCGCGTTGATGGCGAAGATATCGAACTCAAGAACATGCCAAATGTCTATTCAGGAGAAAGTTTAGATTTAGGTGCACGCTTTATGCTGCAGCACCTGCCTCAAGACCCTTCAATAGACAATGTCATCGACCTCGGCTGCGGCAATGGTGTTCTGTCTGTTAAATTTGGTCAGTTGAATCCAAATGCTCGGCTAACATGTGTTGATGAAAGCTTTATGGCGCTTGAGTCGGCAAAACAGAACCTACGCGACAACCTTGGTGAAAATAGAGACATACAGTGCATAGCGAACAATTGCTTGGACGGTTTTAAACACAGCAGCAGCTCTATGGTTATGTGTAATCCACCGTTTCATCAACAACAGGCAATCACCGATCATATTGCTTGGCAAATGTTCTGCGATGCTAAACAAGTATTAAGTGAAAATGGCCGTTTACTGGTTATCGGAAATCGTCACCTCGGGTACGACGCAAAACTCAAACGTCTGTTTGGCGATAAAAATGTGAAACTTATCGCTTCCAACAATAAGTTTGTGATTTTACAGGCTACAAAAAATCCTGCTAAATTAAGCGCAAAATAAGCTTTAGCAAAATAGTTAAAAGGAATAATAAAATGAGAAAATTGGTACTTGCGGCTTCGGTTGCGTTGCTTGCTGCGTGTTCAGCCCCTCAACAACCTCAGCTGAACCTGATGCCAGAAAGCACATTGAGCACCAATCCAATTGTTCAAGGCAAGACTTACAGTTTGACCAGCAAAGATGTACGTGCAGCGCAGTACGTGGCGTTGGTGGATAACGGCCGTTCGAACATTCTTCCTCTTCATGCTAAACAGAATTTACGTATTGCGTTAGAAGAAGCATTAGAGAAGCAATTCTCATCTCAAGGTTTCCATGCGGATCTAAACAGCAACAACGCGATTGAATTGAGCGTTCAAGAAGCGTTGGTCAACGTGAAGCATTCGGTGATGGAAAATGAGATGGATGCTAAAGTTGTGCTGGAAATCACAGCAGAGACACCTGAGGGCAAGCTAGTCAAAACTTATACAGGTACAGCAAAGCGATCTGGCACATTGAGTGCTTCTGATGCCGATATTGAAGAGACATTGAATGATGTGGTGACATTGACGCTTAAAGAGATTGCCAATGACCCTGAGCTTCGTCAATACATGCAGGAGCGTTTCTAATGTTACGCAAAGCGATTCTGTCCTTAGCACTACTCAGCTGCAGCGTTTGGGCTGGACCAAAAGTAGCGTTTGAAACGACACTTGGTTCATTTACGGTTGAGTTAAACGAAGAGAAAGCACCTATCACTGTCGCTAATTTTCTAAAATATGTAGAAGATGGGAGCTACGAGGGTACTATTTTTCATCGTATTATCCCAGGCTTCATGACACAAGGTGGCGGCTTTAACCAAGATATGCAGATGGTGAAAACATACGCGCCAATCAAAAACGAAGGAAATAATGGTCTAAACAATAACCGTGCTACCATCGCCATGGCACGAACCAATGCACCAAACTCTGCAACTCGTCAGTTTTTCGTCAACTTAGTCGACAATGACTTTCTCAACTATGGCGCTCGACCACCAGGTTATGCTGTATTTGGTGAGGTTACTGAGGGGTTCGACGTTATCCAGAAAATGGCTCAGCAGCCGACCACGACGGTAGGCCGAATGCGTGATGTACCAGAGACGCAAATCGTCATCACCAAAGCTACACTACTTAAATAGCCAAAACGATAAGCCCTTTGAATAATCGAAGGGCTTTCTCTTTCAACGGCTTCATTTTATTGGATTGATTTATGTCTTCATTACCTTCCATCACTTGGTTGGAAACGGTAAAAAGTTACCTCGATAAACGACTCATGTGGGTTTTCATGCTGGGCTGCTCTAGCGGCTTTCCGTGGGTTCTTATCGGCTCAAACATGTCAGGTTGGCTAAAAGATGCCGGCTTGACCCTCTCCGCAATTGGCTATTTTGGTAGCGTTTTTGCGGTCTATGCGATCAACTTTCTGTGGGCACCTCTGGTTGACCGCGTGAAGCTGCCAGTCCTCTTTAGACTGCTGGGGCAAAGACGTAGCTGGATTTTCTTTTGTCAAAGTATCGTACTCGTCGCTACCCTATTTATTGCCGGCGTAAATCCAGCGGAAAACTTGGTGTTTGCGTCACTACTCGCCTTGTGTATTGCAACGGCTTCAGCGACACAAGACATCGCAATTGATGCTTTTCGTATTGATACTTTCCCAAAATCAGAAGAATCTAAGCTGCCACAAGCTTCTGCAATGGCGGTCATTGGCTGGTGGACAGGTTATTCACTACCGGGTTATTTAGCGTTTGTTAATGCTGATAGCGTCGGTTGGAATGGCGTGTATTACGGGATGGCGGTGATAGTCGGCATTCTAATGGTCTTTACGATTTTAGTCGGAGAACCGAAGACTCAACGCGAACAACTTCAGTCTGCCGCTGAACAACGCCACAAAGAAGTGGTTGGTTCAAAAGTCGTAGCTTGGTTTACCGTGACTGTTGTAGAACCTTTCCTTGATTTCTTTAATCGCAATGGCGTCCGTGTCGCGATTACTCTGTTGCTGTTCGTTTTCCTATTTAAAATTGGCGAAGCGTTTTTGGGCAGGATGTCGATCGCGTTCTATAAAGATATTGGTTTTAGCAATGAACAGATTGGCTATTACTCCAAACTAATCGGTTGGGGAGCCACCATCTTCTTTACTTTTGTCGGAAGCATGTTCAACGTTAGGTTTGGTATTGTACGTGGATTAATGATCGGCGGTATTGCTATGTCTGCCAGTAACTTGATGTTTGCTTGGATTGCTTCGGTAGGCCCAAACGAGCACTTGTACTTAGCCACGATTATTGTCGATAACTTTACGACTGCTTTCTCAACTGTCGCTTTTGTTTCATTTTTGACGATTCTAACCGGGCAAGCATTTTCGGCAACTCAGTATGCGTTGCTTGCCTCTCTAGGAAACTTCGGACGGACGACTCTTGCTTCTTTCAGTGGCGAGCTAGTGGATTATCTTAATGATTGGAGCACATTCTTCGTGCTTACCGCTGTCATGGTCGTGCCAAGCTTGATTATGTTGTACTCGCTACGACATTACTTTGATGCTCTATTGGAAAAAGCACGTCACAAACATTAACGAAACATATAAAAAACCACCGAATTCGGTGGTTTTTGTTTTGCGAGATATAAGATAAGAGGTCTATGGGTATAACCCTTTACCAAACATATTAAATATACGTGCCACGCCTTGAGTAAAGATCATCGGCTCAGTCAATACGGTTAAACACAAGCAGTCTTCTCCGGTCTTAGTGTAAGGGCTGTGCTTCACTGATGCGTCTCTAATCATCAAATCGCCTTCTTCATATTGGCCATCCTCGTCACTAAATCCACCATGTAGGATCAATGTAGACTCCAGGCCTTTGTGCGTATGTTGAGGAATTTGCACATCTTCCCCGATGTACATTAAGCTGACACGAGCGTCTTCCCCTAGGTCAATCTGAGCACTGAAAACCTTGCCTCCGTAACTTCTCCATGACCCTACAAGGTCAGAGAAACGCGCTAGAGTTTTAGGAAGAGCGAAACTTTTTCCTGCCACATTAACAGCAGCAGAGTCGCGGATCACGATATTATCAGTCGCTGGCTCCGCATTGATGATGTCATTAAACATGTCGTCAAATTCAGAAACATACTCAGAAGGTATGTCACTTACGATGTTCGCTTGACTTGCTTCGACTTGGTTCACATAAGCTCGGCACTTGGTGCATGTTTCTAAATGGGTTGCGACCACAAGACCAGAAACTGCATCAATGCTTCCCGAAGCGTATGCTTCTAACAAGCTGTTATCTGGGTGTTTGTTCATAGTTGCTCCGTATGCATTGAATGCCTTAGCTTTTCTACTGCAAGCCTCAGCCTGGATTTTACAGTACCGAGGGGTATATCAAATAATTCCGCGACCTGTTGATGAGGTAGCTCTTCAAGATATACCGCTTGTAAAACATCTCTCTGGTTTTTCGGTAATATATCTAAAAACTTAACCACCTGTTCTTTCAACATATCTTGCTCTGGTGAATAGTGATCAACAAGATCAGGTGGATAATACTCTGACGGCCAAATGTCATCAGAATGAATGTGTAATTCCTTACCTTTCTGTTTTCTCAGCAAATCAAAACAAAGGTTTCGGATTATGGTATATATCCAAGTCGATAACGCGCTCTTTTCACCATCATAGAGGTGCGCTTTCTGCCAAACTGTCGCCATGGTCTCTTGCACCATCTCCATAGCAACTTGCTCATTACCAACATGTTTGTAAGCGAATTGCTTCAGCTTGGGTGCGTAAAAACGGAATACAAAAGCGAACGCGTCTTTGTCTCGAGCCTTCACTTTATCCATGTAATCGTTCCAATCACTGCGCCCCAGTTTTTTCGGGCTATCACTCATCATAATCGGCCTTAATTTGTGGGAGGAGTTTCCTCCTCCCATTCTTCCTAATCGGTCACGTCATCGACCAACAAGTTGAAACCACCGTTGTTCCCATCATCAATGGCAACGACTTGGTACACAACACCGTTCATTACATTGACTGGTGCTGAGTCAACCGCAACAATACTTGGGTTACCAGCCACTGTTACCGTTACATAATATGTACCTTCAGCGACATATAATCCTTGTACACTGTTTTTATACGCAAAATTAGCAATAGTTGGATCACTTCCATCTATTCCTGCACTAGTAGTGAGGTAAATATCCACCATTTCCGCTATAGGATTAGCCGCGGCGTGTGTCACATTCAATGTCGCGCTAGTCGCCACAGCGCGTCTCATATCTTCAACAACCAGAGCTTCGATATCAATCGCTGGGCTAACAACACCGACTGCATAAACACTGTAATCCATTCCACCTGCAACCATTAACCCGCCAACATCTATGATCGGATTGGTTGTTGTGCCATCCACGTAAACGTCAATATCGTAAGCGCTAGCAGCAAGATCCAAATAACCACGAATCTCTTTGAACGCTAAGTCGGCAAGAGGAGCGAAGGCCGCCCCGTTAACGTTAACATCGACGACTGGCGCTCCATCGACAAGGTGTCCGACTCTTACTTCAGCTTGGCTGCCCATATCTTCAATTATAGAAGAGCCCGAACCGTCCAACACCAAGAGTTTGACAGGTGACGTGCTATTCGAATCTCCTGTGCCGATAGCGGCAATCGTCAAGTTGGAGTTAGCCGCAAGAGATACTTTGCCCGAGTCAAAAGCAACGCTGTCTCCTACGGCAAGTCGAACTTGATACTCACCAGCTGGGATGTTCAATACGTCGGTAGAAGCTTTGTAAGCAAGGTTAGTTATTGGAGTCGCGCTAGCAAGAGCAACACCTGGCTCAGTGACATAAAGATCAACAGCAGGAACGCCTGAAGCTGCATGAACAACTTGAACATCTAGACTATTGGCATCAGCCATTGAATCGGCGCTGCGAGTCACAACTAAAGGCTCAACTGGGTTTGGCGAACCATCGGCATCGCCAACAACGAACACGTTATAATTGAGGTCGGAATCAAGATCTAGTTCTGTTTTAGGTACTACGGTCGCGGTTTCATTACCTGGGAGCTGTACATCGACCTGAATCGAATTCATCCCCTCTCGCAATTTAACGTAGCCAGATCCCACACCATAATCAACATTCGTTAAAGATGGTTTATCGTTGATCCACACATTTGCAAGCGGCGCATCAGAAGAAGCGTGCACTGCTTGTAAATTGGAATACTCGATAGTGTCACTGTCGGAGCCACACGCCGCCAGTCCTAATGTCGCAACAATAGTTAGCGCAGCTTTATTAAATCCTTTCATATCCTTGCCTCTTTGTTAGTCGGGGCTTCTATGGCTTCTGTCAGAAATTGCAACGCAGGAATACAGTCCTCTGCGCCGACTAGCTGTTCGAACAGATTGCAGTCTAGGGGTAGTAACTCAAGCCAACGCTGAGTAACCCAAGCAGAGTCATCGTAAAAACGATGCTGGTAGAGGCTTCCAAGTTGAGGAAACTCTTCATAAACATGGGATAACTGCTGGCTTAAAAAGAAGAAATCTGGTGAGTTGTCTAGATGTTGCCAATTGTCTAACCATTCAACCTCTGCATGACGTAAGCCATCCGCATCTGCACGGACGCGTTTGACAATAAAGCGTTGCTCACCAGCAACTGTAATACCAAGAAGGCCATCACTGAGTGTTTCAAAATCAACGATCCTGACCAAAGTTCCGATAGATGAAACGTTACCCACGTCTTTAGGGTCACCTTCACTTCCTACCAGGCAAACTCCAAAGCCCACATTTTGTAGGCTGCATTCCTTTACCATTCGCTTATATCGTGGCTCAAAAATGCGCAGATTCATTTTACCCTCAGGGAGTACAACTGAAGTGAGTGGGAATAACATGACTTCTTTCATTCAAACGTCCTCTTTGATTCACGGATACATACGAATCCCTTATCACTCCGATCACTAACGATTTATGTTGGTTAATCGACTGGCTTAAAAAGTCATAAAATCGCTTACGCAAACGATCCAAATCACACATTTATTGCAATCAAATGCAACAAACAAAAAGTTCCGTAAATAAAGATAATTTCGTGACACAACTCACCAAAAACGTTCAGTTTTGCACCCTTTATCACTTTCATTTGGGATTTTTATCGCTATTATTCCCGCCAATTGGAAAGCGCAGCATAGATTGCGTGTTCTGAATCATTACAAACATAGAGAGTCCCCTTATGCGTAAATCACTTTTAGCTCTTAGCCTTCTAGCGGCTACTTCAGCTCCAGTTATGGCGGCAGATTACTCTGACGGCGATATCCACAAAAACGATTACAAGTGGATGCAGTTCAACTACATGTACTCAATTGATGAAATGCCACGAGTTAAAGGCGCTGACGACAACGCTCACGATTACCTAGAAATGGAATTTGGCGGTCGCTCTGGTATTTTCGACCTATACGGTTACGTAGACGTATTTAACCTAGCGACTAAAGATAACCAAGATAAGTCAATTGAGAACGGCGCTCCTGACAAGATGTTCATGAAATTTGCACCACGTATGTCTCTAGATGCCGTAACTGGTAAAGACCTATCTTTCGGTCCAGTTCAAGAGCTATACATTGCATCTCTAATGGAATGGGGCGGTAACAACGGTGGTGTAAACAACCAGAAAATCGGTTTAGGTTCTGATGTAATGGTTCCTTGGTTAGGTAAAATCGGCCTAAACCTGTACAGCACTTACGATGGCAACAACAAAGGTTGGAACGGTTTCCAAATCTCGACTAACTGGTTCAAACCATTCTACTTCTTCGACAATGGTTCATTCATTTCTTACCAAGGTTACATTGATTACCAATTCGGTATGGATGATGATGCTGGTAACAAATTTGGTACTACCGCGTCAAACGGTGGTGCAATGTTCAACGGCATTTACTGGCACTCAGATCGCTTCGCGGTTGGTTACGGCCTGAAAGCATACAAAGAAGTATATGGCGTAAAAGACGGTCTACAAGTTGCTCCAGGTGTTGAGCTAGAATCGACTGGTGTAAGCCACTACCTAGCTGTAACTTACAAGTTCTAATTGAACCACTAAGTTTGCTCAAAAATGGCGCCTTTCGGCGCCATTTTTATTTGCTTTCCTTTTTTCCCTCATTATCCTTGCAGCAAACCTTTTTAATGAGAGCGTTTGGTGAATATCCTTATCCTCGGTCCAGGTGCGGTGGGCTCACTCTGGGCAACAAAATTTAAGCTTGCCGGGCACAATGTTTCATTGTGGGGAAGAAGTTCAGAGAGACAACAACCACTTCAGTTGGATGACACACCCGCAATCGTATTCAGTAATCAAGATATTTCCTCCGTAAATCAAGCGGACCTCATTTTGATCACGGTAAAAGCTTGGCAAGTGGAAGACGCCATTCAGCCTTTGCTCCCTCATATCAATACAGACACGATTATCATGCTGATGCACAATGGTATGGGTACTGCCTCTGCCTTGGAGAAGGTTGTGCCAAACAATCCGATAGTGCTCGCAACAACGACGCACGGCGCATACAAACCAGATAACCAACACGTATTGCATACCGGTCACGGAACAACGCAAGCGGGTGGTTATAATGACAAAGGAATGCAGTGCACTTTTCTGAAAGATGTTATGCATAATGCCCTTCCAGAGGCCATTTGGAATCCACACATCCAATCTGCGTTATGGACTAAGTTAGCGATCAACTGCGCGATTAACCCACTGACTGCGATTCTCCAGTGTAAGAATGGTGAACTTGCGAAGCCCGAGTTTAAGATACAACTCGAAAGCATCACTCAAGAACTGGTTGAAGTAATGAGTAAAGAAGGTATTGCTATCGAGTTTCGCTCTCTTTTCGATACGGTAATGCAAGTGGTGAACGCCACAGCTGAGAACTATTCTTCAATGAGACAAGACGTATTCCATCAGCGTCGAACGGAAATTGATTTTATAACCGGATACTTGTTAAAGGCTGCCGAGAAACATCGCATCAATACGCCTGAGAATTTAAAACTTTACCAACGCATCAAACAAATAGAACAAAGCTGGACAGAACAATGAGTAAGAAAATCTTAGTGCCAATCGCTCCGGGCACCGAAGAAATGGAAGCCGTCACCGTTATCGACATGATGGTTCGCGCGGGTTATGACGTTACGGTAGCGAGTGCTGCTTTTGATGGCTCATTGACGATGAAAGCTTCTCGCGGAGTCACACTAACAGCCGATTGTAAACTGGTCGATATTGCTGATGATGAGTTTGACGCCATAGCGCTTTCTGGTGGTGTTGGTGGTGCAGAAATTTTTCGTGATAGCACGGTGATGATAGAAATCCTTAAGCAGCACATCTACGAGGGAAAATTGGTCGCTGCTATCTGCGCAGCACCGGCGTTGGTATTGCAACACCATGATCTTTTCCCACAATCACTGATGACCTGTCACCCGAGCTTTCAGTCACATATCCCGGAAGAGAAGTGGCGCAGCAAACGCGTGACCTTTGATATCAACCACAACCTGATCACTAGTCAAGGTCCGGGTACAGCTTTAGAGTTCGCGATGGAAGTAATCATTCAACTCTCAGGTAAAAAACACGCATGGTCAGTTGCTGAACCAATGATCCCTCTGCCTACTCTGCACTACCACAAGCTTGGTGAAGAATAATGTTTGACGTAAATGCTGTACGCGAGCAATTTCCTGCTCTAAACCAATCCGTCAACGATACGCCCTTAGTGTATCTAGATAGCGCAGCGACAACGCAAAAACCACAATGTGTGATTGATGTCATCAGTCATTACTACAGTGCGCAAAATGCCAATGTTCACCGTGGCAGCCACAGTTTAACGGCTAATGCCACCAGCCAATTTGAAGCGGCACGAGAACGAGTGGCAAGCTTTATTGGTGCAAACAGCTCTAAAGAGATCATTTGGACACGGGGCGCAACCGAAGCACTGAACTTAATTGCTCAAACCTACGCCCGTAGCACGTTACAACCAGGTGATGAGATCTTAATTAGCGAGATGGAGCACCACGCCAACATCGTGCCCTGGCAAATCGTGGCAGAGCAAACGGGTGCTAAAGTCATTAAAGTTCCGATGACATCAGATTGCCAGTTCGACATCAGTGCATTTGAGGCGCTTCTGTCTGACCGCTGTAAAATTGTTGCTTGCGCACAAATAACCAACGTAACAGGCACACGCCAACCTATCGAAAAAATCACTGAACTGGCGCACAACGTTGGCGCGGTTGTTGTAGTTGATGGCGCGCAAGGCATCGTACATGAGCAACTTGATTTATCGGCATCAGATATCGATTTCTACGTTTTCTCAGGTCACAAACTTTATGCACCAGCAGGCATTGGGGTTTTATACGGCAAGCTTGAACTTTTGGAAGCCATGCCACCATGGCACGGCGGCGGTAAAATGGTTGAACGCGTTTCTTTCGAAAAAACGACGTTTTCTGCACTTCCTGGTAAATTTGAAGCGGGCACACCAAACGTTGCGGGCGCGATTGCTCTAGCGAAAGCCATTGAGTGGTACCAAGGTTTTGACCATCACGAAGTAGAGACTCATCTCCATGTGCTTCAGGATAAGGCCTACCAAGCACTAAGCGCTTTGGATGACATCCATATTCTAGGCTATCAACCGAATGCCTCTGTACTGACGTTCGTCATGGACGGCGTTCATCACCAAGACATGGCGACGCTGCTCGATCAACAAGGCATTGCGGTACGAGCAGGACACCACTGCGCTCACCCATTGATGGATGCGCTAAACGTTAAAGGCACGGTACGCGTTTCTTTTGGTATTTATAACACGGCTGAAGATGTGGATAGACTCATCGCCGCCGTAGAAAAAGCCGTCGACATGCTATAACGCCAACAGTTTGATTTGGAGTAACCAACAAGGTTACTCCATCTGCCTATCCAGAGTCGCCACGCAATTTCTGCCATTTCTTTTCGCAGCATAAAGCGCTTTATCTGCATGCGCATACAAACGTTTGGTGGTTTCATTTCTGCCTATTTCCACCACGCCTACACTCACCGTGACCGGAATTTCAATCTTTTCAAATTCGAACTGACAATTTTGAATGTGGGAACGTACTTCCTCTCCTACCTCTTTCGCCGCCGACAGAGAAGTTTCTGGCAAAATAATCGCAAACTCCTCCCCTCCGACTCTTGCAAAAATTTCGTCTTTGACGAGTAAGTGAGAAACCAAATCAGCTAAGGTCTCTAAGACATAATCCCCCGCATCATGACCACGTTTATCATTGATGACTTTAAAAAAGTCCAAATCAAACAATAACAACGCGGAGTGATAGTTCGGCTCTTGAGCTTTAATGACCTCTTCTGTGAGCTTTTCGAAAAAGACACGTCGATTGTAGATGTTAGTAAGAGCATCAATTTGGCTTTGATGGCGAAGAAGGGTTTCAACTCGGTGGCGATTGGAGATGTTGCGTGTAAGAATAAGGACAACGCGACGACCTCGGTATTTTATAGCGAGTGGGCAGATCTTGCCTTCGTAGTATAGGTCGCCTCTTGGCCCACTGTTAGCATCTATTCCCTGAATGCTGTCGGCGCACATCTTGTACTCGACCGTCACAATACTGTCTTGTTTCAGTGATCGATTGATCTGCTCGATAAACCAGTCAGCTTTATCTTTCTCGAGTACGCTGTGCAGCGTCTCACCTATCAAATTGCTTCCATCGTGATAGGCTTTTTTATCTGTTCCTCCAAAAACATCAATATAGATACCATCTTCACTCAGAATAAAAGTGGGGTCTGGCATTCCGGATAACACGTCTTGCGCATGTTCCAAGGTGAATTGCATATAGGGAGGTTCCTAGCATTTGTATCTAAGTAACCCAATCGCTTCCAAGTGTGTTTCCACATTGGGGAATAGGAGCGGATGGGGCATATGTCTATTATCTAATATAGACAAATTTTAAATACAATTGAGTTTATAAAAACCAAGTGGGCAATATAATGAACCAGGATCAATAGAATGGTTAATTAACGCTAAAATAGTCGACCATTTGCATACTTTTTATCCATATGCAAAAAATATCTCAACTCAGATACAAAAAACGCCAAACAGCTAGGCTATTCGGCGTTTTTTAAGAGTTGGAAAAATAACTCGTTACACGGCGACTTGCTTAATCTGCTCTACAATAGCTTTCAAGCCATTACCACGTGACGGGCTTAAATGGGAGACAAGCCCCAGCTGATCAAAATAAGCATCAATATCAAATGCTTGAATTTGATCGGCCGTTTTACCGTCATAAGCTGCCATTACCAAGGCAATCAATCCACGGACGATACGCGCATCGGAGTCCGCACAAAAATGCCAAACGCCATCTTGCTCTTGGCTCACTAACCACACCAAGCTTTCACAACCCGAAACGGTAACTTGTTCTGATTTCAGCTCTTCTGGCATTTGTGGCAGCTTTTTACCCCACTGAATCACCTGACGGTAACGATCTTCCCAGCCTTGAAATTGCTGCATAGTCGCTACAATGTCTTCGCTGGTGATATCTGTACCAAATGGAGAAACGGGAAAATCTGTCATGATGCGCTCTTCTTCTAGTTTACTGCTTATATTTTGAAATCAACTTCTCAACGATTCGCGATACCGCGACAAAGCCAAACGTTGCAGTTACGACAGTCGCCGCACCAAAACCGCTAGCGCAATCCATACGTTTTGGACCTTCCGCTGTCGACTTCACACCACACACTGAACCGTCTGCTTGAGGGTACTTCAGCTGCTCGGTTGAAAACACGCAATCAATACCAAACTTACGAGCCGGATTCTTAGGGAAGTTATGATGACGACGCAAGGTGTCTTTGATTTTCTTCGCTAGAGGATCTTGGATCGTTTTCGTTAAGTCAGCGACCATGATCTGCGTTGGGTCAACCTGACCACCAGCGCCCCCCGTGGTGATCACTTTGATCTTGTTGCTGCGGCAATACGCCAACAAAGACGCCTTCGCTTTTACGCTGTCAATCGCATCTAGCACGTAATCAAACTCTTTGCTTAAGTACTCATGTTGATTGTCTGGCGTGATGAAATCATCAATCAGATTGACTTTACACTCTGGGTTGATCAATTTGACACGCTCGGCCATCACTTCAATTTTGCTTTGGCCAACGGTGCCCGTCATCGCATGAATTTGGCGGTTAATATTCGTGACACAAACATCATCCATATCAATCAGAGTCAACTCACCGATCCCAGTACGGGCCAGCGCTTCGACCGCCCATGAACCCACGCCACCAATACCAATAACACAAACGTGTGCAGCGCGAAGAATGTCCACTTCACTGTTGCCATAAAGACGACGAGTGCCGCCAAAGCGTTGATTGTAGCTGTCAGATGCTGGGGTATCGAGTTCACGCATATTGAAGTCCAGATGATCGATAGAAAAACAAAGAGTGCGATTTATACGCACTCTTTGATGAAATGTCTAGATAAGAGGCGGTTCCTCTTTCTTGGATGGCTATTGTAGCTTTTCTGGCGGCAAAGCCCAAGGCGCTTGAGTTGGTGAGTTTTCCAGCCCAAGTTTCCAAACTCGACCAAAATGCTTGTAGTGCCCTGCTTCCGTTCCTGCTCTCGCACCAATGCCATGATACAGATCCAAATGGTTCTGTTTTACAGCACCACCAGTGTCTAAAACGATCAGCATTCGCAGTTGATGCGCACCACTCCACGTACCATCGGCATTCAGCAGTGGCACTTCCGCCAAGATTGGAGTCCCCATTGGTAAGATAGAACGGTCACCCGCGACCGCGGCCATTGGCAACAAAGGAATACCAGCCGATCCCGTTACTGGCGCTTCCGCTTTTGGCGCAAAGAAGACGTAAGAAGGGTTTTGCTCCAACAACTCGCGTACTGTTGCGTCGTCGTTGTCCATTACCCATTCTTTAATCGCTTTGAGAGACATTTTTTCACGCGGCACTTCACCACGTTCAATCAAAATGCGGCCAATACTAACGTAAGCTTTATTATTTTTCCCTGCGTACGCGAAGTACTCCAACGTATCATCATCTTCAAAATGCACATAGCCACTGCCCTGCACTTCCATCATAAACGGGTCAATACGGTTAGGTGCATAACCTAGCACTAAACCTTGGCCATCTAATGCCCCGTTGTAGATCTCCGCGCGAGTCGGACAATCTGATGAGCAGTTTGGCTTGCCATAAACTGGGTACTTAAAAATGTCGTTTGGTGTATGACGCAGTTCCATCACGGGAGAAAAGTATCCGGTAAACAGCACATTACCTTTTTTATCACCACCACCCAATTGCGCGGCTTGAATGCCAAACGCACTCAACGCACTGGTATCTCCGCTCTGTTGCGCCCACTCACTTAATCGTTGATATAGCGGTTGGTATATCTTCGCCATGGATGGTGACTTTATCACCACTTGCTCAGCTTGCTTGTTAAATTCAGTAAAATCGCGTGGTTTGTTAGACTCAACCACATCCACTTGATTGAGGATCTGAGGAAACTCACCATCAAGATATTGCTGAGCACGATCATTTTGTTGAGCACAGCCAAAGAGTAGGCTCAAAGAGATAATAGGAAGGAGTTTTTTTAACACGTGTCTTTTCCGTAAAAGAGAATAGCAAAAGGATGGCAAACAAATGCATACGGTGCAATTGAAAGGATGGCAAACAAATGCATACGGTGCAATTGAAAAGCAACGACAAAATGTTTCAACGCTAAGCCAATCCGTTTACTCGTTGTAAATTCATTCAGTTAATGCAACATGATAACAGCGGAAGAATTACGGAATTGTCCGGATTATGTTTGGAAGTAAAATTTACTGATTGAGAGATGAAATTGTGATCATCCATATGGCTCACAGACGCAAGAGAGCTCTGCTTAAAAGACAATAATAAAAACGACTATCTTACCGCTATCCTTGCACGTCCCTCTAAACGGAATACAGGTAGATAATGAGCATTGGCATCCAGCTTCATTTCTGCATGCTGCTTACCCACAAAATTGAAGTGCCGCTCATTTGAACCCACTCGATACGAAAACGAATCCCCATCGAATTCAAAACTGGTCGCCACTGTAGAACCATTTACGGTAACACCGCGCTCACTCAACACAAATTCTTCACGAGCATAAGGCGCAACATCTTGCTCAACCCAGCGACCATAAATTGTCGATTTGGGAATGGGCGGATTAATGGTTCGAGTAATCAAATCACTATACAGCATGCACACGACAACGGTTCCAACTATCGCTATAAGCATGAGAGAACGCTCTAGCCACTTACGAAGAATTGATTTAGATGACGTTTTTGACAGATTTGAAGCAGTGATCGCAGCATTCTTATTAACAGCAGAAGACATGAGGTTCACGTATTGAGGAAAGACGCCACCATTGTAACCTTCCCTCTTAACGGGACCAAGAACCTACCTCAATATGTTTGTGCTTTATTCCAAAATTTCGCCTTGCCACTCAATGAATAAAAAGGCATTATTTTAACATAATTAAACAAAGGGATGGCTGTAGTGAAAATTCGTAGTACTGCTCTCGTAAAAGGATTCCGTCAATCAACACCTTATGTCAATGCTCACCGCGGAAAAACCATGGTGATCATGCTGGGCGGAGAAGCCGTCGCACACAAAAATTTTGGCAATATTATTAATGATATCGCACTCATGCACAGCCTCGGAATCAAAGTCGTGGTGGTGTATGGTGCACGTCCTCAAATTAATCAGCTGCTAGAAAAACAAGACCTCACTACGCCTTACCACAAAAATATCCGCATTACGGATGAATCGGCTTTATCTGTTGTTATGCAAGCTGCCGGACAACTTCAGCTTGCGATTACTGCGCGCCTATCAATGAGCCTCAACAATACTCCGATGGCAGGTACCCAGCTCAATGTCGTTAGCGGAAACTACATCATTGCCCAACCACTCGGCGTTGATGATGGTGTGGACTATTGCCATAGTGGACGTATTCGCCGCATTGACACCGACGCGATTAATCGCACTCTTGATCAAGGTTCAATTGTTCTGCTAGGTCCCATTGCTAGCTCTGTGACTGGCGAGTGCTTCAATTTATTATCGGAAGAAGTCGCCACCCAACTAGCGATAAAGCTGTGTGCGGATAAGCTGATTGGTTTTTGCTCCGAACAAGGTGTCATTGATGACAACGGCAATGCTGTCGCCGAGTTACTACCAATTGAGGCGGAGCATGTCATCAAAACGCTTTCTGAAAATACGTCTCCTGACCTAGATTACAACACTGGAACACTGCGCTTTCTTAAAGGCTCTATTGCCGCTTGCCGTGCCGGAGTACCTCGTAGCCACTTGATCAGTTATAAAGTAGATGGCGCCTTAATTCAGGAGTTGTTCTCTTTCGACGGTATCGGTACCCAAGTTGTTATGGCGAGTGCTGAACAAGTGAGGCAAGCTAATATTGACGATATTGGCGGTATCTTAGACCTCATTCGCCCTTTAGAAGAACAAGGTGTACTCGTTAGGCGCTCTCGAGAGCAGCTAGAGCAAGAGATAGGAAAATTTACCATCATCGAAAAAGACGGCTTGATTATTGGCTGTGCTGCCCTTTATCCATACCCAGAAGAGCGTAAAGCTGAGATGGCTTGCGTAGCGATTCACCCTGACTATCGTGATGGAAACCGAGGTTTGTTACTGCTCAACTACATGAAACATCGTTCTAAATCCGAAACCATTGATCAGATTTTTGTCCTCACGACACACAGTTTGCATTGGTTTAGAGAGCAAGGTTTTTACGAAGTCAGTGTCGACTATTTGCCTGGAGCCAAACAAGGGTTATATAACTTCCAGCGTAAGTCCAAAATCTTAGCGTTAGATTTATAGCTTAACCTTAAATCAGGGAGCGAAACTTAACGTTCCACTATACCAACTAACCTCAAAGGGCAGGATTCAGTTCATTAACGCTCAACCCTGCACATCGAGCTTGTTTAGGAGTAAGGCCACACATAAACCCTACTCCGGACTAGCGGGTAATCATGTAAACCCAACTTAGAAATGCGCAAACCATTGCTTGATTTTCGTTCCAATTTTATCTTTTAAATATACATTTGGTTGGCTATACTCTGCTCGCTAGTGATTGGTTTTTAACCAATACGAATGGATCTAGGTGATGTAATGTAGCCTTCACCCTAAAATACTGGGCAATTGAAAAACTAGTTAGCTCCGTATTGCACACCAAGGACAGTTGTTAATCTGACTTTAAATAAGCCGAGACGAGCACTGTTATGAGAACAATCATTTGTAATTCGCTTCAAAGCTTCTGGGATATGGCTGACAATCAGTTTTTAGAAGGCCTAGACGTCCACTGTGTTTTCCCCGTAAATGACGCTATCCGAGATTTTATTCTTGCTTATCAACAGCAATACAAAATACGCAGCGTGTCTTTTACCAATGCGTTTGCAAAACATGCATAAAAGAAGACCGAGCCATAAGCTCGGTCTTCTTTTACGTACGTAATTAATTCAAAACAAAATCATAGCTAACAAAGATGCAAAAATAGTGACTACGATAAAGATTAAAATAGTCCAGTACACTAGCCCAATACTTATGAACCACTTTGGGCAAACTCTACGAATATCTGTTAGCTTTCTTTTTTTGGCCAACTTAGGAAATGCAACTGCGGCAACAAGAGCTAATCCATGTATTAAGGCCCCAAAGTGAAATCCAGAAACTAAAGCAAGCTCAATATCTGTATAGTGCTCACTAGTATACGCATAGTGCTTTACTTTTTGCGGCGTGATAACAATAAGCAAAATACCTACTATCAGGTACCAAAAAACTAACAAAGCACCTGCAACAAAAAATGTAATAAAAGAAACTTCTAATAACTGCAAACTTCACCGACCTTCTATTCCAGCTCTCAAGTAATAGACATCCAAACCACCATTGAGCCTAAAGTGATCATAGCTAGAAGCAATAAAACGCATATATAAATACGGCAAATTCCGATGAATAGACCGGAGCAAACTTGATGAATATCAGCAAAGCCCCTTCTCCTCGCTAAAGTTGGTAAAGCGACCGCCGCAACTAAGCCTACACCATGTACTAAAGCACCAAAGTGAAAACCCGAGACTAAAGCTAACTCTACTTCTGAATAATGTTTCGGATTAAAAGCAAACCGCTTCACCTTTAGTGGTATAAAAAATATAAAAATTGCTCCGATAATAACGAACCATAAAAACGTGCCTCCTCCGGCGATAAAGAAGGTTAGAAAAGACGAGTCGAGCAATCCCATATTCAGCTGCCTTTGATATGTGAATGAGAAAGGAGAAATATATCGCTAAGAAAGAGCCTTACTCAATAACAATCCATTTTGCATGAAAACGAAATGGCAAATATAAGACCCGCCACAAAGAATCATCTTCGAAAATGTCACAATCACAAGTAAAAATTAATTCGTAAGCCGCTTTACTAACCCACTCGCACGAGTGGTTTTCACCTTAATGCCTCGCTTCAGAACATTAAGTTCGGCGTAAAGAGCTAAACGCTTTTTCGCGCGGGTAATGCCTGTGTAAATCAACTCACGGGTTAATATCGGGCTAAAGTCTGGTGGCAAAATCATCAGGGTGTAATCAAATTCACTGCCTTGCGATTTATGGATGGTCATGGCGTAAGCCGTTTCATGTTCAGGTACTCGGCTCGGTAAGACCGATTTCACACTGCCGTCAGGTAACTCAAAAAAGACTTTCAAACGCGGTTCTTCTTCAGTGTCATCTCGCATGCAAATACCAATATCACCGTTATACAAACCTAAACCGTGATCATTACGCGTAACCATGACGGGTCTGCCGTGATACCAAATTTCATCCTGAACTTGAATGAACTTGCGCGCCGCGAGCGCTTTCTCGATGCGTTGGTTTAGCCCAGCCACACCGAAGTCACCTTCACGGATCGCGCACAGCAATCGGCATTGGTTGAAGGTATCTAACACCGCTTTGGCTTTGTGCGTTAGCGACTCTGGCTCTCCGGTTTTAGGATCAGTCTCCTGTTGTCCAATGCGTTTGAGGTAACGACCGTATTCCTGCACCAACGTCTGCATCAGTTGGTTGTAATGTTGACTACTTAGCGCGAAATGTTCGATGTCAGAAAAGTCACGCGCCCAGACGTTATCTACGCTCGCAGCAGAACCTGAGTTAACCGCTTTTGCCAACTGACCAATGCCTGAGCGAGCGTCAAATCGGTAACTCTTTTGCAGCATACATAAACTATCGGCAATGCTAGATGCACTGTTACCCGTATGGGCTAAAGTATCGAAACCCGTCAGTTTTGCAATGGCTGACGCCTGCTCTTTTCCATAACCCAATGCGTGGAACGAACAGATATCACCCAACACGGCCCCTGCTTCAACTGAAGCAAGTTGATCTTTATCACCTAGCAAAATCAGCCGCGCATGTTTCGGTAAGGCATCAACCACTTTGTACATCATTGGTAAATCGACCATCGACGCTTCGTCGATAACTAAAATATCCAAATGCAGTGGATTTTGCTTGTTGTGACGAAATTCTGCGCTATTAGGAATCGCGCCCAGCAACCGATGCAAGGTGCTTGATTCAGTCGGAATTTTGGCTTTTAGCTCCGGAGAAACTGGCAGCTCTTGCACCGCTTTACCAATGGACTCGGTTAATCGCGCCGCCGCTTTCCCCGTCGGGGCCACCAGCTTGATGGTTAGATTTTTCTCTTGCGTCGCCTGTTCAATCAAAGCAGCAAGCAACTTGGTTACTGTCGTCGTTTTACCCGTACCTGGGCCACCAGAAATCACAGCAAATCGACGGGTTAACGCAACTGCCGCCGCGACTTTTTGCCAGTTCACGCAAGCCGAGAGTGGCACGAGTTCATCCAGTGTTTGTAAATCCTGAACCTTGCGCGCATTGCTAAGCACGGAATCAATGACGTGCCAATCCAACGATTCGCTTGCGACCACATCAAGGTGGTCACACACCAATTGTTGACGCAACACTTGGTTGCTGCTTCCCGCTTCTACTGCTTTGCCTAACGCGTTAAACAGAAAATGGTATTGGCGTGCAAATAAATGGTTGAGCAACTCGGATAATCGCGCAAACTCTTGTGGTTGCAAGTTAACTGCGGCGCCCAGCTGATTGAGCTTTTCCGCCAGTGTCACTTCATAATGCCAATAGCGATGCAGATACAGACGCTCACCATCGAACATTAAAGGCAAGGCTTCTCCTTGCGCGCCGACCACGCTGGAATTTTGTAATACATGAATCCAGTCTATGCCTTGCAACTGTGTATTAAGCGCCAATGCCGACTCACCAAACAGCCCTAGCTTACTGGCTAAATCCGTAGATTGCCCTTGTGCATCGAACAGAGACAGACAGATATGTCCTTTGCCAAGCTCACTACTGACAACACCAGCGATAAACGCCAATGCTTGACTGTCCGACTGTTCATCATGCGTTTGAGAATCAATAAAACAGGCGAATTGGTAGTCGAGCTGACGAATAGCACCTTTGTGCGCCAAGCGTTCCAACACTACCAATAGGCTATCTTGGTCAGAATGAAGATTGTGATTTGTCATCATTAAAGTAGCTCCATCTGCCCAGCTTGAGTTGAGCGCGTTTCAAGTACTTGACCATCAATCAAACGATCCATCTCTTGTAAGAACTCGAAAGTTGGTTTCGCGGCAAAAATGCCGTGGTCACTCTGCCCATCCATGCCGCGCAAGAACAAGTAATACACGCCACCAAAGTGCTGTTCATAATCATAATTGGCCAATCGGCTGCGTAGGAAACGATGCAGGGCTAACGCATAAATCTGGTACTGCAAATCGTAGCGGTGATCTGCCATCGCCGATTTCAGAGCCTCACCATGATAGTGCGTCACATCGTCGCCAAGATGATTCGATTTCCAGTCAAGCACGTAGTATTTACCTTGATGTTCAAACACCAAGTCGATAAAACCTTTGAGCATGCCTTGCACGGTTTGGAAACCTAAATCCCCCGCTTTCGCCGACAACGGATCGTGACGTTGAATGACTCGGTTTAACGCCGGTGCAGACAAAACTTCAATCGGCAGCAAAAATTCCATCTCCACCAAACGTTGCGACGGTGCTTTTTGATTCAGCAGCAAAGACTTACCATCCAACGGCGTTGCGAGTACGGTATCAATCAATTGCTGTAAAATAGGTAGCCACTCTTCATCGAGCTGTTCGCTTTCCATCAAGCCAAGGATGATTTGTGTATTCTCTTCCGTAGTGGCTGGCTGAGTAAATTCAACTTCCTCAAACAAGCTGTGCAGGAACGTACCCGGACGCGCACCACGAGGGAAGGTAAAAATAGAGCGCTCTGGCTCCACCAAATCCGCTTCGTCTTGCTCTTCAGATGAGTCGATATCAAAACCCGTAATCTCAATCGTGGCATCATGCTCGGCGTGATGAGAGCCTTGCTTGACCAAGCCAGAATAACTGGTGATGCGCCAGTTTCTATCGATAGGGTTTTGCAGCTCTTTCGCGCTAAGATCGTGTATTTCTTCTTGTGGCGCTACGTACTTCTCTTCGAGTTGCTGCGGCGGATCGGCCACAACGACACAATCAAGCTCGTCTTGTTGCTTTGTTAAACCTTGTTGCAAATCGTTAATGCCACCTTCTTGACCATTTTGAATCAAATAGCCAATCGCACTGCGGTGTACACCAGTTGGCTCTTTGGTCGAACGGCCATTGCGCAAAGGTGAGGCACCGATAAAACACGCATACACAGCTCGCGTTAGTGCTACGTATATCAAGCGTAAGTCTTCCGCCAAACGCTCTTTATCCGCTTGCTTCATGGACGCATCGTTGCCAGTAATATCCAGTACCGTGCGGTCATTGGCTGCATCGTAATATTTGGCTTCACTGGCTTCTCGATAGCTGAACACAAACGGCAGAAATACGAGGTCATACTCCAAGCCTTTTGATTTGTGAATAGTTACGATCTGCACTAAGTTACGTTCCGATTCTAAACGTTGGATTTGGTCATCACTGCCACCCAAACAGTTTTCCGCATCACTGATAGACTGAGCGAGCCAACGCAGTAGACCGTGATCGCTGTCCAGTTCATTACTGGCTTGTTGAAGCAGTTCACCGATGTGCATTAAATCGGTAAGCACTCGCTCACCATTTTCACCCTGTGAACTCGCGCCTTCTTCTAGTAATCGCTCGGCAATATGGCGTTTGCTGATCACCGCCCGCAGCATCGGCAGCACACCACGCTGAACCCAAAGTTTGCGATATTCTTTGAATTCGTTTACGGCGTTTTCCCACACAATTTCATCGTTATTAAGTGCATCCAAACTTGCTGCGTCGAGGGCAAACAGCTCAGAAGCAAGACTTGCACGCAGCGCACGGTCATTTTCTGGAGTCAGCACCGCTTGCAGCAAACGCTGTAAATCCTGCGCCACCGAACTGGTAAACACACTGTCTCGGTTAGACAGGTACACGCTGGCAATGCCTTGATCAGCCAACGCTTGTTTGATCATTCGACCTTCGCTACCTGTTCGAACCAATACCGCGATATCGCCCGCTTGAACCGCTTTCTGTTTTTCGCCATTCACCAGACACGCTTGCCCCTGTTGAGCCTGCGTCAAAATGGTTTGGATTTGGCTTGCGGTCGCCTCTGCCATTCGAGTCAAATACTCGCCTTTTGGTAGCGGTTTATCGTCCGCTTCTTGCAACCAATAAGTCAGCGCTGGTTGCTTTTGGCCACCCATAGTCCAAATGCGTTTTTCGGCATTGGGACTGTACTTAACGGGTAAGAACGGAATATCCGAATCGTAGATAAATGGACTGTCTGGCAAAGCAAATACTTGGTTTACCGCCTGCACCATATCTGCGCTAGAACGCCAGTTGGTTCCTAACGTGTAGTGGGCACTTACTTGGTTACGCGCTTTGATATAAGTGAAAATGTCTGCGCCACGAAAGCCATAAATCGCCTGCTTGGGGTCACCGATCATAAACAAACCACATTCCGGGTTGTTCAGATAAATACGGCTGAAAATACTGTATTGAAGCGGGTCGGTATCTTGGAACTCGTCAATCATTGCGACAGGGTACAAAGTACGAATACGCGCCGCTAAAAGCTCGCTTTCGTCCGTATCGATAGAAGCAGAAAGTTGCGTCAGCAAATCATCGAAAGAGAGCCACTGTTTTTGATTTTTCGCGTTGGCCAGCATCACACGACAATGCTCAATCGCATGAGCAAGCAGTGGCGCTTTTAAGCTGATTGGATTGGCAAGAAATGTTTCAATGGCTTCAAATACCGCATGCTGCGGCGCACTGCCTTTCGGTGTTTTTTCCAACAAGACGTTTTGCGCGAATTTCTCCAGCTTGTCTGGATAATCGTAACCTGTGGTTTCCGTTGCCGCCCAAGCATTCACCGCCTCCAACCACGTCGGCAGAGACTTTTTGGTGTAGCTGCGTTTGTTAATATCTGAATCTGAAATCAGCGTTAAGAAGTCATCTTGGCTTTCTCGCCACTGTGCTTTTAATTCATCAATTTTTTTCAAATTTTCAGTATGAAGATCAGCCAAACTACCTTTCATAGCAGGAACAGAAAGGCTTAGCGGCGCACCGGTTAAGTAATTGCTGATGTTAGACAACAACGCAGATGGAGAGCTCCATAGCTGGCGAATTTCCCCAGCCAAGGTAAATGGCAACGGGTAGAAATTGCGGCGCCAGTAATCGGCTACAACTTGCGCTTTTAGGTGACTTTCATCGGTCACAAACTCGTTATTAAATCGGCTGCCAGATTCAAACGCATTTTGCGTTAGCATACGTTGGCAAAAACCGTGAATGGTGTAGACCGCCGCCTCGTCCATCTGACGCTCTGCCTGCAATAAAATTTCTGCGGCTTGCTTGTGATCGTCAAACTCATTAAGCAAAGGTTGGATCACCGGGTCGGAACTCTGTCCACGCGCAAACGCGATTCGCGCATCATGGATTCTTGCCCTGATACGATCGCGTAATTCCGCAGTTGCCGCTTCGGTAAAGGTTACAACCAGAATTTGGTCGACCGTAAGCGGTACGCGATGTCGAGTTTCCGCGCTGCCATGACCAAGCAAAAGACGCAGATATAAACCTGCAATAGTGAAGGTTTTACCTGTACCTGCTGATGCCTCGATTAACCTCGCACCGTGCAGAGGAAACGTCATCGGTTCTAGTGGCGTTGGTTGAGGTTGCTCTGTGCGGTCTAACGTATGTAGAGGACACTCTGCACCTGACATTTGATCCATAACGCTGAATCTCTCCGGATTATTTACTAGGACGTATCACCTAATAAATGTGATCTATAGTTAAAAATTCTATTAATATGTTTAACAAGTTGGATAATTTAGAGCTTTGTGAGATCTTTCTCACGGTTATCCATAAGACGTACCGTTAGTATGCGCCCCACGAGATAAGCCAAACCTTTTTGGCGGCACAACTCAAATGAATTAAACAAAAGTATCATGATCCCTCTGACCTTGTGGCCGTACAGCGAACGCCCTACAAAAAATAATGATTTTCTGGCGGCCACCCTACTCTTCCTTCTCTTTATCCAGCTGTCTTTATTACGCTTTCACATCATCAGCGTCTTGAACCGCTAAGCGCGCACCTTGCAGTACTAATGCTGTCAGCAAACGAACTTCTGAGGCCAACTCATCATTCCAAGCAGGCCAAATTCGAGAGATGTACGCATTACTGCCTTCGCCCGGGCTCATGAAGCCATCATTGAATGCGTCAGCCATTTTCTTCAAAGATTTCTCTTCGTAATCTACCCACTGACCGCGGCTAAAGCCCGCTTCAACACAAGCCAACGCCGTTTTCGGGAAATAAGGCAAAGGCTTAGTCATGCCTTCGAAAAATAAGCGAACTAATTCAGTCAGTAGCTGTTTGGCATACTGCGCATCGGCAATTTCTGGGTAGATCAAATGCAGCGCGCCTTCTTTACGATCGTAACCAATGATGTGAGTTTTCTTAGCATGACCCGACGCCGACATGGCAAGGTGATCGATCCACGCAGCAAGGTAATCCTGCGAGCGAATCTTACCGCTTCGATAGCGAATCAAACCGGATTGGTAGCATTGAGTTAGCCAACCTGTTAGGCGAACGTTTTTCTCTTCGCCTTCATTTCGCTCAAACAAGGAATCAAACGTCAGGTCGATTTCCAAATCGTCTTGAGGCGCACCAGATAAAAACGCCAGTTTATCCACCAGCTCTTCCGCCTGAACTCGGTTGGTTTCAAATTCGATATCACCAAACGCCCCCACCGGCAGTTTGCCTTGCGCGCGCTGTTGACTCATAAAGTGTTTAAGCACCTCTGTTTTTTTCTCTGGCTGCATCAATGTCGCTTCAAGCAAGGTTTCTAACAGCTCATCACGCATTTGATAGCTTTCCAAACCACCTAAAACAAAGGGTTCGTCGTCTTCCATCACCGGTAGTGGCGGTTCAAAGGTTACTTTTAAACGACGATTGAAAAAATACTGCACAGGTAAGCGCCAGAAACGTTGCAACTCGACTAAGTCGAGCTCAAGTGGGAACGTCGCTCCTAACAGATAGTCGTCTAATGCCCGATTAAAATCACGACGAACATAGCCTTGCGATTGACTACTTTGAGTCAATGCCGCTGGAATCCACTCTTTCGCGTAGCTGGCGTGCATGCCTTGGAACGCACTTGGGCTAAACGGCACCATGGCGTGGGTATTCACCAACGCATTTAATAAGTTGTCGCCAGACTCATCAACGGGCAACGCTTCATCACCACTTAAACAATAGTTTTGGTGGCAGTATTCCATCAGCTCAGAAACCAGAACCGAAGGCACTCGCTCGGTATTGTCTTGGATTGAACGGCCAACATAACTGATGTAGAGCGTTTGTTGTGCAGACAACATCGCTTCGAGGAATAGGTAACGGTCATCATCTCGGCGCGAACGGTCGCCCGGTTTGGTTCTTCCTGTCATCAAGTCAAAGCCTTCTGGCGGCATGGAGCGTGGGTACACGCCGTCATTCATCCCCAGTAGACAAACGGTTCTAAACGGAATAGAGCGCATCGGCATCAGGGTACAAAAGTTCACTTGACCAGCAAGGAAGCGCTGGCTGACTCGTGTGCCAGATAATTTGTTTTGAAGGTATTGGCTGATGATCGACGGAGATAACGCATCATCAAATGCGGCATCAGCTAATTGCTCTTTGAGTTGGCTGAGCGTATCGCGAATGGATTTGAGCGCCATTTCGCCTTCTAACTCAACTGAGAAGAAGTCATCCAGCAGTGAAACCAAAGTCTCTCGCCAACCATCAATAGTCTGAACATGAGAAAGTTTGCTTCGATAAGTGCTAATTTGTTGGATAAAGTGTGCCAACTTGCCCGCCAGCTCTGCGCCCATGCCTTGCACTTCGTTGTACGGAGACAAACTGCCTTGCTCGGTTTCAAACAAACCTGCGGATTCTGGCATCGCGTAGCCAAGCAACATGCGTTGAATACCAAATTGCCATGTGTTTTGACGGGTTTCCGGCAGTTCAAATTCGCGTCCGGTATTGGCATCCAATCCCCAGCGAATCCCCGATTCCTCAACCCATTGTTTGGCTTGTAAAAAATCATCTTCGCTGAGTTCAAAACGCTTTAATATCGCCGGAGTTTCCAGAAGTTCGAGTAGTTCTGATGCCAAACAGCGCGTATTGGGTAAGTTCACCAACTGCATAAATGCGGCCAGAATTGGGCTCTCTTGATCGGCGGTTCGGTCAGAAATCGAATAGGGAATAAAACGCTCACCCGGCGCGTTACCAAAGACCGCCTGAATCGCAGGGCTGTAAGCGTTGATGTCCGCGACCATCACGATAATATCGCGCGGTTTTAACGTTGGGTCAGCATCGAACATCGCCAATAGTTGATCATGCAGCACTTCCACTTCGCGCATCGGGCTGTGACAAGCGTGTAGGCTCAGTGATTTATCACCCAAGCTAACCACTTGTTTGTGATGACTGTTTTCAATCTGTTGGTCATCTTGATGTTCTTCAAGATTGAGAATATCCGCTTGCAATTGATGGAGCAGACTGTCGCGCTCAACATCAACAAAGGCTTCGATTTCATGAGATTCCAGCTGAGACAACAGATACATATTGTCGCGCCCGAGTTTACCCATGGACGCCAACAGACTGTTTCCGACCACATCGGTGTGCAGCTCATCGATCACATTATCTTCCAATGAACCTTTCAGTTGCTCAGTTTCACCTTGCACTTCCGAGTGATCGTCCTGCCACACAACGTGCTGACGATGTTTCGCCGCCAAACGAGCCAGATATTTGCGATCTCGAACTTCACCCCAATAATAACGACAAGGGTTAGTGAACATCAGATGCACGTCGATGTGTTCACCAATTGCTTTTAGCGCATCCATATAGCGAGGCGGCAACGAAGAAATGCCAAAAACAAACAAACGCTTGGGTAAATGGTCAAAATTGCAGTTAAAACTCTCTAACGTGTCGATAAAGTGCTCATAAAGGTTGGCACGGTGATAAGGAGACTGCCCTAATGACACAGTGTGATCATACAACGCTTGCCATAAGATCGGCTGCCACGGATGCTCATCTTCCAGCTCTGGCACACTCTGCCCAGCTTCCCAACTTGCGATCCATTCCGGACGATACACCAAGTAACCATCGAAAATATCGGCAATTTTCTCAGCCAGCTGATACAGCTTAGAGTGGTCAATGTCATCTTTGAGGTACTGCGCTAACGGCGAAAACACGTCTTGGTTGAGAAGCCCCGGCAGCAGATGCATCAACTTCCAAGTCATCGCTTCTTTGTTAAACGCACTGCGTTTTGGCACGTCTGGCAACACCTGCGTAAACATTTCCCAAATGAAGGTAGCAGGAAGCGGAAAATCAATGTTCGCGGCAACACCAAACTCTTTGGCCAATTCCATTTTTAGCCACTGGGACATGCCCGGACTTTGAACCAGAATTTGTTCTTTTTCGAACGGGTTTTCCAGCGGACTGATTCGAATCAGTTCGACAAGGAGTGATTTAAGAACGTCAACTTGGTTGGAGTGATAAACAGTAAACAAATTGGGAATACCGAGCGCCGATTGAAACTGTTAGCTAGCTTAGCACAGCCCCATTTAAACCCGCAGTGATCTCGCGTTCGGAAAAAACAAAAGGTTATATATCACTCAAATAGAGTATGAATCTTCTGAATTTTCACATGTCAATCAAGTCTGACACTTCCATACAAAATGTGACATTCGTCGCAACTATTCCATAATAAAAAACACTGTTTTATACTCCCTCTACCCATAATTTATAAACAAACAAAAAGTATGTTTCGCAAACTGTCTTCCAACAGCGCTTGGCTGATTGCTTTTTTTGCTTGCTTTGCAGTGTACCTGTCGATCGCTTGTTATCCTTTTGTGTTGTCTAACAATCAGAATGAACCGCTAACCTTGTTGCAAGGTTACTATTTGGTTTCGACTCAATATGGCTGGCTGGGCTTGATCGCTCTTCCATTTATGTTGTTGAGTTTATTGCTCTCTTTTCTACCGACTCGAGTATTCAAAGGCATCGTGATCGCTATCGCGATCTGTCTATTGATCATGTTTAAAGTCGATATCCTCGTTTTTCAGCAATACAAACTTCACATCAACGCTCTATTAATCCGTATGTTTTTCGAAGGTGGCGGTGATGTCTTCGATATTTCGTGGATGAGTTGGCTAATCTTCATCAGTGAAATTGCCATTCTGGTGATCGGGCTCGCTTGTACCGTTTGGGTAAGTAATAAACTGGCACAAAGCCGAGCTAAGTTCGTTTTGATCAGCGTCTGGTTTGCTGTATTGCTCAGCACACAGATGATTCATGCGTACAAAAATGCCCTTTACGACGATGAAGTCAGTCAGTTTTCGAATAACTGGCCACTTTACTACCCGCTGACGGCTCGTAAATTTATTTACAAACACGACCTAGTGGATGAGAACATTGCATCTAAGAACCGCGTAGAGTTAACCAACATTGAACGTAGCTCACTCAACTACCCGCTTGCGCCGATTCAAGTGCAAAGCAAAGAGAAACAGCCCAATGTCTTGTTTATCTTGGTTGATGCGTGGCGCTACAGTGATGCGACGCCGGAAGTCATGCCAAATGTCATTAAGTTCGCTGAAAAGACAGTGAATTTCACACAACATATGAGCGGCGGCAACTCAACTCAAGCGGGTATTTTCAGCCTGTTTTACAGCTTGCCCGCAACCTACTGGGAAAGCTTTTACGCAAGCCAACGCTCTCCTGTGTTTATGGATACGCTGCAAGCAGAAGGCTACCGCATGGGCATTTTTGGCTCGGCACCGCTCACCAGCCCGCCACTTTCTCGCACGGTATTCAAAAAAGTGTCGGACTTGACCCTGAAACAAACTGGGGAAACAGCTGTCGAGCGCGATCAGCAGATAACAGACAAGTTCATCGAGTTCCAAAAGCAGGATAGCGACAAGCCGTACTTTGGTTTTCTGTTCTACGATGCCGCCCACGGCACAGTATTTCCCGAACCTGAATTTGCGAAATTCAAACCATACTGGGAACGCGTTGACCACATTTTGCTCAACAACGATTTTGACGCTTCGCTTTACCACAATCGATACAAGAACTCGTTGTACTACATCGACAGCTTGATTGGTGATGTGCTGAAAAATGTCGACTTAGACAACACCATTGTGGTGATTTCATCAGATCATGGTGAAGAGTTTAACGACCATAAGATGAACTATTGGGGCCACACGGGTAACTACAGTGACGTTCAAGTACATGTGCCTCTTTACGTGTACATGCCAAATCGTCAGCCAGAGCAAGTTGATTACCGCACGACCCATTTTGACGTCGTGCCAACCATGATGAATACGCTGTTTGACGTTCAAGGCACAACGAGTTCATACAGCGTTGGTCATAACTTGTTTGATAGCTCTGCCTCTCGCGATTGGTATATTGCAGGCAGCTACTACAACTATGCATTGGTCGGCAAAGAACTGATGCTTGTGGTCAACCCTGGCGGGCACTCTCAGCAACTGAATCGCCAGTTAAAAGTCGAGAAAGAACAGAAAATTCCTGTCGATATCATTCGTTATTCTCTGGATGAGATGTCGCGATTTTACAAAAAAGGCTAGTGTCCAACATCGACGCCGATTGAAATAAAAAAGCCTCTTGGTTGTAAGACCAAGAGGCTTTTTCCTATCTGCTATTTAAGCGTGATGAGCGTGCATCAAGCGTGGCTGAATCAACAAGTTGTTGATGTATTGTAAGGCCACATAAGAGACAACAAATGTTGCCACAATCAACTCAAGACTAGCTAAGCCTCGCACTTGTTGAACATAGTGCGCAGCCAATCCTTGCAACTCCATCCAATTCGCCATTTTAAACAGCGCCGTCGCACCGATCACCATCGGGAAAGTGAACGCCGCATAGCCTGGGCTAAATGGCAGTCTAAGCAATTTAAAGAATGCGAGGTAAATGATGGCTGTCATCAATACCGCGATACCAAATAGCATAGCGATGATCACTGGTGATGGTGTCGCAGTGACCGTTAAGTACCCTGCCAATGATAGACTTGCTGGTGCCGCCATAATTGCCATTGTTGGTTTCGCTGCATCCGGAATTTCATGGGTAAACATGAAACGGTAAATCATCATCGGCAACATAATCGCGTACGCCACCATACCAAACATCAATGCACCTTGTGCCACTGGTGCTAACATCGGGTTGCCAGAGAAAGACACATCCGCAACGATGATACCCACAGGCGGTACAAACCAACTAGGAACCATGTGGTGCAATTCAAAATCTTTGGCGCGATGGTAAACAAAGCTCACCAAGAATACGATGTGCAAAACCACCGCAATCAGCCAAAGCGCATCGCCAGCTAATGGGTAAAAATGGCCGAGAGAGTTCGATACCACCATAGTGCCCATCGCAAATGTCGGAACCACGCTGCCCACAACCGGATGAGCAAGATCTTGTCTCAATAGATGATTATGTAGCAAAAACTTGGTTGCCAATATAGCCAACAATATGCTCGCGATACCCGCACTAATCCACTGTCCGTAGCCATGTAATTCGGCGAAGTTCTCCCAACTCCAGCCCAAGCTTGCAATACCAAGAGCCAAACCCGCCATTGGAGTTGGTGCTCCCATTACTTTTGCTTTTGTTCTTTGAATCATGATGACCTCAACCAGACTCACTCTTGATGGGACGTATAATACGCTTGCACTTCGTTCCGATATATCTAATTATTTAAAACAAACGTTCAGAATTACTTAACGGTGGGGTATGGCAAGTCACATTTCTCTTAAACAACTGAAAGTGTTTACGACGATCACGCAGCACAAAACGCTCACAGCGGCTTCTGATAGTCTCTTTTTATCGAAAGCCGCAGTGAGCATGGCACTCTCAGAATTAGAAAAGCAGATCGGCCATCACTTATTTGATCGTGTTAATAACCGACTGATTTTGAACCAAGAAGGTCAAAAACTACTGCCACTGGCGGATGAATTACTCAACCGAGCCAAGGACATCGAGAGCATTTTCGATGGTGACCAAGCGCTATCGGGCCAACTTCGCATTGGTGCCAGCGACACCATTGGCAACCAAGTCGCGCCCTATTTGCTTAGCGAATTTCGTCAGCAAACGAACCATCGTTCTCAAAGTCTGTTCATTTCTAACTCCGCACAAATCTGCGACATGCTGACCGATTACGAGTTAGACATAGCCCTCATTGAAGGCAAAACACTTCACCCTGAATTGCAGTCTACCCAGTTTAGCGAAGATGAAATGTGCGTGATTTGCGCGCCCAATTCCCCAGCCGCGCACGAAGGGCCAGTAAACTTAACCGAGCTAGAAAACAGTGAATGGATATTGCGAGAGGCAGGATCTGGTTCACGCGAATTTTTTATGCGCGTTGTCGCGCCGCGCTTGGAACATTGGCATGAAGCTTTTCAGCTCAATACCACCGAAGCGTTGATCAACTCAGTATCGGCAGGGTTAGGCTTGGGCTGTTTGTCACGTTTGTCTGCAGAACCTGCTATTCGTGACGGCCGCGTAAAACTGCTCGACATGCCTTTAGATATGAAACGTCGCTTCTGGTTACTGGTTCATAAAGAGAAATATCAAAGCCCATTGCTCAGAACGTTTATCGAATTTTGCCAAGATTGGGAGCGACCAACAAACCTTCCTTTGGCGGACAAATCCGCAAAGTGAAACCAAGATAGTTTAAATGCTAGTCAGTTAGTTGTACGTGTCTCTCATTCTGAGGCTTGTCGCTAGACTTGATTGGTCAAAAACTGTATAAAAAGCCAGTATCAATACACCAAATTAGGGGACCAACCATGGCTGTAATCGTCAAGTACGTGGTAGAACGCAATGGAGAAGAGAAAATGACTTTTACCTCTAAAGCGGAAGCTGACGCATACGACAAAATGCTGGATATGGCAGACGAGTTATTCTCACTGCTGGGTAAAAGTGAACTTCTAGAAGACGAAGGTAAGCAAGAAGATCTTGCAATGTTCCTTGCGCAAAACAAAGAAGAAGTGCTTTACGCTCTTGGTGCAAAACGTAAACCTGCACCAAAAAAAGCAAAGAAGCTTGAAGCTGTTGAAGAAGATAGCGACCAAGAAGACGCTGCATAAGCCTCTCATTTGTTTAGAAAAAACGTCGCATTATGCGGCGTTTTTTTATTCCTGAAGTTAAACACTCTCTACTTCATAAAAACTAACCCCGGTAAACTCGTTTTTAGTCACTAGATTTAAAAAGCTATTGTCGGTATTTGAAGTATAGATGCTTATTGGAGAACCACTTAATTTGAAGAGCCTCGGGGTTGAAACTTTAGCACGATCAATAACAAAACGCTTATATGGTCTAGTTCTATGAACTCTGCCATTTGGCTTGTAGTTTATCTCGCACAGTTCAGTATGTAATGCATCCAATTTAGAAGTCACATTAAGTGCATACCAAATGGAGTTATCCACATTTACAGGTAGGAATTCACAACAATCTCCGAGCGTATCTTTGAACAAGCTAGCAATATCATGGCGAACTACGTACGTACAGCTACCCCAGGCAGCAATCATTGGTTTTATTAAGTCATCGGAATCATCATGCCGGAGCCAATCAAGTGTCAATGGTTGCCAAGTTGATATTTTTGAAGCTCCATCGAATATTGGTAAAACTTCATTATTCACGTCGTCTAAACCCAATAGGCTCGTGTGCTCTAGATATAAATATTTATCCACATCTGGCTGAATACCAAATACCTTAGTAAAAGTTTGTTTTTTAAACTGCAATTTCATTCGCCCTTATTTTTCTGGTTATTGGAAACATGCCCATTTTCAAGTCGTCTCCAATATCCTCTAAAACCTCAACGATATCTTCTCTATCTGCATCCTGAGCAATCGTATTTTCAAGTAAATGTTCAACGTTCAAATAGTAAAATGAAGTATGGATACAGGAGTGAGAATAAGCTTCAACCATTTGCGAATGGGGCACATGTTTATTCCATCTTGGTAAAAATACACCATTTTCCGCACTATCTATATCGATTCGAAATGCTGATAGCCTCATTCTGGACTTTGCAGCTCTAATGTCTTTCCATGATACAATATGATGAGCAGCTACATTCTTAGGACGACATTGCCCTGTTTTTTTAAGGATGTTTTTGGCCAAGCGATAACTATGGGCCTTATTATGCTCCCACCTTATATGTTGATTAAGTAAAAGATCATCTTTGGATATCACCCCTCTCTTATACTTAATAGAATCTATCACTGAACCTGCATAAAATATTTGAAATTGCGAAGCTTGCTTGGAAGCGAATAACTTATCACCAGTCACATTAAACAAATCTCTTTCCAGCTCAGACGTTGTAACCGTAACGACTTTTTTACCCATACTGATCTCATTGAAAATGCTTAAAAACGTAGATCAACCTTAATATGAATCAATATGAATATAAAGAATTATTTATCTCAAAACCGAGCCGCCTCAAGCTTGCGCCAAATTTATTTGAACTTATACGACACCTTGTTCTAAACAATTAAAAACATACCTCTGTATCTCGAAAGAACTCGCCAGAATAGGAAAACGCCCTTTCTTTCTAGAGCCGAGACAAGAAACTGCCTTCTATCGTTTCAGCAAAACTCCCCCAATAGACCACCTCGTAGCCACATTTCTCATCAGACAAACATATCTCTAAAAAGACAAAAGGTATCCATCTACGGACTTTCTCCATTTCCCCTCTTTAAACTCCCCAACACTCTCTTTATGATGACTGACAACTTAATTATTTCTTGTCAGTGAACAGACGAGACACAAGACTCAACACATGGAGATCAACTATGGCTTTCTTCTCTCTAGCCTTTGGTACGGCAACTAAAAACCGCGACGGCAAAATCATCGAAGCGTTTTTCCCAAACCCAGTTCTTAACCCAAGCGAAGCGCTTGTTAACGCACTAGCAGCAGTAGCAGGTTACGAGCAAGGCAACCAAGCTATCGAGATCTCTGCAGCACAAAGCGCAGAACTGGCAGCAGCATTTGAAGCAAACGGCGATGCGGCAAACGCATCTTTCGCAGCAAAAGCAGCAGAATCAGCACAACCACTTGTACTGGTTATCCTTGCAACTGACGAACAACCACAAAGCGTTGCTGAAGGCTTCCTAAAGCTTCAACTTATCTCTAACCGCCTAGTTCAACCACACGGCACGGTACTAGACGGCATCTTCGGTCTACTGCACAACATCGCATGGACTAACGAAGGTCCAATCGATCTACCTGAACTAGCAGAGCGTCAAATCGAAGCTCGCCTAGCGGGTCGTGCACTAAGCGTAGATTGCGTAGACAAGTTCCCTAAAATGGTGGACTACGTGGTACCAACTGGCGTTCGTATCGCTGATACTTCTCGCGTACGTCTTGGCGCACACGTTGGCGAAGGCACAACAGTAATGCACGAAGGCTTCATCAACTTCAACGCGGGTACAACAGGCGTAAGCATGGTTGAAGGTCGTATCTCTGCTGGCGTAGTGGTTGGTAACGGCTCTGACATCGGCGGCGGCGCATCTATCATGGGTACGCTATCTGGCGGCGGTAAAGTTGTGGTTTCTATCGGTGAAAACTCGCTACTAGGCGCGAACGCAGGTCTTGGTTTCCCAATGGGTGACCGTTGTACTATCGAATCAGGTCTGTACGTAACTGCTGGTTCTAAAGTACGCATGCTAGATTCTGACGGTCAAGAAGTCGAAGTGGTGAAAGCACGCGATCTTGCTGGAGTTTCTGACCTACTGTTCCGTCGTAACTCTGTAACAGGTCAAATCGAATGTCTTGCTAACAAGAGCGCGGTTGAACTGAACAGCGAACTGCATAAAAACAACTAATAAATAGTTAAGAAAAATCCCCCAGCAGGAAACTGTTGGGGGATTTTTTAGCTTAAAGAAAAATGCGTGATTACTGATTTAAAAAGCTGACCGCTTTATCTGGGAAATCAGTAAACAAACCATCCACTTTTACTTGGTTGTAGTACACATCCATCATGCCTTCAAAGCTGTCAGTGTACGCTGGAATGCGTCCTGGATCGGCGCGGAACGTGTATGGATGCACTTGCAAGCCAGCGTCTTTTGCAGCCTTCATCAACGGCTTGATGATGATATTGTCTTTGGTTGACTTATCATCCACCAGCATCGGCTTCCAAGGTCCAATTCCTTCCGCGTAACTCGCTACTTTCTTCATTCCGTCGGCTTCGAACATCCAGTCATAACTGTATGGTGTTGCCTTGTCGCCTTTGTACACCATAGTTTCGTTCCAGTCCGTGTAAGCCATAAGCTGAACGAGCTTTAAGTCCATGTCCATTGCAGGCATGAGTTCACTGTTGATGCGTTGAAGTTCATTCGCATCAAAACACTGAAGGTAGACTTTGTCGTCTTGAGAGCCGTAACCGTACTGCTTCAAGACTTTAAGTACTGCTTTAGAAATGTCCTTACCTTCATGACGATGGAACCAAGGCGCTTTAATTTCTGGGTAAATACCGATGTCATAACCCAGCGTTTTGTTTAAGCCTTGGATCAGCTCAATCTCTTCAGCAAACGTCGGCACGGTGAAGTCAGATTTCCACATAGGGAATCGGGTTGGATAGCCCGCTACTTTGTTGCCTTTCTCATCGATGTTGAACCCTTCGGTAACTCGCAAGGATTTGATTTCCGCCAGAGTGAAATCAATCGCGTAATAACGACCATCTTTACGTGCACGATCAGGAAAACGCTCCGCAACATCCGTTACGCGATCGAGATAATGGTCATGCAACACGACCAACTGGTCATCTTTCGTCATTACCACATCTTGCTCTATGTAGTCAGGTTTCATTGCGTAAGCAAGTGCTTTGGCTTCTAGCGTGTGCTCAGGCAAGTAGCCCGATGCACCACGATGCGCAATGACAAGCGGCTTCGCAATCGCACCAGCAGAAAGGCTAAGTGCTAAAAAAGTAAGACATACTGACTTTGTTTTCATTGTTATTTCCTTGATAAAGCGAAGAGGCAGTATTCCACTGCCTCTTTAAATAAATATTACGCTAGCGCTTCCTTCTCGCGCTCTTTTTGCTCGTGGTGCGCACGTTCACCTAAGAAGGCGTACATCAAACACACGATAGAAGTAATACAAGAACCCACTAAGATGATAAAGCCACCATCCCAGCCAAAGTGGTCTACGGTATAGCCCAAAATCGCGTTTGCGGCAACTGCCCCACCCAGGTATCCAAACAAACCAGTAAGACCAGCGGCAGTACCTGCCGCTTTCTTCGGAGCGAGTTCAAGTGCGTACAAACCGATCAGCATAACCGGACCATAGATTAGGAAGCCAATTGCAATAAGCGCCATCATATCTACTGTTGGGTTGCCCGCAGGGTTAAACCAATAAACCATCACTGCAACTGTCACTAGCACCATAAATAAGATACCAGCAGGTGCACGACGACCTTTGAACAATTTGTCAGAGATCCAACCACACAATAGTGTTCCTGGAATGCCAGCCCATTCGTATAAGAAATAAGCCCATGACGATTTATCTACCGAGAAATCCTTCGCTTCTTTTAGGTAAACAGGTGCCCAGTCCAGTACGCCGTAACGAATTAGGTAAACAAATGCGTTTGCAATTGCAATCGACCAAAGAAGTTTGTTGTTGAAGACGTATTTGAAGAAGATTTCCTTCGCTGTCATTTCTTGTTCATGGGACTTGTCATAGTCATCTGGGTAATCGTCTTTGTATTCTTCAATAGGAGGCAGACCACAAGACTGAGGGGTATCGCGAACCGTCATCCAAACAAACACAGCAACCAACGTGGCGAAAAATGCAGGAACATAAAATGCAGTGCGCCAATCATCGTTAAATGCCCACAGGCCAAGAATAAATAGTGGACCAATCAAGCCACCACCCACGTTGTGCGCCACGTTCCAAACCGAAACGATCTCACCACGCTCTTTACGTGACCACCAGTGCACCATGGTTCGGCCACAAGCAGGCCACCCCATCCCTTGGAACCAACCGTTTAAGAAAAGCAAAATGAACATCGCAGTGACGCTACCAGTCGCCCATGGCATAAAGCCAAAGCAAAACATCACTAATGCAGACATCAATAGGCCGCCACTAAGGAAATAGCGAGGGTTGGAGCGGTCTGAAACGCTGCCCATTAGAAACTTAGAGAGACCATATGCAATGGAAACAGCTGCCAAGGCGACACCTAAGTCTCCGCGGCTAAAGCCTTGCTCGATAAGATAAGGCATCGCCAAACTGAAGTTTTTACGAACTAGATAGTAACCGGCGTAGCCAACAAAGATACCGATAAAGAGTTGCCAACGGAGGCGAGAGTAGGTGCTATCGATGCTGCCAGGGGACAGACGATCAATGTGCGCCTTAGGTTTGAATATTCCAAACATAGGAACCTCATTATTTTGTATGCGATGGTAAAAACACAAAAGGAGCGAACGAAACAAAATAAATCTTCGTTCGAAAGTTCATGAATTGTATGGAGTTAGGATTTTATTTCTGTGACAAATGTTGCACATGGATTAAATATAAGTAAATACAGTAAATTATATGAGCATTAATTAGATCATCGTTCAACTTTACTCAAGATTCGTTAATATGAAACTGATATTCAAACCTCTCACTTGAGCATTCCAATTCGAAACCTTTGAAACAAAGGCTCGAATTAGAACATAAACTAACCGTAAAAAGGGCGATTTACGCCTGCCCTACTCGCTCCGAACCAACTAATAACTAAAAAGCTGAAAAACGATCACGTTTAGCATCAAACGAAATAAAAAAAACAATTTTTATCTGAATACAAGCCGAAGCAATGATTCACAAACACAAGACATTAACAGCGTTTATTCTCTTCTCAACTCATCCTATTGGTATCAATGGGATGACGATTTTTTCTAAAAGTCCAAACATGACAGCGTATTTTTTTATATCACTGCTAGCCCTTGATACATTTGACATTCTCCTACTCCTTTAGGGTTAACTGCTACACAAGTTCTGTGTAATAAATCTCCAAGCACGTAGCAGCTTCACAAAACTCCTCTTACCAGTTGTGCATTCTTTTTCACATCGGTAATTTGAGCGCTCTCAACACTGGCCTCGTGACAAATAAATTATTTTCGTTGTGTTCTTTTCCGGTTAAAAGATGCGCCATTTAACAAAAACGAAGACTTTGATTAACAAATTTATGCTCAAACGCTCATTTTTAACGCTCGTTTGTTTTCGCAAACGTTTATATATGCACAATAGTACCGTGCTAGACAGGCAAAAATGATCAAAGGACTTTTAACATGACAACGAACAAACACCCCTCTCTGCTCGGAGAATGTTTGGCCGAGTTTATCGGTACAGGACTACTTATTTTCTTCGGCGTAGGCTGTGTTGCAGCCTTAGTTCTAACAGGCGCATCATTTGGACAATGGGAAATCAGTATTGTATGGGGCTTCGGTGTCGCCATCGCTATTTACTGTACGGCTGGCGTCTCTGGTGCACACATCAACCCTGCCGTTACCATCGCACTTGCTATGTTCCATGGTTTTGATAAGGCGAAAGTGGTGCCATACATTATCGCTCAAATGCTTGGGGCATTCTGTTCTGCTGCATTGGTATACAGCTTATACAGCAACCTTTTCACCGACTACGAAATCGCTCATAACTTCGTTCGCAGCAGCCAAGATGCACTAGCAACTGCTGGTATCTTCTCAACCTATCCGCATGCCTCCCTCTCTTTCTTTGGTGCTTTTGCTGTGGAATTCGTTATCACTGCTGTGCTGATGTTTGCGATTCTGGCTCTGGGCGATGAAAATAACGGCGCGGCACGTGGCGCAATGAACCCTCTATTGATCGGTATTTTGATTGCCGTCATCGGTGGTTCACTTGGCCCACTAACAGGCTTTGCGATGAACCCTGCTCGTGACTTTGGACCAAAGCTGTTCGCTTACTTCGCTGGTTGGGATTACGCTCTGACAGGTGCTAAAGACATTCCTTACTTTATCGTGCCTTTACTTGCTCCGATTGCAGGTGCGTGTTTTGGTGGTTGGTTGTATCCAAAAGCGATTGCCGCTTACCTTCCACAACAAGGTCACGGTTGCACGATTCCAAACCAATGTGAGACGGAAGAAGAAACAGAAGAAGCTAGAGCTTAAAACTGACGTAACTCGAACATTTACTAAAATATAAATAACGAAACAAAAGGATTCTTACCATGACTGAGCAAAAATACATTGTTGCCCTAGACCAAGGTACAACAAGCTCTCGCGCAGTGATTCTTGATCATGATGCGAACATCGTAAGCGTCGCGCAACGCGAATTTACTCAGATTTATCCAGAAGCTGGTTGGGTTGAACATGATCCAATGGAGATCTGGGCAACACAAAGCTCTACCTTAGTAGAAGCTCTAGCTAAGTCTGGCATCCGTAGCGACCAATTAGCGGCTATCGGTATTACTAACCAGCGTGAAACGACTATCGTCTGGAACAAAGAAACAGGTAAACCCGTTTACAATGCGATTGTATGGCAATGTCGCCGTACTGCTGATATCTGTGAAGATTTAAAAGCACGCGGTCTCGAAAACTATGTACGTGACAACACTGGTTTGGTGCTTGACCCTTACTTCTCCGGTACCAAAGTTAAATGGATTCTGGACAATGTTGAAGGCGCACGAGAAGACGCAGAAGCAGGTAAGCTGTTGTTTGGTACTGTCGATACTTGGTTAGTTTGGAAGATGACTCAAGGTCGCGTTCACGTAACCGACTACACTAACGCATCGCGTACCATGCTGTTTAACATCAACGATCTATGTTGGGATCAAAAAATGTTAGATGAGCTTGGCATCCCAGCATCTATGATGCCAGAAGTGAAGCGCTCATCGGAAATTTACGGTAAAACCAACATCGGTGGTAAAGGCGGTACTCGTATTCCTATTTCTGGAATCGCAGGTGACCAACAAGCGGCGCTTTACGGCCAAATGTGTGTTGAAGCGGGTCAAGCGAAAAACACTTACGGTACGGGTTGTTTCTTGCTAATGAATACTGGCCAAGAAAAAGTCACTTCGACACATGGCCTTCTAACTACTTTGGCTTGTGGTCCTGCAGGCGAACCAGCTTATGCACTTGAAGGTGCCGTATTCATGGGTGGAGCTTCTATCCAATGGCTACGCGATGAATTGAAAATCCTAAACGGTGCAGAAGACTCTGAATACTTCGCGACAAAAGTGGATACATCAAACGGCGTTTATGTCGTGCCTGCATTTACTGGTTTAGGCGCTCCATACTGGGATGCCTACGCACGTGGCACGATTGTCGGCCTTACTCGCGGTGTGAATTCAAACCATATCATCCGTGCAACATTGGAAGGCATCGCTTATCAAACTCGTGACGTACTGGATGCGATGCAAGCTGACTCAGGCATTAAGCTTGCGAACCTTCGCGTCGATGGTGGTGCAGTAGCGAACAACTTCCTAATGCAATTCCAATCCGATGTATTGAACACAGAAGTACACCGCCCTCAAGTAACTGAGGTTACCGCTCTTGGTGCAGCCTACCTTGCCGGCCTTGCAGTTGGTTACTGGGATAGCATTGATGAGTTGCAGAATAAAGCGGTACTTGATCGCACCTTTGAGCCACACGATGATGAAGAAAAACGCAATCGTCGTTACAAGGGCTGGAAACGTGCAGTGAAATGTGCACAAACCTGGTCTGAACTTCACGACGAAGAAGATTAATCTCATCTCCATAAGAAAAGAAGAGCGCCATTTGTGCGCTCTTTTTGCGCTTTATCCCCGATTCCTGAACTCGCTTACTTCTCACAACGAGCAAATTCGAGCACAATAGAGCTTCGAATTTGAAGCATTGGCCGTTACCAATGCACAAGGGAGTGGTAAGTGAAGCAAATACCTCGACACCAGCAGATTGTTGAGCTGGTGAAAAAACAAGGCTATGTCAGCACGGATGAGTTGGTAGAAAGATTCAATGTCAGCCCACAAACCATCCGACGCGATCTCAATGAACTCGCCGATGACAACAAAATTCGTCGTTATCACGGTGGAGCCACTATTCCTCTCAGTTCTGAAAACACATCTTACAACACGCGTAAAGCGCTCAACTTCAATGAAAAAGATGTCATTGCAGACGAGGTAGTCAAACACATTCCAGATGGTGCCACACTATTCATCGATATTGGCACTACACCAGAAGCAGTTGCGCGAGCGCTCAATAAAAACCATAAACAGTTGCGTGTTGTCACCAACAACATCAATGTTGCGACCATTCTTTTCCCTAACCCTGAAATCAAAGTCATCTTAGCGGGTGGAGAAGTCCGCAGCAGAGACGGCGGTATTGTTGGCGAGGCTACCCTCGATTTCGTTAAACAGTTCCGTCTCGACTTTGGTATTCTCGGCATTAGCGGTATCGACTTCGATGGCTCGCTATTAGACTTTGATTACCACGAAGTCCGGGTAAAACAAGCGATCATTGACAATAGCCGTAGTGTATTTCTGGCCGTAGACCACACCAAGTTCGGGCGCAATGCTATGGTGAAACTAGGCAATATTGCACAGCTCAACATGATCTTTACCAATAAGCAGCCACCAGAAGAAATCTTGTCAATTTTGAAGGAAGCTTCTATCCCACTTGAAGTGGTTGAAGCTAACGAATCAAACTCCGAAAACGAGTAACGTCAATCGTATAATTCCCCCTCAAATGACCTCTGTCTTAATTAGACAGAGGTTTTTTTGTGTCTAAATCACACAAAACGCTCACAAACGAAAATAATAGATGATCACAAACGAAACCTGAGCTAGGATTACATTATGTTCTAAAATGCTCGTTCGCTCACCAAGAGGTCAAATTTATGAGTATACAAAATAATGCTTCCACTACTAGCTCATCCACTACCTTAGACTTGATCGTAATCGGTGGCGGCATTAACGGAGCTGGTATTGCGGCAGACGCAGCAGGCCGAGGTTTGAGTGTTGGCTTATATGAAGCAAATGACTTCGCATCTGCGACTTCTTCAGCAAGTTCTAAACTGATACACGGCGGTTTACGCTACCTTGAACACTACGAGTTTCGTTTAGTTTCGGAAGCGCTCGCAGAGCGTGAGGTTATTCTTCGTAAAGCACCACACGTCGCACTACCAATGCGTTTCCGTTTACCGCATCGCCCATTCCTACGCCCAGCTTGGATGATTCGTTGTGGCCTTTTCCTTTACGATAACTTGGGTAAACGTACGACGCTGCAAGGCAGTAAAACCGTCAACCTTGCGAAATCTGGCTTGCTAAAACCAGAAATGAAAACGGGTTTCGAATACTCTGACTGTTGGGTTGATGATGCACGTTTAGTATTACTGAACGTTCTTGCGGCTCGCGAAAACCATGCTGAAGTGCGTAACTACTGCCGCGTGGAAAAAGCACACCGTGAAGGTGGTATCTGGCATGTTACTATTCACGATGTGATGACAGACCAACGTTTCGAACGTCAAGCGAAAGCGTTAGTCAATGCTGCGGGGCCTTGGGTAAAACAGTTCTTTGATGATGGATTAGAGCAAGCCTCTCCTCGTAACATTCGCTTAATCAAAGGCTCGCACATCGTTGTTCCTCGTATCCACAACGAACCGCAAGCCTACATTCTTCAAAACAAAGACAATCGCATCGTATTTATGATTCCTTACTTAGATAAGTTCTCAATCATTGGTACAACAGATGTGGAATACAAAGGTGACCCACGTGAAGTGTCGATCTCAGATGACGAAGTCGATTACCTCATTGATATCGTAAACCAACACTTTGTCCACCAGTTGACTCGCGAAGATGTAGTTTGGACATACAGCGGTGTTCGTCCTTTATGTGACGATGAATCTGACTCTCCGCAAGCAATCACACGAGACTACACGCTAGAGCTCGATGCGGAATACGACCATGCACCTCTGCTTTCTGTTTTTGGTGGTAAGTTAACGACCTACCGTAAGTTAGGTGAAGCAGCAATGAAGAAACTTGCTCCGTTCCTACCTGAAATGGGTAAAGACTGGACGGCCAACCAAACCCTTCCTGGTGGTAACTTCAGCTGTAGTCGTGAACAATTAGCTAAACAAATTCACGCTAAATACACTTGGGCGCCAGAAGCATTGATTCTTCGTTATGTCACACAGTTTGGTACCCAAACCTGGAACTTAATGGAAGGCACAACAAGTGAAGCTGACTTAGGACAAACGTTCTCGGCACAAGCAGGTGGTGTTTACCAACGTGAGATCGATTACTTAATGAACCATGAAATGGCAATGACCGATGAAGACATTTTATGGCGCCGTACTAAGCTTGGTCTTTACATGAACGAGGAAGAAAAACAGGCCTTAACGGACTATTTAAAGAAAAAGCTACAACAGAAAGTGGTTAATCTTTCTCAAGTTGGCTAACAGCTCCCCTCCCTCCCCCACAATAAAGCCTGCTTAGTTGCAGGCTTTTTGTTTTGTTGTTTAAGCACAACACCTTGGTGCGCTCCACTCGATTGCAAATAAGAACAACTATTCATAGACATTTGGCGTTAAATACAATCATACTCATTTGAAAAATAATGCATCAATGACTTCAGAGTACCGTACTCAGAGTATTGCCTCTGTATGGCAATGCAATTCTCGCGAAAGAAGTATCTTGAGGTTATTTTGGTATCGGCTCAAACAAGGAAAAGAAAATGGGTTTTATGATTGAACATTGGGACTTCTCAACCCCAGAAGCAACTCAACAATCCACCACGGCAGAGCAAATTCAAGCTAAGCATTGGTACCATTGCGAACGGCTGCATCCTGATATTCGTGGTTGGCTGGAGCAGAACCAAGTACCTCGAGCTACGGTTGATCATCTATTAGCCGACGAAAGCCGACCATCTTTCCATCCTTTGGATGACGAGAACTTCATGTTGATTTTACGAGGCGTCAATATGAACGGCAATGCATCACCAGAAGATATGCTTAGTATTCGAATTCTCTACTTTCAAGGCGCACTCATTTCAACTCGTAAAATTCCATCACGCGCGATCATGGAGATTCGCCAAGCATTAGCGGAACACAAAGGCCCAAAAAGTCTTGCCAGTTTACTTCATCAGATCATTGAAGGATTAAACAGTAAAATAGACATTTACCTTGATACGATTGAAGAAACACTAAACCAGTTCGACGTGAATGATGAGTCGACGTACAAACATATGGCGACTCAAAAAGCACTGATTTCTATCAAGCGTTTTATTCGCCCTCAGCAGTACGCTATCCGTGATCTTGTGGAGTCAGAATCAGAATTGATTGCTTTGAGACCTCATCAATATCGCTTCGCACACAATAATATTACGCGCATAAATGAAACACTTGAGTTTTATCTTGGAGAAGTGGCGCTTTTCCAAGAAGAGATCAAACATCATCGTGATGAGAAAACCAATAAAAACAGTTACCTGTTTACTTTGGTAGCAACGATTTTTCTACCAACCAGCTTCTTAACAGGTTTACTCGGTATCAATGTTGGTGGAATGCCAGGCGTGGATTCCACCATGGCATTCACCTGGTTCTGCATCGCCTTAATTGTCATTTTTGGTCTAGAGTGGTGGCTATTTAAACGCTTGGGGCTCACGAATAAAGCGGACGACGAAGACGAATAAACACTAAACCTATAAAGAACAAAAACCAAAAGAGGAGCACGCGGCTCCTCTTTTCTCTACTCACATTAGAATCTTATCCGGGGTGACCATCCACACGAGGGGTCACAAGCATCACACCAAAGCGCCACACAAATAGCCCAAACGCAACAATCCATAATCCACCGCTGATATCAATCCACAGTATCATGTTCGCTGGATCAAAGATCACGGCGAAACTGCGAACCAAAGCTGCCGCGGTAATCGCTGCAAACGCAAGGCTCATGTTTGGCCCTTTGTAGATCATGCGACCAGTATGTCCCATCGTCACCCGTGTAATCATCGCTAAAATCAAACCGCCTAACGCACCTATCGCAAACAGGTGAATGAGGTTATGGCTGGCAAATGCATCTCCCCAGACGCCTCGCAAAATTAAGCTTAGTGGTAAACACAAATACGCAGCATGCAGCGACCATACTAAAGGCTCGTTCAGGGTTAACCAAGGTTTCCAGCGAACAAAACGCACCAACTGAGCAACACCTGCAAATAGCATCAAAGGACTACCTAGTTCTGCAAACGTCACAGGGAAAAAGCTCAGCACAAATAGCATTACCAATGGCAAGTTCGCGAACCACTCTAACCAAGCCAATGGTTGCGCTTTTTCGAAATTAAATCGACGCGCAGTAAAAAATGGAATTACACGTCCGCCCATCACTGACAACAGCAAGGTAAACCACCACAGCATTGCTTGCCACACCGCTGAAGAGCTAAAGGGCGGCATACCTTTTATCGTTGCGTAGCTTGCAAAGTTCGCAAAGATGGCTAAAAGAAACAGTGGAACGAAAAACAAATTACGCCAACCTTTGGCTCGATACACACGAATGCCCACCTCATAGGCGACAAACAGTAAAAATACCGCTTCGATACTGCTGGTTAACCATAACGGTGCTTGTGTCCAAAGCAATATGCGGGGCACTAACCACAAGCCAAATAAAGCCAGAAGCATGTAATGCTTGGTACCATTAATGCCAGTCCAGTTTTGTACCGCGGTCAGTACAAAGCCAACTACAATGGCCATCGAAAAACCGAACAACATTTCATGTACGTGCCACCATAATGCAGGCACGGCTAATGCGTTTGGCTGTCCGCCTTGGAACATCCGCACCCACAACGCGATCGCAACAATGGCGTAAATCGACCCAAACAGAAAAAACGGCCGAAAGCCTAATCGCAGCCATGCGGGGATTTTTTCTTCCACTTTTTTATCGGTGATATTCAGCATTATCTTGCCCTCAAGCGTCTCTTGATGCTGGTTGACTCAACTACAATATTGATGCTACCACAAACATGCATAAAAAATACATGTTTATAATTAAGATTATACTTAAGAGGTAAAGTTGTGCTTCAGAGGCGGGTTAGGTATAAACGGTGAGAGACACAACCATCAGTTAAGGGATGCAACGAAGATGTACATATTTGGCTATGGCAGTTTGATTAATTCTGCGTCACGTAAGTTAACCGGACAAACGGGAGAAGCCATTCCCGTCATTGCTCATGGACTGGTGCGCTACTGGGGGAAGATTGACGACAGCTACAGCCTCTCTCCATTAGTGGTGAACCAAGGCGATGGACAGGTTAATGGCGTTTTACTCGAAGTGAATAAAGAAGCGCTCGCAGAATTCGATCGCCGTGAGCGAGGTTATCATCGTATTCAACTGCAGCCAGATCAAATCGAAACAGATGCGAGTTTTAACCAAGAACACGACATTTGGGTTTACGTAAAAGACGAGCCACTACCACCATGCGCAAAGAGCCCAATCATGCAAAGTTATGTTGATACCGTACTGGCAGGTTGCTTGGAAGTTTCCCACGCGTTTGCAGAGCATTTTGTGCGTCACACCATTGGCTGGCAACACGCGAAAGAAAATGACCGCCACCAACCCAAATATGGCAACCTTGCAGGCGTACAAGATCACCATTATGAGTTGATTGATAATCTGATCAAAAAAGGAGCCTAACGGCTCCTCTTTAGTATCTATGTTTTGCTTACGCAAGCTTAAAACTTGTAATCAACACCAACGTACAGGCTGTCAAAATCAAAATCTTCGCTGCCACCGTTTTCGGCATCAATACTTACCGAAGAAGCACGGTAGCCACCAGATACAACCAAACCTGAAGCGAACTCATAACCAGCCTCAACACCGTAGTTAAAGCCTACATCACGACCATCATCGGTAACAGTGCTAGATGATTTCACTTCATAAGAAACACTCATTACACCAAGGCCAGCAATCGCACCAACATAGAAGCCTGTACCTGCAAATTGGTATTTAGGCTTCGCATTGAAATTGAACGCAGAAGCATCAACACTAAATTTAACCGGCCACCCCATGTAAGAAAATGTTTCTTCAAAGTCGCCAAAGTATATGTACTCACCTTCAAAAGCTAGTTTGAAGTTTTCTGAATATTGAAGCTCTTTACCTACAGCAAGGCTAAGACCTGTCGCAGAAAGATCTTTTGACAAGCTTTTAACTTTAAGATCTGAATTTACCAAATCAGCACCAACATACCAGTTACCTTTTGCTTGAACTGATGCTGAAGCAACCACTGCACCTAAAGCCAATAATGGCAATACTTTTTTCATTATAATTTCCTAATTTTTCATACTGTTAGACAGCTTTTAAAAGCGCGGAGATTATAAATAGAGTTGAATACTTTCCTATTGATTTGTTTATAAAAGGAGACACAAAACATAAACATGAACAATAAAACGTTTGCTTGATTAAACTCTAAACAGCTCGAGTCCTATTAAGTACTAGAGTTACCACAAGTAGCAAGTTTCCAAACCAGTCGCGTTTTTCAGTATTTTTACAGCAATATAATCCTTACGTTTACGGCTTTATTTATTACTCAATAGAGTCTATTTCATGAAAACAATTTGGCTTGATATGATGATTTAAAGTGTTTAGGACTGTCTTACTAAAGGTTTGTGCATATCTAAGTAGCTGTTTAAAATAGTCAGATTATTGAGCTCACACTTGGGCAGTGCCAACGGGAAATTTACATGGCAAAGCTAAAAGATATCGCCATTGAAGCAGGCGTCTCACTTGCAACCGTATCGCGGGTTTTGAACAACGACCCAACGTTGAGCGTTAAAGAAGAAACCAAATACCGCATTTTGGAAATTGCAGAAAAACTGGAGTACCGCACCAGTAGCTCGAAGAAAGGCATCAAAGAAGCTAAGCAAAAACATCACTTTTTAGCCTTATATAACTACAAACAAGAAACAGAGGTGAATGACCCTTACTACTTATCAATTCGTCATGGGATTGAAACGCAATGCGACAAATTAGGTATTACGCTAACCAATTGCTATAACAGTGAAATTGATGTTGAAACGAAAAAGATAACAGGTGTCCTTTTAGTCGGAAATGTCGACCAAAAGGTAGTAGATAAATTACCTAAACGTCTAGCCGATAGCATTTGCTACATAAACTTTTCAGATCCAACCTGCCCTTATGATTGCGTTGATGTCGACCTTATTCGAATCAGTAGGCAAGTAGTTGATTTCTTTGTACAACGAGGCCACCGCCGCATCGGTTATATTGGCGGTCAAGACAAGCACGACGCAGCTGACACTCGTGAAAATGTGTTTTTGGACTATGGCTATCTAAAAGGCGTGGTCGCAGAACATGATATACACTATTGTGCCTGCTCTAGTTTGTCCGGTTATAACTTAGCGAAAGAGATGCTAGCCAAAGGTGACTTCCCGAAAGCAGTATTCATTGATTCAGACTCCATCGCGATTGGCATAGTACGTGCAATCCATGAATTTGGCTTAAAGATACCAGAGGATATTACGCTGATTAGTATGAATGATATTCCTACTGCTCGCTTTACCTTTCCGCCGTTGTCTACAATTCGTATTCACTCTGAGTTGATGGGAACTCAGGGAGTGAACTTACTAGTGGAAAAATACCGAGATGGACGCTTACTCCCTCTTCATGTATACGTTCAAACAGAGCTTAAACTACGTGGTACAACTCAATGATACCTTTTCCATTAATCTCTTTTATGAATTAAATCTGGAACATCCCCCCCTAACCCAAGATATTCATTTTGCACAATCAGTGCTGTTTCGGCGTAACGCCGATAACTCAGCGGGTAGTAAGAAGTTCAACAACAAATCACTCTAAGCACCATGAGTGCCCCAAATGTTTATCATTTAGAGGTGATGGTCGAAGAAACCAACTCGCGTAGCCAAATGCCTTTGTCTTCATTGTTTCGGCTGGAATGCCACAGCATGGCAATATCAAAATCCGCAACGGCGATCGGCGGCTTAACAGTAATGAGATCGTCCGAAAAGCCCTCCGCCAACGCCATTTTTTCTGGCACGATGGCAATGAGATCGCGCTTTTTCAATAGATGCCGAATAGTGAGAAAGTTGCGCGACGCCACGGTGACTTTGCGGCTCAAGCCATGTTCTGCGAGCTTTTGGTCTACTTGTGTCTTTAAGCTCCCATCGGGACTTACCAGAGCTTGCTCTATGTTCGCGAACGCTTCCAGAGACAGCTGTGTTTCCCCTTTCAACACCTGTTTATCACACATGCACACGTGTTTTTCGGTGTACAAGTACAAGCTCTCAAAGTTGTCATCCAACACCGGCATGCTGCCAATAATGACATCGAGCTTTTCGTGCTCAGTTAATGCCACGTAGTTGCTACGATTGACGTTAATAAAACTGATCTGCGCCTCTGGGGCGCGCTGGCGTATTTCGTCATAAAGCCGAGGAGCAAAGATAAACTCGGCATAATCCGTTAACCCGATGCGACATACACCCGCGTAATTTTCAGGTTGGAAGGCAGACTTAGTGAGCAAGTCTTTGGCGATAGAATCCAACAAGTGATGCACAGTTGGCGCGATGTGGTGAGCGTGCTCGGTGGGCTCCATCTTGTGCCCTTTTCGCTCAAAAAGCGGGTCGTCAAACAACAACCTTAAACGAGACAAACTATGACTCATCGCCGACTGGCTAACGTAACTTTTCTCTGCCGCGACGCTAACGCTTCGATAGCGATACAAGTAGGAAAACGTCACCAATAAGTTCAAGTCAATGTTGCGCCACTGAATGTCCTCTTTCACTCCAACATCCTCATCCCATTTCATTCATAGATGAAATTAAAATCATCAATTTGAGTCATTTTAGAGCATTCGATAAATTAGCAACAATGCTTTTTAGATAAACAGGCTCGACATGTTCACCATATTCAAAACTTTTTTCTGGCTGGGTTGGTTCAGCTTCGGCGGCCCTGCGGCTCATATTGGTTATTTTCGCCAAACCTTCGTTGAGAAACTGAAATGGCTTGATGACAGCGAGTACGCGCAAATTGTCACGCTCAGTCAGTTTTTGCCGGGACCGGGCTCAAGCCAAGTTGGCTTTGCTTTAGGCTATAAACGTGGCGGTTTAGGTGGCGCATGCGCAGCATTTGTCGGATTCACGCTTCCTTCAGTGGTCATCATGTTGGCGCTGGCGATGGTGAGCAGCCAAATCACCGACACCGCAGTGTTCCAAAACATCGTTCACGGCCTAAAACTGCTCGCAGTCGTCGTCGTGACGGATGCGACTTGGGGCATGTACAAAAACTTCTGCCAAAGTAAACTGACCGCGGGTTTGTGCGTCGCGACTGCGATTGCGTTGCTGGTGGCACCAAGCATCATGACGCAAATGTTCGTGTTGATCGCAGCAGGTTTTGTCGGAATGCGATATCTGAAGAAAGACTCCGCGCCATCAGCCGAGTCGTTTAAACCGTCTATCGCGCCATTGGCTCTATTTGCGGTGCTTTTACTCGGCTTACCGTTAGTGGCTCATACGTTACCTTTGCTTGGGCTGTTTAGTGATTTTTTCCAAGCTGGTAGCTTAGTGTTTGGTGGCGGTCATGTGGTTCTGCCGCTTCTGCAAAACATTGTTGGCGACCAGCTCAGCCAAGATGCATTTTTAACAGGCTACGCCGCTGCACAAGCTGTACCAGGGCCAATGTTCACCTTTGCGACTTTTATCGGTTACGAGCTTTCGGATACGCCAATTTTAGGCGCTCTGATCGCAACGCTTGGCGTATTCCTCCCAGGGTTTCTTTTACTGCTTGGCGTTCTTAAAAACTGGCAAGCACTGGCAGGCAAACCGCTGGTCTCCGGCGCCATCAACGGTGTCAATGCCTCGGTAGTAGGGTTGCTACTCGCGGCACTTTACCAGCCAGTATTTAGCAGCGCAGTTGTTGCTCCCATCGACATGGCGTTAGTGGTTGCAGGTTTTTATCTACACAAAAAGATCAACCTATCGGTGCTATGGATGATCGTGTTTTTTGTGGCAGCAGGCCTTGTCACGGGCATGATTTAGCCTGCTGATACACCAACTATTGAATCCAGATAAACCACGGGCACTCAAATACGAGTGCCCTTGCTTAGATTAGATAGCGAAAACGGAACAGACCCCGATAAAAAGAGCATCCAAAATTATGACTTAACTTCTCTCGGTTAAGCCATTGTTCATTCTTACCAACTTAACCGCATCATGACGAGAATGGACATCGAGTTTTTTGTACAACTTGTATATATGGCTTTTCACTGTACTTTCAGATAAAAAAAGTCTTGAAGCAATTTGTTGATTTGAAATGCCGTACACAAGTAGCTCTAGAATCTGTTTTTCTCTGCATGTTAACTCATCATGCTGCTGTTCTTCGGACAAATTTGCATGCCGATAATTGAGGACTAACTTCTCTAGGTACATTCTTGGTAGCCACAACCCTCCTTTCAGTACGTATTCCGCGCCATCACATATATGTGTCACTGATGCACTTCGGAGCAAAATTCCTTTTAACAACTTCCAATGCAGTAAGTCCGTTTGTACTTTTTCACAAGGGACGTTGTGAAGCATAAAGGACCACCCAAATAGATCAAAATCTGGTAACTTTCCTTGAACTTCAAGCTGACGCATAAAATCGTAATCAATAAACATCAAATCGATACTGAGTGAGTGACTTCTGAACACCACTTCATCTGGTTGCATTATCTTTACATCGACATCATGAATGGAAGATAGTTGTTTTTTTATTAAGTTACTTTGTAAATTACTCTCAGCTAGCAGTATCAAGTGCTTCTTTTCCATAGTCCCACCACATTAACTTACCTGTTTCACCAACCCCCGTTAGAAAATTAATTGGGGATAGCAAAGAGAATTTATCTTCATTTTAAGTAGAAAATATAGCACTTCAGAATGATATCGCATTGCTTTTCAGCACCGAAAAAGACTTAAAAAGTATGAACCTGTTGTGTTTTTATCCATACTTTTCAACCTGTGTTAGCATAAGGATATGATTTATAATATTAAATAATAAAGATAATAATTGGATAAAATACCATTTATAAAAAATGGATGACTGCTCCGCTCAGTGCAATAGAACGAATTACTTCTTTATATTGGCTTCATTTCATACTTGATGAGTACTTAAAGTAAATACAAAAAATAACATTATGATTATGTTATTTTTTTCTTTAACACCTTAAAGAGACGCACCTAAATACTCCCTTCCAGCCTGAATCATTCTCAATAATGAGAACAGCTTTCACTGATCCTTTCTTATAATTTCATCGCTTCCCACAACATTTGAAGGAAGCAGCAAGAAGTTAAGTGCAGTCATTTTTAATCAGGAATAACAGGAAATGGAGTAATCGTTATGACTCTAAACAAAACAGGGCTTGCTTTAGCAATGTCAGCAATTTTATTTAGTGGCTCTCTAATCGCGAATGAGATCGATGATGGAGACGACAACATGCAATGGACTGACAGCGCTAATACCGATATCGGTTTATCTGGCAGCTTCAATGATAACAGTGACAATAGCGCATCTCTCGGTGTTGGTGATAGCTTCAACGACAACAGCGATAATAGTGCGTCACTAGGTATTGGTCATAGCTTCAACGACAACAGCGACACTGACAACAGTGCAACTCTTGGTGTTGATGACAGCTTTAATAACAACAGCGACAACTCAAACTCGAGCACTAACACAGCTCAAAGCCACAACGACAATAGTACGTCTAACGCTAACGACAACAGTACCAGTGCTGATCTTGATGTGAGCCTAAATAGTGATAGTAGTGATTCAAGTACTAACACAAATAGAAGCCACAACGACAACAGCGACTCTAGTACTACTGTAAGACGTAGCAACAACGACAACAGTGACTCTAGTATCAACAGTAGCTTTAACGATAACAGCGATAATCGTAATCAAAGCGACAACCGTAACCAGAGTGATAACCGTAGCTACGCTGATTCAAGCACAACAAACTCGAACAGCTTTAACGACAATAGTAACTATCAAAGTGACTCGAGCTCAACAAATGTTGATAGCTTCAATCAAGTCCATATGGATACAGATATGGTTGTTGCGAGCTCAAGCCTAATGGGTGGTGTTACAGGTGCATCAGTTATTTATGCAACTAACGCGGATGATACTCGAGTTCGAGTTGAAAACATGAACACCCTTGGTGGTCTTGGTGGTGCAGCTGGTATTACTACCGTTGGTCAGAATGCTGGTTCAAATTCACTTGTACAACAATCTGTTACAACTAATGCAAGTGTGTTTACTGGGGGTGAGTAACCGACTAGTAGGAGAAAGCGATGCGTTTGGCAATCTGTACTTTGAGTATGATAGTTGCCTGCACTGCACTCGCTGATGACATTGCATTATCTGGCGGAGAAGTTAGCTTGGATATCATGAATGAATCAAGAGGTGGACAAAATGTTGAACTCGACTTGGTTTATGCAGAATCAGATATCAATGGTATTTCGTCAGATAATGTCGCGTCAAACACCGTGAGTGGTAACAATATACTATCAAGTGGAGCGTTCGCAGACAGTTCGGGTATATCCAACGTAATTCAGAACAGCGGAAACAACGTTTTAATCCAGAACTCTACCGTCGTTAACCTGACACTCAAGTAAACAATATGAAAGTATTAAATAACTTAATTTGGCTGATGCTCGTTTATTCAGCATCAGCCATTTCACTAGAACTGCTACCTTACCGAGCACATTACTCTGTTCCTGTTAAAAGCTACAAAGAAATAGTGTTCGGTGATGTTTTTCGCCAACAGTATGACTTCAGCTGTGGCTCTGCCGCCCTGGCTTCTCTTCTCACTTTTCATTATGCAACAGAGTCATCTGAACAAGATATCTTCAAAAGCATGTTTGAAAAAGGTGATAAAGAAAAAATCAAAGAGAAAGGTTTTTCTTTGTTGGATATGAAGTTTTACTTGGATTCCATAGGGTTACGTTCTGACGGCTTTCAAGTAGGACTGGAGAAAATTAAAGAAGTCGGCGTCCCTGGGATTACTCTCGTTAATTTCGACGGGTATATGCATTTTGTTGTCATCAGAGGTATAAACAATCACTCAGTTATTCTAGGAGACCCTTCTAGAGGAACCATGATAATGAAACTGGATGAGTTTGAAAAATATTACCAAGGAATTGTGTTACTGGTCCGTAACGAAGCGGAAATGGGACGGTCTAGCTTTATAACCAATGATAATTTCACCGTATATCAAAGATCACCATTAAAAACAGGAGTGTCTAGAGATTCCTTAGGGGTATTTAGCATTACTCTCCCAGTTTCCGGTGAAAATTAATATAACATTGTTTTAAATAACTTTAAGAACTTAACAACCTGAAAGGCCTACATTATGAACTACAATAAATTTTTGTTAGTGCTTTGTATGCTAATACCTCATTTTAATGTGAATGCTAAAGATGTTGGCCTGAAAGAACTTACTCCTCTTTCAAATTTATCTTTAGAAGAATATCGAGGTGGTTTCCAAATTACGGACGAGTATATTATTAATATTGGATTAAGCATTACTACGACTATAAATGGCGATGATATTTTGAACACAAATATTGCCAACTTAGTAATTGAAAATGGTAATTTAAAAAACATTAGCGCAAATAGTGAAAATCAAAGTGGAGATGTTTTCAACCAGGGTATTGTTAACATCATACAATTTGGTGAAGGCAATATTATTGGAGATGATTCTATAGATTCACCCAAAATGCCTTCGTCTCAAAATCCTAATATAATAAGTTCAGACTTTATAAATTCAAGTATTATCAATATTATTCAAAACACGAAAGATAACAGTATTATTGGACTTAGCACGCTCGTAGACATTGATGCTCAAGTAAATGGGGTAATACGGGAAATCAAAGCAAACCAACAATTAGAAGACGCCTTATTGAACCACCTTCAATGAGCATTTCCATTTTTATCTGAAAAATTGTCACGTTAAGCTTCTTTGATATTAGAAACGACTGATATCTATGATTACATACCAAAAGAAAGTTCGATATATCAATCGGCCACCATCATTTTAAGAATATATACCTACTTTATCCAATATAATCCAATCAATTTATAATGCGAACACTAGGCGCTAACGATAAATTAGGCCCAAGACTCAAGGGCCTAATATCCATTTTACAAATTAAAAGGTACTCGTACTGTTAATTGAAAGTCGGGAGTATCTTCTGTAAGACCAGCTTGAGCACTAACATTGATAGATGAGCGTTCACTAAAGGCATAGTTTATACCAAAAGTTAATGCATCTAATTGAAGCAACTTAGCATCATCTGCCGATCTGCCATTTACTTTGCTTTTTAAAATAGTTTTATGGCTAAGTCCTAAAGAGAATGAAAGATCAGGATTCACCGCAAACCCCATTCCCCCTGAAAGAGAAATAGTGTCTCCAAGTTCAACATCAGCTTTTGTGTCGCCAACTGTAACAGTATCCTCTAAGTTATAAATATAACTTAGACTAGCGAACAAGACCGCAGGATCAACAGGGTGAATAAGAGATAAATTAGGCTCAAAACTCCAAAAACCCGAACCTGTAGGGACATCACTAAATGAGTTGCTTCCATCTTCAATAGAAACATCATAAGGCGATCGTCCTGTATCCGACTTTACTCTAAGGCCACCTACCCAGTATGGCGCAGACTCAAAGTTAAACTGGTGCCTCAATGCGAACTCTACATCACCAAGCCCTCCGCCATCCACCGTTGTGTTTACTACTTCACTGTTTGAACCATCTTGAATGGGGCGCGTAGAAACTTGGTCATTACGATACACATACGGCACTCTAACTTCTAACTCTGTGGCGTTTGTTAAACCGTACCGAGCAGTTAATCCAACGGTTACTGTAGTCCTATCCGAATCACTCACTTCAATTCGCCCAACAATCAGAGTTGGTAAGACTGTATACCCAACAACAGATACTTTGTTTGAAGAGTTTTGTGTATAGCTTAAAGACGAATCAAATGACCATTTACCTTTAGGTGTGAGAACGCCTGGGCGCTCAATAACATCACCAACCGTTTGGGCACGCTGAGGAATATCATCTCCTTCAGCACCATATGCATTCCCCGCAATGAATAAACTACAAAGATAGGTACCCAGTAAAGTCTTCCGTAACATCACATCTTTCCTTTTGCTGATGATCGTACCCAAGTAATCTCAGGCAATAGCTTGAGGTGAAGCTCCTAACTTTCCAAAGTAAGATTAGTATAGCTACTTCAAAACCACGACATACCTTTAAGTTTGGCGCTTTGAAGAAATTAGGAGACATTTATACTTATCTTCAACACTAAGCCACTAGTTAATAAATAATTAGGATAGATTCTATGTTTTCGCAATATTATTAATAAAATAAATTGCTTACCTGTGCTCTTAGTATGAAGTCGGTATGACATAACAGCTGAAAAGCCTGTTCTCTTTTGCGTAGCATCAATCACATTGCTTTTTAGATCGAGTCGCTCCGACTTCAACCATAACTAACGCTATCTTCCCCACATATTTCATCAAAATGCATTCCCGTGTCGCGATTTAACATGCTAAAGTTAACAATGCGTTAACAATTATAAATACAATGAGAAGACATGGAGTCACTTAAAATGAATCAGCCGAATCTAAATAGCGCTGCTGGTTGCGCTCTCCCACCACCAAATGAAATGATCCTCAAATGGGCTCAAGAGCGTCCAAATGAGGTCTACCTAAAACAAATTATTAACCGACAGTTTGTTGAGTACACATTCTCTGATGTTGCAGATCAAGCCTTAAAACTTGTCAGCGCACTACGCTCGCTTGGTGTAAAGCCTGGCGACAAAGTTGCGTTAGTATCTAAAAACTGTGCAGAATGGTTTATTTGCGATCTTGCTATGATGCTTGGTGACTATGTCAGTGTGCCAATCTTTCCTACCGCCGGTGCAGATACCATCGAATACTGTGTGACTCATAGTGAAAGTAAAGCGATCATTGGCGGAAAACTCGATGATCCCAAAGCAACTCAGCAAGTCATTGATGCTATGCCTGAACTCATTAGCATCGCTCTACCTTATGACACGGCACCAAAGTGTAAGCACGAATACCAAGCGCTCATTGCAGATGCAATGCCAAGTGAAGAGCGTCCGCAGCATTACGATGACAAGCTAATGTCGTTGGTGTATACCTCAGGCACATCAGGGTTACCGAAAGGCGCGATGCTAACTTACGGCGCATTCAGTTGGTCTGTTCAGCAACTGATCAATCATATTGGTATCCAAGAAAACGACCGATTGTTCTCTTATTTACCGCTCGCTCATATTACAGAGCGTGTTTATATCTTCGGTTCATCGATTATGGGTGGCGTGCCAACAGCATTTCCAGAGTCACTGGACACTTTTATCGAAGATGTGAAGATGCACCGACCAACTCTGTTTATCTCCGTCCCACGATTATGGACGCTATTCCAGCAACGTATTCAAGACAAACTTCCACAGAAGAAGCTCAATATTCTGTTGAAAATCCCATTCGTCAATTCTTTGATCAAGAAAAAGCTAGCAGATGGTCTAGGTTTAGATCAGGCTCGAGTATTAGGCTGTGGCTCTGCACCTGTCTCGCCAGCGCTGTTGGAATGGTACCACTCAGTGGGCCTTGATATCACAGAGGCTTGGGGGATGACGGAATCATTTGCCTACAGCACGCTCAACTACCCATTTAGAGCTGACAAAATTGGTAGTGTCGGTAATGCAGGGCCAGGCATTGAGTTAAAAATCGCAGCTGATGATGAAATCATGGTGCGTGGCAAAGGGCTATTTTCTGGCTACTACAAAAATGACATTGCCACCCAAGAGTCTTTTGATTCAGAGGGCTGGCTACACACAGGCGATATCGGCGCTATCGACTCAGATGGTTATCTAACGATTCAAGGCCGTAAAAAAGATAACTTCAAAACCGCCAAAGGTAAATTTGTCTCTCCGGTTCCTATCGAGAAAAAGCTTTTCGAGTACAGTCGCGTAGAGATGATGTGTCTCATCGGTTTAGGGCTACCCGCTCCGATTCTTTTGGTTGTGCCACATGACTTCCCTAACTTTGATCGAGAGCGATACGCACGTACCACACGTAAAGTTATTGCCAGGATGAATCAAGAACTCGCCTCTCATGAGCAAATCAAAGGTGTGTTAATGATTAAAGAACCTTGGAGTATAGAAAATGGCGTACTGACGCCAACGCTTAAAATTAAACGTCATGTGCTCGAACAAAAGTATCATGAGATAGGCCACAATTGGCCAAAAGATGAATTGGTCGTGTGGGAAGAAGACTTGTAATTTTGCTTGCACTCCTCAACACCATTGGGGAGTGCAACTTAACTTTGAGCTTGAATCAAACTCATAAACTACTCTCTCCAGAATGGCTTACTCACTTCACAACTAATCTCCCTTTCACCTAACCCAATATCGTCCCAAAGGTGCTTTGGTAACTCTCTCAAATGACGACGTGTCTTATAGTTCCTTCTCCAAGCCGCCAGTTTAGAATAAATTAACTGTAACCCGCTCTGATGGGCAGTAGGTATAGTACGCTCACAAGTGTATGTCATGTTTTCCATTTCAAAGATCCCTATACAATGTTGACCACTTAATAATCAGCGACTACGCTGATATCCTCAAACGATAGAATCTGCCATAGAGTTAAGGAAAACTAATGTGAAAGATCGAATGCCTCCCTTACAGGGCTTGTATTACTTTTTCGTTGCAGCAAAGGAAGGAAGCTTTAAAACGGCAGCAAAAGAACTGTTTGTTACGCCAGCGGCCATTAGTCAGCAAATTCGTCATTTAGAAGAGTTCTTAGGCACGGACCTATTTGTTCGTCAGCACAGAAAAATCGTGCTCACACCAGAGGGAGAGCTACTGTTTAGTCAGGCAGAAAGAGGGTTTGCTCATTTGCAGCAAGGGGTTAGATTAGTCAATCAAGATCCAAACCCGAACCACCTTTCGATATCAACACTCCCCTCTTTCGCTCATCATTGGTTAGTCCCGAAAATTACGGCTTTTCGCCAGCGTCACCCTGATATCGCCTTGCTATTAGAACCAACCAATGATTTGGTGTCTTTTCAAGATAGCCAGATAGATTTATGTGTTCGTTACGGTTTAGGAAAATATCCCAATTTAGAATCACAATGGCTGATGGACGAAGCTTTTTATCCTGCTTGTCATCCGGTGTACCAGAAAGAGCACGGGATCTATAACATCGAGGACTTAAGCAAAGCTGAGCTGATTGAAGATGTTTGGCCTGATCTTGATTGGAATATGTGGTTAGCAACCTTGGGTCACTGCGCTGCAAAGCCTACCTTAAAATACAGTGGATCACATCTCGTGCTTGAGGCTGCACTATCACTTCAAGGCGTGGCATTAGTAAAACACAGTTTAGCCCATCAATATTTTCGTTCTGGCAAATTGGTCCGAATTGGAGATATCGCTATCAAGCCCAACTTTGCGTATTACTTGTGTGCGCCAAAAGGCTACTTAAAAAGACCTAAAGCTCAATTGTTTGCGCAATGGTTGAAGGAAGAAATAGAAATATTTGAAAAGTCAGTGGTACCAGACTTTAAGACCATTGACCTAAAAGGCAACAGTACTAGAACGGCATCATAACAATCGTCAAAACAAACGCTAAATAGGAATAAAACAAAAACGCTCTGCGTATAAGACTGCTAAATACAAAAAGCCCCGCACTAAGCGGGGCTTTCAAGTTATAGAGTTAACTTAAGAATTACTTCTTAGCGTTACGCTCTTTAACGTCAGCAATTACTTGCTCTGCAACGTTTGTTGGACATGGTGCGTAGTGTGAGAACTCCATAGAGAACTGACCACGACCAGAAGTCATAGTACGTAGAGTACCGATGTAACCAAACATTTCTGATAGAGGTACATCACCCTTGATACGTACGCCAGTAGACGCTGCTTGTTGGTCTTTGATCATACCACGACGACGGTTAAGGTCACCGATTACGTCACCAACGTGATCTTCTGGAGTGAACACGTCAACTTTCATGATTGGCTCAAGAAGTTGCGCGCCAGCTTTAGGCATAGACTGACGGAATGCACCTTTCGCTGCGATTTCGTAAGCGATAGCTGAAGAGTCAACTGCGTGGAAACCACCGTCGAATAGTTCAACTTCAACGTCTAGAGTAGGGAAGCCAGCTAGAACACCGTGCTCCATCATTGACGCAAAGCCTTTCTCAACTGCAGGCCAGAATTCTTTAGGTACGTTACCACCAACAACTGTTGATTTGAACGTGAAGCCAGAGTTTGGCTCACCTGGTTTGATGCGGTAATCGATCTTACCGAACTGACCAGAACCACCAGACTGTTTCTTGTGCGTGTAGCTATCTTCGATTGCTTGAGTGATAGTTTCACGGTAAGCAACCTGTGGAGCACCAACTTCTAGCTCAACGCCGTAAGTACGCTTAAGGATATCTACCTTGATGTCTAGGTGAAGTTCACCCATACCTTTCAGGATAGTTTCGCCTGAATCTTCATCAGTCTCAACTTGGAATGATGGATCTTCTGCAACCATTTTACCGATCGCGATACCCATCTTCTCAGAACCGCCTTTATCTTTAGGCTTAACTGCGATAGAGATTACTGGATCTGGGAAGATCATTGGCTCAAGAGTACATTCGTGCTTAGGATCACATAGAGTGTGACCAGTTTGAACGTTCTTCATACCAACTACAGCGATGATGTCACCAGCTTGTGCTGAATCGATCTCGTTACGCTCGTCCGCGTGCATCTCAACCATACGGCCGATACGCTCTGTTTTACCAGTTGCAGAGTTAAGGATTGTATCACCTTTCTTCATCTTACCAGAGTAGATGCGGATAAAGGTTAGAGCACCGAAGCGGTCATCCATAATCTTAAATGCAAGAGCACGTAGTGGCTCGTCTGCAGATACAGTCGCAACTTCACCAGTTGGCTCACCAGTCTCTGAATCAGTTAGAGGCTGTGGATCAACTTCTGTTGGAGATGGTAGGTAATCAATTACCGCGTCAAGAATAAGTTGGATACCTTTGTTCTTGTACGCTGAACCACAGTAAGTTGGGAAGAATGCTAGATCACGAGTACCTTTACGGATACAACGTTTGATGTCTTCTAGAGATGGCTCTTCGCCTTCTTCTAGGTAAGCCATCATTAGATCTTCGTCTTGCTCTAGAGCAGTTTCGATTAGCATTTCACGGTATTCAGCAGCTTTCTCTACCATGTCTGCTGGAATATCTTGAACTTCGTAGTTCTCTGGTTGGCCAGACTCATCCCATACGTAAGCTTGTTGGCTTAGTACGTCTACAACACCTACGAAATCTTCTTCGATACCGATAGGTAGAGTCATAACTAGAGGTGTAGCACCTAGTACGTTCTGTACTTGATCTACAACTTTGTAGAAATCTGCGCCCATACGGTCTAGTTTGTTAACGAAGATCAGACGTGATACGTGTGATTCGTCAGCGTAACGCCAGTTAGTTTCTGACTGAGGCTCAACACCACCAGAACCACAGAATACACCGATACCACCGTCAAGTACTTTTAGAGAACGGTAAACTTCGATAGTGAAGTCAACGTGTCCAGGAGTATCGATGATGTTTAGACGGTGATCGTTCCAGAAACAAGTTGTTGCGGCAGACTGGATTGTGATACCACGCTCAGCTTCCTGCTCCATGAAGTCAGTAGTAGTTGAACCGTCGTGAGTGTCACCGATCTTATGGATCTTACCAGTTAGCTTTAGGATACGCTCTGTAGAGGTAGTTTTACCCGCGTCTACGTGAGCAAAAATACCAATGTTTCTGTATTTTGATAAATCAGTCATTGTCTTACTCTGTTAATAAGGTATAAAGTGCGCGCAGAGTATATCACATTCTGTCAATACTGATACCCTTGCGTGCGGATGGAAGAAAAAAAATTTTAACGTGAAATTTCCGTCCCCAAAGCATAGTCAAACACAGCAATTTATGTACTTTATTCGCATTTTATTGAGGACGGATAGAACAGTTTGTGATTGCACAAATACCATTCTTATGAGCATTACAGCTCGTCAAAAGCCTCTATAGCTTCCGACAATTTCTTAACGCCGTGAATTTGCATGCCAGGGATGCCACCTTTCGGCATGTTGGCTGCTGGCACGATGGCTTTCTTGAAACCATGTTTGAACGCTTCATTCAAACGCTCTTGCCCACTTGGCACTGGACGGATTTCGCCCGCAAGCCCTACTTCACCAAAAATCACCACATCTTTAGGGAGTGGACGGTCACGAAAACTCGATAAAAGCGCCATAACTAAAGCAAGATCAGCGCTCGTCTCCGTCACCTTAACACCGCCAACCACATTAACAAAGACATCTTGGTCTGCCATTTGTAAGCCACCATGCTTATGCAACACAGCGAGCAAAAGTGATAGGCGGTTCTGCTCCAAGCCGACCGCAACACGACGAGGGTTGGCTAACTGCGAGTAATCCACCAGCGCTTGAATCTCTACTAGCAGAGGGCGCGTGCCTTCCCAAACCACCATGACGGAAGAGCCTGATGTTTCTTCTTCACCACGAGAAAGGAAGATCGCTGATGGGTTACTCACTTCCTTCAATCCTTGGCCTGTCATTGCAAAGACACCAAGCTCATTCACAGCGCCAAAACGGTTTTTATGACTACGCAAAGTGCGGAATCGGCTATCCGTTCCACCATCGAGTAGTACCGAACAGTCGATAATGTGTTCAAGAACTTTGGGGCCCGCAAGGGTACCATCTTTTGTTACGTGACCAACAATAAATACCGCAACATTATTCTGTTTTGCGTATCGTGTCAGAGCCGTCGCAGATTCACGTACCTGAGCAACACTGCCAGGCGACGATTCAACATCAGAAACGTGCATCACCTGAATCGAGTCTATTACCATTATACGAGGCTGCTCTTTTTCGGCGATTTGGCAAATTTTGTCGACGTTCGTTTCCGATAGCATTTTTAAATGATCTTTCGGCAAGCCCAATCGGGAAGCACGCATTGCCACCTGCTGTAACGACTCTTCACCGGTTACGTAAAGCGTTGGCATTTGCGCAGATAAACTACACATGGTTTGCAACAGAAGGGTTGATTTACCTGCACCAGGGTTACCACCAATCAAAATTGCGGCACCTGGCACAACACCACCACCCAACACGCGGTCAAGCTCTTTAAACCCACTGGTGAAGCGAGGTACTTCTTGCAGATCAATTTCGGATAGCGTTTGAACCGTAGCTTCTGTTGCGGAACCAGCGTAGCCGCTTAAGCGTTCATTGCGAGCAACGGTTGGCGATGCAGCGATACGTACTTCTGTTATCGTATTCCATGCACCACATGCGTTACACTGCCCCTGCCAACGGGGAAAGTCCGCGCCACAATCATTACAAACATACGCTCGTTTTGCTTTCGCCATGATGCCTCAATTTTTTCTACAAATGTGACTAAGCACAGCCAAGTCAGACCTGAACTGAAATGAACTATTGATATACTTAAGTATTACTTCGCTTAGCCGATACAATTTAAAGTAACGACATACTCTAACAGAAATAATGCAGCAATCTGAAATTCTCTCGCTCGCAGAACGACTCATTCCCGTTTACGGTACGAATGACTTTGACTTTGTCCTTGGCCAACTGACCGAGGAAGAGCCGCCTTCGGCCAAAATTTTGGTTAAAATGGAACTTAACCGCTTAATGGCTCCATGCAAAAAAAGCATTGATTTGCGAGGTCGCGTTCAAGGCGAATGTCGCGAGTATATTTTGGATGGCATTCCACATTGGTTGGATGATGTTGCTTTCAACGCTTACCATAAAAACATCAAAAAGTTTGGCTGCTACACGGAAGGAATGTGGGAAGCATTGGTCAACACGCGAAATAACTTTCGCGTAATGAGCAAGCGCCTTACTCAGCAAAAAACGCAATCGTTAACGGATCCTAAAAGCCCGTTCTTAGCAGAACCCGTTCACCTAGGCTACGATTTAAAGCGCCAAGAAAAACGCTTGAAAGTCCAATCTCAAGTTGAAATTTGCCGTTCTAAAGGACAGCTTCTTCATGGATTAAGCATTGATTTATCTAGCTCTGGCGCAAAGTTCAAAGTCCCTAGCGCATTTAAATATAACCTTGGGGAAATTATTCAGGTCACGTTTACTGAATTTGCCAGCAAATCTAACGTTGCAGGTATAGAGAAACCGCTTGCATACCGCATACTCGCGGTTGATGACTGTTACGAAAATGATTCAGTTCGATACCTCAGAACCATACGCTTAACTGACACCAATGTCGTCACCCGAGTGATAGATGAAGCGCTCAACAGTGCTGCTAAAAGGGCTCGTCACGACAATCAAGACAAGATTATTCGAGCTCGAACTCGCGGTTATGAGCATATCGCACTAAAGCACACCAGCAGCTTGCCTCTATTCTTTGATGGTAGTGACCTAAAATTAGCAATGTTAACGCCAAACAATCAAAAGCTTTGGCAATACTGGCACGATGAGAGAAACCAGCAAATGTTTGGTTCCTTATTCAACGAGCAACGCATCGCGTCACTCATTAAGCCTGGTGTTAAAGGAACAACCAATGTCCTTTATTCATTTACTCACGAGCACGAGAATCGAACCTATTTCTATTCGATGTTTCGCCCAGAAGCAACTCGCGAACAGCGCCAGCTATTTTGGCATTTAGGTGGCAAACGAGAGAGTTGGCGCGCCTTTAGAATTTCAATCTTTGAACTATCAGAGCAAGAGCAGGAAGACCTAGCAACTTTCTCTCCAGAGTTGGCAGAAACGTCTCAATCACTGACTCATATTGGTATTTTGCAAGAAATTGCTGACGAAAAATCAGGGCAAGATTACCTGCTAACTGAAAAGCCGCGCTTACCCGCTAATACGTTAAACGCGTTTCGTCATCCGAGAAGAGTTATCGGCAATCCAAAGGGCATTTATTTTGATGCAAAGTCTCGTCGTAAAGAGCCTCGTTATCGTTTTAAAACACCTTTAGAGTTGTACTCAGGACAAACTAAAACAGGCGGCTGTACTGTTGACCTTTCCAAAAGAGGACTCGGAATTAGGCTAAGTGAGCCCACGATGTTACGTTCTGGGCAAGAGGTAAGAATCAACTTTCGAGAATTACAACTCTACGATAAAAAATTGCCGTTAATGTCGGTGCCATACCGAGTAATTCGTGTAAGCCCAGATGGTTGTAGCGTGCAGCTAGTTATTGATGAAAGCAGCCAAACCATGAAGGTAATCGCTTTTTTCAATAGCATTATCGAGCACAATCAAGACAAGCTAATCCCGCAAAAAGAGACGCTACCAAGTAATGCTCTACTTGAAAGGCTGCACTGCATGTTGCTCTCGCGTACGCTGAGCACGCCCATTTTTATCAGTAAGAGCACGTCATCTTCAATCAAAACCCCCGTTATCGGGGTGAACTTGCCGCTACCTAAACACATTGAGCTTTTTGCCCGTCTTGGGCATGACCAACTGTTGTCACTTGAACCTATCTTTAAAGGCCGGACAAGCACATTAATCGCAGAGCCAATAAAACGTGTAGAAGGTGCTCAAGCCAGACATCAGGATATCTACATAAGCGCCGCAAAAGTAGGCAATAAAATTACAGGCATTGAGTCAAAGCTTCATCAAGAGTTCAACAGCGTAAAAGAGCGGATTCAATTTATAAAGAAAGCGCGAATGATGGGTGACTTTTACGTGATTCGCCTTTCTACTGCGCCAATTTTCGATCCGATGACATCATTACTGCAACAAGATTTAAGTGACTTAACCCAATTTGGCGTACATCAAGCGAGCAAGTTAGAAAAAGAGTTAACAGCGCTCGTTGGTTACAGTGAATTTGAAGACATTACTGAAGAGGTTGTAATTAGATTGGAGTTAACCGAGTAAATTCAAAGTCATACCAAATTGAAAAAAAAAAAAACACCGCCTTTCTGGCGGTGTTTTTGAATGGATGGTTAAGGTTTAGCTTTCCAGCTGACCTTTTGCTGCTTCACCAATGCGCCAGATAAAATACAGAGCACACCGCCTAACCCAGCAAAGCGAATCGCTGATTGCGCTTGAGCTTCCACTTTTGGTTTTGCGTGATACGCAATCCCTAATCCTGCCACCGACATCATCACAAGATCATTAGCGCCATCACCGACAGCGACCGTGTTGTGTTGCTCAATTTCATATTCATCCGCCAATTCCACTAGAATGTCTGACTTCATCTGCGCCGTTACCACGTCGCCAAGTACGTTACCCGTGAGTTTGCCGTCAATAATTTCTAATTGATTGGAACGAGCAAAATCTAGGTCGACTTTATCTTTGATGTAATCAGAGAAGTAAGTAAAACCACCGGAGGCAATCGCTGTTTTCCAGCCCAAGGCTTTCAACGTCGCAATTAGCGCTTCAAAGTCCGGCATGAATGGTAACTGGGAACGAACTTGTTCAAGAATTGATTCATCGGCACCTTTGAGCTTACCAACTCGCTGACGTAAACTTTGCTCAAAATCCAGCTCACCTTGCATGGCACGTTCAGTGACTTCAGCGACCTCATCCCCTACTCCTGCCAGTTTCGCGATTTCATCAATACACTCTATCTGGATCGCCGTTGAATCCATATCAAATACAATCAACCCTTGGGTTGATAGATCGGGCACTTCATTAAGCGAGGCGTAATCTAGGTTGAGACTTTGTAAGATCGTTTCATGTTGAGGAGTCAACTCTCCGGCCATCAGGGCTACTTCATATTGGCCAACTTTCCACGTTTCTAGTATCGGGTTGTAAAAGCCGGTGAAGAAATCAATGTCTTCGAAGTGACTTGGCGAAAGGTACTCAGCAAATACGATCCAGTTTGCTTTTGCTTTATCTAATTGGGAGGCAAATCGAGTCTCGGGTAATCGTTTTAAAAGTGTCGTATGTTTTCTGATAGGCAAGCTTTTTGACGCGTCCATGTATATAATCCCTTATGACTTTGCTAAAACGTTACCTCAACAAACTAAAAAGGCAAGTCTTTGTTTTATTTTAAATGGATGAGTAAAGAGCATGAGTGAATCTTTGTTCTCAGTAAGGAATGCCCTAAGAATTCTGGCACTAATCCTGCTGTGTGTGATGTTGTTTATCACAATAAAAAACAGTGTTGTGATCAGTAAGGGTAATGAGAAAATTCAAGCACAACAGCTTGAAACACTCACCAAAGTTTTGATTTCACAGGCGTCTCTTTCTGCCAGTGAGATGATTTTAACTAAAGATCAAGAACGATTACTTCAGCTAACAAACCAGCTAGCACAAGACCGTTTAGTGTTTGATGCAACAATCTACGATGCACAGGGTGTACGTTTAGCGTCTAGTGAAGAGGCATTATCGGTACGCGAAGTTCTTGGCCTGGATACGCCTTTGGCAACAGCTTCCATTGGTCGCCAGCAGTTGGTTGAACCAGTTTTTGCAGATGGTGCGCTTATCGGTTTTGTTCGCGTGACCTTTGAGACGGGCCGGGTGACGGCTATTTCTGACCACCACTATCGCAAGAGTGATCGTTATATGTACATGATGGTCTTAATGAGCTTTGTCTGTGGTATGTTGTTCATCTTGATTTTACGTCGACAACCGATACGTCGTAAAAAAGCGCCAAACCTGCTGCTAACCAAGTAACTAGGTAGCGCTAATAACTCATATAAAAACAGCCCGCAATGTGCGGGCTGTTTTTTAGCTCTTGAGAGCGAAAAATAGAATGACTCTTCGTCGCTTACTCTTCGTCACCAAGCAATACTGAATCTAGTGCGATTAGCATCATGTCGTTGAATGTCGTTTGACGCTCGTCAGATGTAGTCTGTTCGCCAGTCTTGATATGATCAGAAACCGTACAGATTGTCAGAGCTTTTGCACCGTATTCTGCCGCAACACCGTAAATACCAGCCGCTTCCATTTCAACACCAACAATGCCGTACTTGTCCATTACATCGAACATTTCTGGATCTGGCGTGTAGAAAAGCTCTGCTGAGAATAGGTTACCAACTTTAACGTCAATACCGCGAGCTTTTGCAGCGTCTTCTGCCGCACGAACCATGTTGTAGTCTGCGATTGCCGCGAAGTCATGACCTTTAAAGCGGATACGGTTCACTTTAGAGTCAGTACATGCACCCATGCCGATCACAACATCACGCACTTTGATGTCTTCATTCACTGCGCCACAGCTGCCAACACGGATGATTTTCTTCACGCCGAAGTCTTTGATTAGTTCAGTCGCGTAAATCGAGCATGATGGGATACCCATACCGTGGCCCATTACCGAGATCTTACGGCCTTTGTATGTGCCTGTGTAACCAAACATATTACGAACGTCACACACTTGAACGACATCTTCAAGGAAAGTCTCTGCGATGTATTTTGCACGTAGTGGATCACCAGGCATCAGTACGACGTCTGCAAATGCACCCATTTCAGCATTGATATGTGGAGTTGCCATTTTCTTTTCCTTAACCTTTCTCTAGCGCTCCGCGCTTAAGGCGATATAAGCCAGAGTATTCTCATTTCCGACAAGCAGCATTTACATACTGCAAACATAAAACTAGGAGCAATCAAGCTCCTAGTTTTCAAAAACCTAACTAATTATAGGAAGTTCTTACCGTAATCCATTGGAGAAGTACCGAAGTAACTTGCCAATGTTTGACCGATATCTGCGAATGTTTCGCGGCGGCCAAGAGAACCAGCTGGTACTTTTTGACCATAAACCAATACTGGGATGTGCTCACGAGTATGGTCAGTACCTGGCCATGTTGGGTCACAGCCGTGGTCTGCCGTTAGGATAAGCACATCGTCTTCTTCCATAATCTCTAGCACTTCATTGATACGACCATCGAAGTACTCAAGTGCCGCTGCGTAACCCGCTACGTCACGACGGTGACCGTAAGCTGAGTCGAAGTCTACAAAGTTAGTGAATACGATCGTGTTGTCGCCCGCTTCTTTGATTTGCTCTAGCGTTGCTTCGAACAATGCAGGGATACCTGTCGCTTTCACTTTCTTAGTGATGCCGCAGTTTGCGTAGATATCAGCAATCTTACCAATAGAAACCACGTTGCCTTGCTTCTCATCAACGAGCTTCTGAAGAACCGTTGCTGATGGTGGCTCTACAGAAAGATCACGACGGTTACCTGTACGCTCAAATTGACCTTTACCAGCACCAACGAATGGGCGCGCGATAACACGACCAATGTTGTAATCTTCTAGCTCTTCACGTGCGATTTGGCAAAGCTCTAGTAGACGGTCTAGACCGAAAGTCTCTTCGTGACATGCGATTTGGAATACAGAGTCAGCAGACGTGTAGAAGATTGGTTTGCCAGTCTTCATGTGCTCTTCACCAAGATCGTCAAGAACTTGAGTACCAGACGCGTGACAGTTACCTAGGAAACCGTCAAGACCTGCACGCTCAAGAATGCGGTCAGTCAATTCTTTCGGGAAGCTGTTTGCTTTGTCAGTGAAGTAACCCCAGTCAAACAGAACAGGAACACCTGCGATTTCCCAGTGACCAGACGGCGTGTCTTTACCTGAAGAAAGCTCTGCTGCATGACCGTATGCACCAATGATTTCAGCGTCTGCGTCTAGTCCAGGTGCGAAGCGACCTGTCGATTCTTTATGCGCCATTGCCAAACCAAGTTTCGATAGATTTGGAAGGCGAAGTGCACCTTGGCGATTGTCGTTATCTGCTAAGCCTTTGTCACATTGGTCAGCGATGTGACCTAGTGTGTCTGAACCTACATCACCAAATTCTTTAGCATCGGCAGTTGCACCGATACCGAATGAGTCTAGTACTAAAATAAATGCTCTTTTCATTGCTCGTTCCTTAGGCCCACTCGGCTTTTTATTATGGTTGAGTAGGCCTTGGCCTTGTGTAATTACTTGTTCTATTAGATATCTTCTGCACGAATTTGGCGGTAAACCTCTGGAGTTGGTGTGTATTCACCACCTACTTTGATTGCACTGCGCAGTGCTTTTGCCGCTTCTTCCCATTGCTCTTCAGTGCGAGCGTGGATGACCGCAAGAGGTTTATCACTGTCTGCGACCTCACCTAGGCGGATGAACTCGTCGAAACCAACTGCGTAGTCGATTTCATCAGTAGCAACGCGACGACCACCACCCATAGCAACCACAGCCATGCCGATAGCACGTGTATCCATTGCAGAGACAATGCCCGTTTCTGTTGCGTAAACTGGCTTAATGATTGCTGCTTTTTCTAAGTAGTTGTCGTAGTTTTCTACGAAGTCCGCAGGGCCGCCTAAACCGGCAACCATCTTGCCGAAGCACTCAGCCGCTTTGCCGTTATCCAGCACTTCCATCAGTTTTGCGCGTGCGTCTTCTGTGTTCTCAGCAAGCTTGCCAAGTACTAACATTTCAGCACATGAAGCCATGGTCACTTCAAGTAGACGAGGATTACGGTATTCACCCGTTAAGAAACGAACCGCTTCACGAACTTCCACTGCGTTACCCGCTGAAGACGCCAATACTTGGTTCATGTCCGTAAGAATTGCCGTAGTTTTAGTGCCAGCACCGTTTGCTACCGCAACGATTGATTTTGCTAGCTCTTCAGACGCTTCGTAAGTTGGCATAAATGCACCTGAACCCACTTTTACGTCCATCACTAGCGATTCCAGACCCGCCGCCAGTTTCTTAGAAAGGATCGACGCCGTAATCAGGGAGATATTGTCTACCGTTGCGGTAATATCACGAGTCGCGTAAACACGCTTATCCGCAGGAGCAAGGTCACCAGTTTGACCGATGATCGCCACACCAGCGTCTTTGGTTACTTGACCAAAAACATCGTTGCTCGGCGTAATGTTGTAACCAGGGATAGATTCAAGTTTATCCAGCGTACCGCCTGTATGACCAAGACCGCGGCCAGAGATCATAGGTACGAAACCGCCACACGCTGCCACCATTGGGCCAAGCATTAAAGAAGTTACGTCACCCACACCACCGGTTGAGTGTTTGTCGACAATTGGACCACCGAAGTTCATGTGGCTCCAGTCGATAACCATGCCCGAATCACGCATTGCACACGTTAAGGCGATGCGCTCATCCATGGTCATTTCATTAAAGAAAATCGTCATAGCAAACGCCGCAATCTGACCTTCAGATACCGTGTTGTTCGCTACGCCTTGAATAAAGAAGTTGATTTCGTCTGCGGTAAGTACTTCACCGTCACGTTTTTTACGAATGATTTCTTGTGGTAAATACATTAGTGCCTCCCAAGCTCTTTTGAGCCATGGTTGTAGTAGGATAGAAGAGGTTTGGTAGCACCCGTTTAGGTGCTACCGTTCAGACGTATTATTGGAATTAGTACGCTGTTGGATCAGCGACGTCGTCCGATACTTCTAATGTATTTAGTAGGTTGGTTAGCAGGCTAGACGCACCAAAACGGTAGTGACGAGCATCAACCCAGTTGTCACCTAGGATTTCGTCAGCCATTGCTAGGTATGCTGCTGCGTCTTCAGCAGTGCGCACACCACCTGCTGGTTTGAAACCAACAGTTTCTGCAACACCCATGTCGCGAATAACTTCAAGCATCATGCGAGCGTATTCTGGTGTTGCGTTTACTGGCACTTTACCAGTTGAAGTTTTAATGAAGTCAGCACCTGCTTCAATACAGATTTGAGATGCTTTCTTGATTAGTGCTTCTTCTTTTAGTTCACCTGTTTCGATGATCACTTTAAGAAGAATGTCACCACAAGCTTCTTTACATTGCTTAACTAGTTCGAAGCCTACTTTCTCATCACCCGCCATTAGCGCGCGGTAAGGAAAAACTACGTCAACTTCGTCTGCACCGTAAGCAACCGCCGCTTTTGTTTCAGCAACTGCGATTTCAATGTCGTCGTTACCATGTGGGAAGTTCGTTACTGTTGCAATACGAACCTCTGGCGTACCTTGCTCACGAAGTGTCTTCTTAGCAATAGGAATAAAGCGAGGGTAAATACAAATTGCAGCTGTGTTGCCTACTGCTGTTTTCGCGTCATGACATAGTGAGATCACTTTTGCATCAGTGTCATCGTCATTCAACGTAGTTAGGTCCATAAGTTTAAGTGCACGTAGCGCTGCTGCTTTTAAATCGCTCATTTCTATCTCCGATCAATATTCAAAAAATTCACTACTCAGCCTTACATCACGTCTTTAACTATAATCAACAAGTCGAGACAATGTGAGTAAATGGCTAAACAGTCTATTAATGAACGGACTTGGTTCCCTGAAGACTCGGCATATACAGCGAAAATTTATCATATGCCAATTGCTATCCTTGTCACCGCACAGTACCAGTTTGGCCTATGGCACAACAATCTATGATTGCGGTGTCTTTAATATCACATCACAAAGCAAAACGCCTATTAGATCTGATATTGCAGGGCAATTCATTTGCCCATCGATTATGTAATATTCATTACGTGATTAAGAATCAAGCTTAACCACTATCCTGTGATTAATACATTATAGAGTTTCACCGCAAAACTGTAGCACCAAATAGAGCGCAAACGGTTTGTATCTCAAAATTTCCTATCCCCTATTCCATTGACTGCGTAATACCTCGACTAAGGCAAACACCCGATGAAATTTTGGAGCCCGAAAAACGAAAAATGCCCCGCAGCAATCTCTTGCTACAGGGCATGATGTAAAACGGCGTCTATATATTAAGAACCGATTCTAATTATAGTGCTGCAAGGCTTAAGCAGAAGCCTGCAATTGTCGCTGCCATAAGGTTAGACAACGTACCTGCAAGAACTGCTTTAACACCCATGCGAGCGATGTCACTACGACGGTTTGGTGCAAGGCTACCTAGACCACCAAGTAGAATCGCGATAGAAGAAAGGTTCGCGAAACCACATAGTGCGAATGAGATGATAGCTGTTGTCTTCTCAGACATTACTTCACCAGTTGCCGCGATTACTTGAGCGTTTTCACCTAGATATGGTGTGAAGTTCAAGTAAGCAACGAATTCGTTCACTACGATTTTCTGACCGATGAATGAACCAGCTGTTACAGCTTCTGCCCATGGAACACCGATTAGGAATGCTAGTGGAGAGAACGCGTAACCTAGGATTAGCTCTAGTGTTAGTTCTGGCATGCCGAACCAACCACCGATGCCACCTAGCATACCGTTGATTAGCGCGATTAGACCAACGAATGCGATTAGCATTGCACCTACGTTAAGCGCAAGTTGTAGACCAGAAGCCGCACCGCCCGCAGCTGCGTCGATTACGTTAACTGGTTTGTCGTCACCGCCGTCCATCGCTTCTTCGATACTTTCGTGAGGCTGGTCAGTCTCAGGGTGAAGGATTTTAGCGAACAGTAGACCACCTGGTGCTGCCATGAATGATGCCGCAACTAGGTACTCTAGTGGAACACCCATAGATGCGTAACCAGCTAGTACACCACCAGCAACAGAAGCTAGACCACCACACATTACCGCGAATAGCTCTGATTGAGTCATTTTTGGAACGAATGGACGAACAACTAGAGGTGCCTCAGTTTGACCTACGAAAATGTTAGCTGCTGCTGACATTGATTCCGCACGCGAAGTGCCTAGCGCTTTTTGTAGTGCGCCACCAAGAATCTTGATAACCCATTGCATAACGCCAATGTAGTAAAGAACTGAAATCAGTGCAGAGAAGAAGATCAGTGTAGGAAGAACACGGAATGCGAAGATGAAACCGCCGCCGCCGAATACTTCGAACATCTTGTCAGAAACAAGACCACCGAACAGGAATGATGAACCATCGTTACCGTAGTTGATAACGTTAGAAACACCTGAAGAGAAACCGTTTAGTAGATCACGGCCCCAAGGTACATACAGAACAAATGCACCTAATGCGAATTGGATAGCGAATGCGCCACCCACAGTTCTAAAGTTGATAGCTTTTCGGTTGTTAGAAAATGCCACTGCAATCGCAAGAAGCACTACCATACCGATTAGGCTCATAAACAGGCTCATAGTTTATGACTTCCTTATAAGTTATTTATTGGCGTGTTACAAAATGGAGCTATAAAGCGGGGGCAATTATACTCATGCAGAATCAATTAAAGTAATGCCAGCCTCACACTTTCCTATAAGATTCATGATTGATTCAACCAGCTTTGTGAGTTAATTCACAATAAGCAGGAAAACGTTTTCGATTTCAAACCACATCTTTAGATTTTATTCACATATCGAGAAAGCAAAATTGCTATTTTTCCACAGTTGAGAGGCAATCGATTGCTTTCGGCCGTTATGCAACTCTACGAGCTCATTAAAGACGTGAATGAGTTTGGCTGGGTGATTTGACTCCCCTTGATATCCAAGTATAGGCATATCTGGTGCGTCTGTTTCGATTACTAGGTTTTCGAGTGGTAATTTTTGAATTGCGTCGCGTGTTTTCTTGGCTCTTGGGTAGGTAATCGTTCCTCCTACACCGATAAAAAAACCTAATTTGACCCACTCCATGGCTTGCTGATAACTCCCAGAAAAAGCGTGTAGCACACCACCTCTAGGGAGATTCGCCGCTTTCACCATTTGAATGAGGCGATTGTGCGCTTTTCGGCTATGTAAAATAACTGGGAGTTCGAAGCGTCTAGCCAGCTCAAATTGAACTTCAAGTATCTTTTCTTGCAACTGTGGCTCAACATCAATGGCAAAATCTAAACCACACTCTCCTATTGCCACGCACTGCTGCCCTTTTTGATTTAGATAGCCTTCTAGCTCTGTAAGGTGCTGCTCAACGTTATCTTCAAGAAAATACGGATGAAAGCCGAGCGCATAATACAAATTGGCATGTTGCTCTGCCAAAGTTTGAATACGAGCCCAGTTTTGCGGACCGACGGAAGGAATCAAAATTCTTGCGACGCCTTGCGTTTGAGCAAGCTCAAGTTGATGTGCAAAGTCATCTTGAAACACATCAAAATCAAAGTGGCAGTGCGTATCAAAGAGCTTCATCTTGACGCTTTTTATCTGTATCTGCGGGCAGAAAATCAGAGGATGGTTGGGCTTCACTCTTCTCTTCAGTTTGATGGGCTGGGTCTTTTCGATATGGGACACAACTGCGTTTCTGATCGGGAGTTAACCCCATCTCTTTACACCAGTTGTCGTAACGCTTTAGCCCACGTTTAAACCAATTCATATCTTATCCTTATATAAAAACGCCCTTGGCTAAGTTTATAGCCAAGGGCGTTTTAAAATCTAGTTTGCGTTAAGGCTTACCCTAACCGCGCAAATTAGTGCTCACGCGTCGCACGGAAATCAACGTCAGGGAAACGCTCTTTCGCCAAGTTTAAGTTAACCATTGTTGGAGCGATATACGTTAGGTTATCACCACCATCCAATGCTAAGTTCGCTTGATTCTTGCGTTGGAACTCATCCAGTTTCTTCGCATCACCACACTCAACCCAACGCGCAGTTGCAACGTTAATGCCTTCATAAATCGCTTCAACGTTATACTCAGATTTCAAACGAGCCACAACAACATCGAACTGAAGTACACCAACGGCACCAACGATCAGATCGTTGTTCTGTAGAGGACGGAATACCTGTACCGCACCTTCTTCTGATAGCTGAACCAAACCTTTGAGAAGCTGCTTCTGCTTTAATGGATCTTTCAGGCGAATACGACGGAATAGTTCCGGAGCGAAGTTCGGAATACCAGAGAACTTCAGTGATTCACCTTGAGTAAAGGTATCACCAATCTGAATAGTGCCGTGGTTGTGTAGACCAATGATGTCACCGGCGTAAGCGTGTTCCGCACGTGCACGGTCACCAGCCATAAAGGTTACTGCATCAGAGATACTCACTTGCTTGCCAAGACGAACGTGGTTCATCTTCATACCTTGCGTGTAAGTGCCCGATACAATACGCATGAATGCGATACGGTCGCGGTGTTTTGGGTCCATGTTCGCTTGGATCTTAAATACGAAACCAGAGAACTTCTCTTCAGTCGCTTCAACTTCACGTTCAACCGCTTGACGAGTTTTCGGCGCTGGAGCCCATTCAGTTAGACCGTCTAGCATATGATCCACACCAAAGTTACCTAATGCAGTACCGAAGTAAACTGGCGTAAGATCACCGGTTAAGAACATTTCCAAATCAAACTCAGGGCAAGCACCCATGACAAGCTCAAGCTCTTCTCGAACACTTTCCGCAAGGCCTGCACCAACTTTTTCATCAAGCTCTGGGTTGTCGAGACCTTTGATGATTCGAACTTCTTGAATCTCATGACCGTGACCTGATTCGTATAAAATCGTTTCATCACGGTGAATGTGGTACACACCTTTAAATTCTTTACCACAGCCGATTGGCCATGTAATTGGCGCACACATCATGCCCAACTCGTTTTCTACCTCGTCCAATACTTCCATTGGATCACGAACGTCACGGTCAAGTTTGTTCATGAAGGTTACGATTGGCGTGTCACGCAGACGCGTTACTTCCATCAGCTTACGTGTACGATCCTCGACACCTTTCGCCGCATCGATAACCATCAAACACGAGTCTACTGCCGTTAACGTACGGTATGTATCTTCCGAGAAGTCTTCGTGTCCAGGCGTATCAAGTAGGTTTACCAGACAGTCATTGTAAGGGAACTGCATTACAGAAGTGGTTACCGAGATACCACGTTCTTTTTCCATTTCCATCCAGTCTGATTTTGCATGCTGTGCGTTACCACGACCTTTAACCGTACCTGCTTTTTGGATCGCGTTTCCGAATAAAAGGACTTTTTCAGTAATGGTGGTTTTACCCGCATCCGGGTGCGAGATGATAGCAAAGGTCCTTCGCTTATTGATTTCATTAAGAAAATCTTGGTTTGCCATGTATAAATTCTTTTAGTTTGTACACGGATTTGTACACACTTTTGGAAGTACTCTCTTTTCAGTTCTTCGCTTGTCAAATCCGTCGTGTTAATCGTAATTGGCCGCTATTTTCGCTGATCTTGACTTTATAAACAATCAATGGTTATCTAATCGGTTACCATTTACTCTCAGCGTGCACCAATGCTCAGTTGTAGCTGTTTGCAATCGTTGCTTCTTCAGCTAATGAACAACTGTGGCTAAACCACAAATTCCTTCGCTACCAGAAATCGATGATAGCTTGTCGTACTACACCGATGATGGTGCAGTTGCCGTTGATCGGTATTGCAGGGTATTGCGGGTTCAAAGGTTTTAGATACTTCTGTTCACCATCAATAACCAACTGCTTAAAGGTTGCTTCTTTCGAATCATCCAAACGCGCAACAACCAATGAACCTGAAGAGTAAGGTAACTCAGGATCAACAACGATCACTGCCCCCTCAGGTATGGATTTTTTTCCGCTTGGATTTTCCATACTGTCGCCTTTTACGCGAAGTGCGAAACAACCCTCATGTGCTTTCCCAGTGACTTCACGCCACTCCTCAGCATCTTCATGGGCAAATCCCTCCGCTATTTCAGTCCAATCACCGGCCTGAACCCAGTTAATGAGAGGAATTCTTCCCTTAATATCAGGCCCGACTTCTACATTACCGACCCCCAAGCCAATCTCGCCATCACCTGTGGCGAGCCAATGAGCATTCACGCGAAGCGCCTCCGCGATCTGCATGGTGTAACGAGACCTAGCCGATTTACCAGAGCAAATCTGGCTGATCGACTGCTGTTTGATACCAATGCGACGAGCCAACTCAGACTGAGTTACCCCAGTAAGCTGCAAGGCATGGTTTAGTCGTTCGGATAAAGTTTTCATAAGCCCGCATTTTACAAATAAAACTGTAGTCTTTCAACAATTTTAACTGTTGACTTATCTACAGTTTAAACTGTAACATTCAATCTTGTAACAGTTATTATTGTAACAGGAGACGGTATGGAAGTGTTCAAAACGACACAAAAACATCTCCGCCGTGCCATTGACTTGGTCGGCGGGCAATCAGCATTAGCAAGAGCCATCAACTCAAAACAGCAAAACGTCTGGTTTTGGTTGAATAAATCAGGGCGTGTTCCCGCTGAATTCGTTTTACCCATCGAACAAGCTACGCAAGGACAGGTAACCCGATCTCAGTTAAGACCGGACATCTACCCCGAATGCCAAAGCGAGCTGAAAGCCAGTAACCAGTAGGATTAAGGGCAAGTAATGGTCAGCATTTTACGTAAATACAAAAGCGAGTACCTCCATGCGTGATTATGGCAAGGTCTATACCCGCTTTTGGCTAAAGCAAAACGTTTTGTCCTGGAGTGACTCAGCGAAGTTGCTAGGACTGTATTTGCTTACATGCCCACATTGTAATTTGCTTGGCTGCTTTCGATTGCCGATTGGTTACGTTGCTTCTGACTTGAACTGGGATGAGCAACAGGTTGCCAAGGCTCTAAATGAGTTAGAACAAGATCAGTTCCTCATTCGTTGCGAGGAATCCGGTTGGACTTTGATTCGGAGCTTTCTGAAGCACAACCCAATCGAAAACCCAAACCAAGGTAAAGCAGCCTTTCGGTTGCTTAAAGATGTACCTGCCGACTTCATTGGTATGGTATCACTTTTGAAATCTCTTGCCGCTTTTCAAGCTCGGCTACCAGAAGAATTTTCATCATTGTTTATGCCTGATGGCAACCCGGTAAGGGACTCTCAACGGTCGGATGACTCTGAGGGAAGCAATAAACCAACAGTTAAAACTGTTGACCACATACAGTTTGAAGACTTCTGGGATGTACAAATACGCAAAGAAAAAAAAGCGAAAGCCAAAGAAGAATGGCTACGCATGGGCCTCAATGAAGACCATGAACTCGCCTTGGAAGTGCTAACACGCTGGAAAGAGCAACGAGAAAACCGATTGCAGTATCAAGATCGGACTAAGACCCCTATGCCACATAACTGGCTTTTAAACCGGCAATGGGAAGACGAGTACGTTCGCATTGATGAAGTACAGCAATCATCGACGAGCCTAAAGGGCAGCAATCACCAATTGAATATTGAAGAAAGCAATCGCCGCATTGCTGAAAGCTGGGCCGGACCGGGTATTCGGGAGGTTCGTTCAAGTGCAGGAGGTTGATAAACGCGAGTTTGCTGAAGTTTGGGGAGCTGCTTGGGCCATGTATGGCAAAAGCGTATCACCACAATTGCTATCCATCGCATTTGAAGCCCTTCGTGCTTATAGCATTGAAGAAGTGCGAATCGGTCTGACTCGGCATATTCAATCACCGGATACTGGGCAATTTTTTCCAAAGCCCGCTGACGTCATCAAGCATATCGACGGCAACTCGGGCTCAAGAGCCATGGTTGCTTGGAACAAAGTTGACAAGGCTGTTCGTCAGGTTGGCGCTTGGACATCAGTGATGTTTGACGATGCGCTTATCCACCGCGTGATTTCAGATATGGGTGGATGGGTTGAACTCTGCAAGGTTGATGACAGGGAATACCCCTTTAAGCAAAAAGAGTTTTTAACACGCTACCAGGCTTACTTGCTACGGGACGAAGTGGGTGAATACCCAAGGCTATTACAGGGTATTGCAGACCATCAGAACCAGCAAAAAGGATTTGATATGCAAGCGCCTGTTGCCGTAGGCGACTGGTCAAAAGCGGCACAAGTTTATACGAGAGGCATCGCCGACTTTAGCGCAGTGCCATTAAAAAGAATAAGCCCGAAAGCCATTCAGGCGCTTCTCGGAAATCAATTAGAGGACAAAAATGAAAACGATTAAAGCAAAAACCATTGCCCTAGTGATAGCCATGTCCGCAAGCACTTCAGTCTATGCGTTTCCGGGCTATCAGTGGGAAAAAGCAGCACAAAGTGTTGGTATTGATCCAGTCATGCTCTACGCCGTTGCCTTGGCTGAGTCGGCCTCACATCGAGGTCTTAACATGACCAGTCCATGGCCATACGCAATTCGCAATGGTTCAAATGCAACCTACGCCAAATCTAAGACAGAAGCGGAGCAACTGTTAAACCAAGCACTGCAAGAGAGTGAAAAATACCAGCTCGATATTGGCCTAATGCAAATCAATTTGCATTGGCATGGGCATCGGGTGAGCTCAGCGGCGGAACTGCTAGACCCCATCACCAACCTTACCGTCGGCTCCAGTATTTTGGCCGAAGCAATCAAGTCTTCACCTAACGATTTAGAGCTTGGCATAGGCCGCTATCACAGTTGGAACGAAGAGCGTGCACGCTGGTATGGGCAAAGAGTGCTTTCTATTTATCGCAATATTTTACATGAACTGGAGGTCCGTCAATGACAACCAATCAACAAGACTTCTATCAATTAAACTTGGCGTACCTGCACGCAGCACGGGAATTGGCGCGCATTGATCCGCAAGAGGCTGTCTTGCGCTTTGGACTTACACGCGATGTGGTTGATGCTCTGATTAATGCTGGTGTTGACGACCTGCAACGAGTGGCGACCTCATCATTCATGCTGTTTCAACCAAGGGGTAACCAAAGCCAACTGATTGAGATGGTGAAGAGCAAAGGCACAGGTATCCCAAGAATCGCTTATTTATTATCAACCCTAAACAACAAGGGGGATGCATGATTGATAACCTGTCCAAAAGTGAGCTGTTTACCCGAGCCTCGCTGCTTATTAAATACGGATTTCGAACAACCATTATCGCGCTCGATACAGGTTTGCCAATCCACATTATCAGAAGGCTCCACAAAGAAGTGACTGGCAAGTCACCTTGTCCTGGTCAATTGCCAGAATCTGATGCCATCGTCAAAAGCAGAAGAGCATTAGTTGAAGGCTCCCTGCTTATGGCGCTTTATGTCAATATTGGTGGTGATAATGTCTACAAGCAATTAAATATCGATGCTTTGATGAAGGCTTACGATGCGTATTTGGTTGCAAGAAAAGAAGCAGATCTTCCAGCTGAGATCCCCTGGAAAAAACTGACCATCAATGAAGGTTGGGTTCTAGCTCGTGATTTAAGATCACAGCTAGCATCCTTACACCGGTGTCGATGCGGCAGTCTGTATTTGACGGTATCTCAACAGCGCATTCAGCTTAAATGTCCTGTGTGCGAGATTATGGCCGAGCAAACCACTAGAGCACTTTTTGAGAACTAAAATGCTGATGCATGATTTGATTGTGCACCGCCCGTGCACTTTGAGAGTACTAAGATGATAAAATTACTTAAATCTTTACCAGCACGCTGCTGGTTTATATCACTGGGGCTTTTTCTGGCGACTTTGGCTGCGGCTCATTTTTTTCCCTCAGAAATATTAACGGCATCTGCCAAGTTAGCGGCTTTGCCATTTCTGATTTGCACCATCGTTTTTTTCAGCTACTTGGGATTCAAAGCAATTGCTAGTCCTATCGGCCTTATAACCATCACCACTATGTTTTTAGCAATCGCATATTGGCAAGCGAGTTGGACAATTTTATGTGTCGGTTTAGCCTTCTTAGGCTTAAGCGGACTAATCCATTTATTTCAAAGACAACTGAAAGATACCGGTCGAGAACTAAGCCTGAGCGAAAAAAAATATTGGTACTGGGTAAACGAATTTGCAGATGGTCGCTCATCTATCCTCCCTAAAAAAACAAGGTCATAGTAAATTGACTGCTTTTTTACTTATACTCAAAAAATTGATTGGCACTTTCGTACTACGAATGAAAAATGCCATTTCCATCAATGAATACGGATCAACTCAAGTTCGTTACCCAGCACAACAGGACAGTTCTTTGACATCCTTGTTAAAGGTTTGGGCGCAGAGCTTCAAACCCTCCACCATAGTCAGGTAAGGGAAAAGCTGGTCGGCTAATTCCGTCACCGTCATACGGTTGCGGATCGCCAGCGCCGCACTCTGGATCAGTTCTCCACCTTCATGCGCCAGAATCTGCGCCCCGATCAGGCGGCCAGTGGCTTTTTCCGTCACCAATTTGATAAAACCATCGGTCTCGAAATTCGCCAGTGCGCGCGGCACGTTCTCCATCTCCAATACACGACTGTCGGTTTCAATGTCTTGTGCGTTGGCTTGCTCTTCCGTGAGCCCAACAGTTGCCACCTGGGGATCGGTAAAAATCACTGCTGGCATGGTGGATAGATCCAGTTTGGCGTATCCGCCCGTCATGTTGATGCCGGAACGGCTACCGGCGGCCGCGGCGACATAGACGAATTGCGGCATGTTGCAGCAGTCTCCGGCGGCGTAAATACCGGGAACATTGGTTTCCATGCGTTCGTTAACAACGATTTCGCCCTTTTTGTTGGTCGTAACACCCACCGCGCCCAGATTGAGTTGGCAAGTATTGGCGTGTCGCCCGGTGCTTACCAGCAAACGATCGCAGCGTAGATCGCCCGCGTTAGTTTCCAATGTAAATTGGCTTCCATCGTGGGTCACCTTGGTAGCTTGCGTACTGTTTAATACTCGAATGCCTTCTTTTTCAAAACATCCGGTGAGTTTTTCACCGAGCAAGGGATCTTCCCGATAAAGCAATGTATGTCTTGCTAATATGGTGACTTCACTGCCTAAACGGCGATAAGCCTGGGCAATTTCCAGCGCTACAACCGACGAACCAATCACGACCAGGTGCTGCGGCAATTCCTGAGCAAACAGCGCTTCGGTAGAGGTCCAATAAGGTGTTTCAGTTAAACCATCAATAGGAGGAATGGTTGGCGTGGAGCCGGTAGCGATCAGGATTTTATCGGCGTGAACTGCCTGCTCGGTTCCATCATTTTTTCTGACTATCAGGGTGTTGGCATTTTTAAATTGCGCCCAACCTTTAAGTAAACTAAGCGCAGGATTTGTCTCCAGAATATTCTGGTACTTTGCCGCGCGCAGCTCTTCGACCCGAGCGGTCTGCTGCTGAGTCAACAAGGCTCGACTCAATTGGGGCGCATGATTTTCCAGTCCGGTAAAGGGATTATTGCGTTGCTGCTGAGCCAATTGAGCGGCGCGGATTAGAATTTTTGAGGGTACGCAGCCGACATTCACGCAACAGCCGCCAATCACATCGGCTCCCTCAATAAGAGTGACCTTGGCACCACCTTCAGCGGCTTTAATAGCGCAGGCAAAAGCGCCGGAACCCGTACCGATAATCGCCACATGTTGAGTTTGGTTGCTTTCAGTGTTGCTTGCATTTTCGTTGTCACAGCAGTCGTTCGGTGAAGTAATTTCTTTTGCAGTGCCAGTGGATTCTTTTGCGATATAACCGAGAGCTTCTATTGCTCCAATGAGAACGGTTACGCTGACCCCACCGTTCGTGGTGATCGTTGCTCTGGCGTTTTCATAAGATATTTCAACCTTATTAACGCCTTCGATCGCATCGAGTGCTTCTTTAACGTGGGCGACGCAACTTGGACAGGTCATCCCTTCTATCGATAGTAAGATCATTCGTTTTCCTCAAATAGTAGTCAGGCATTGCGTCGTGTTAAACAGCACAGCTGTCATCATCACAGCGTTTATTCGCCGGTGAAAAAATATCCCAAAGCGATACGGCAACCATCAGGCCTAATGCTGAATAGGTGACATAGCTGCTCCAGCCGTACTGGAAAAACGGATAGAGCGATAACAGCAATAAAATGGGGCCGGCCACACCCAGCGCACTACGGTGCCATTGCCGGTGGCTGAACCAGCCAAGTCCGTTGAGTACCAAGGCAATCCAGGCAAACAGGGGTAATAGCGTGCTAACAAACAGACCTTCCCATTGGCTGAGAAAACCCAGTCCTACCGCAGCGCCCAGACTGGCAATGGCCGGGAAACACATGGCGCATCCCATAGCAGAAACCAGCGCGCCCAATGAGCTAATCTTATCGCCGAACCGGGTCAGTAACCGTATTAGCATTTCTATGCTTTACTCCTTGAGCGTTGACGGATAACCCGCGTTAGTGGTGGCTTCGGTCAGTGCTTTTACCGTGGTTTTTTCGTCGTCGAAGGTGACCACCGCCAGTTTGGTCTTAAAGGTCACTTCGGCTTTACTGACGCCATCGACTTTTTGTAAGGCTTTTTCCACGGTAAAGGGACAGGTCACACAGTTCATGGTTGGGACTTCCAAAGTAACTGTTTTCGGGGCAGCTAAAGCGTTCAGGCTGGTCAGTACGAACAGGGACATTAGGGCGAGTGTTTTCATAATTTTCTCCAAGAGCAAGCCATAAAGATTTAATCAAAATAAAAGGTTAGAAATCGTCATCAGGCAAACCAGACAATCCAATAATTACTGGTGACTAAAACCAACGCAGTCAGTGCCGTTAACCAAAAGATCACCTGCCGACGTTTTCGCACTTGAGGAACTGCACAGGCGGTGCCTGGCTCACAGTCCTCGACGGGGCGATAGACCTTCCAGCCTGCGAAGCCAAATAAGGCTAAAACCAGCAGGATAAAAATGGGACGATAAGGTTCTAACAAGGTTAAATTACCAATCCAGGAGCCACTCACGCCTAGCAGCAACAAGACGAAAGGACCAGCGCAGCAAAGACCAGCGCCAATAGCGGCAATAACACCGCCGATGATTGGAAAGTTGGGATTACTTTTTGACATAACTCACTCTACTTATCGTACTTTAGTAAAACAAGCTTAAACCCCGTACCCAACTACGGAGTCAAGATAAAATTTGACTCATTATTAATCTTCAGGAAGTAGGGAATCAATAATGGGACAGTGGGATTGGTTAGTATTAGAATTACACTCATTCAATAATTCTGTGAGAACGGTTTCTAAGCGGCGAAGACCTGCTATTTTGGCTTTCACACTTGCAAGCTTGTGTAAAGTCATTTCTTGCACTTCTATACAGGGAGTGTCATTAAGGCTGAGTAAATTGGAGATTTCTTCCAAAGTGAACCCAAGATCTTGGGAACGTTTAATGAATTTTATTCGGTTTAATGTTGCCAAAGGATAAAGTCGGTAGCCTAGATGCGGTTTTTCAGGTTTTTCTATAAGACCACGTCGTTCGTAATAACGAACAGTCTCAACATTGATACTAGCTTGTTCGGCTAATTTTCCAATTGTGTACATGTGATATATTTCTCCGTATCTAAGTACGGAGAAATATATCCCTATCTACGTAATTAAGCCATAAAACTTCGTTAGCCTTGAGCTTCTACTCCTTGTTTTATTTATTTCCTGATGCCTGGTTATATGCCCTAATATCGATCAAGTTGTTCTGAGCATAATCTCCCGCAAGGGATGCATTTGAGATCACTGCAATCTGCTTATCCACAAATGCTTTATCTTCATCAGACACACTGTCAGAGATGTAAGCGCCACTCTCATCCTTTTGACGATACTCATTTAGCATTTGCTCCCTTAGACCAAGCATTTCAGGCGACCAACTCGATGAGTCTTCAGAATTGAAAACGCGCCCCGCCAAACCTTCATTGAAAGCTTGAGCGAAAACTTGACTTTGAATCGGGGTCAATCCCATTCTCTGCCCTTCGCTGTATGCTTCCTGTTTAAAATCATCAGCATACTGCTCTAGAAACTCACCATATCGATTGTTAACTGCCGCACCGAATGCCCCCGCCAACATGGCTTCAGACTTAGTGCCCCAGTTTACTTCGGAGGCATACTGCGAACTCGATCCACTGTATGCATCATTAAACGCCGTCAATGGGTTTTCCAAAGAGGTTCCTGCATCAACGGCGGCTTTTAAGCCATCCCAGGTTGATTTGCTGGCCACAGTAGCGTTGTGCAAGAAACCTCGTGAGCCAGGATCTTCAAGCGCTTGTTCTTTGTAACTCTCATAGTCTTCGCCAAAGTGATTCAGGGTATGCAGAGCTGCATCAGTATGCTTGCCACTGAAATCACCGATAGCACTGGCGCTGTTGAAGAACATTTCAGCACCTGAGACTCCGCTATCATCAGCCATAATGCGAGATCGCCACTGAGAGCCAGCTTCACTGTTGAGTCCAGATTGATAGGTACTTGTGTCAGAAGCTACGGCCTGCTGGGCTTGTTGCTGATGCGCATTCAGCTGTCCATCTACACCAGAAAGATTGGTTTGGTAAGCGGATTGAGCCGAATTGAACTGCGTTTGAACTGTTGCAGCATCCTCATAGCCTCCCAGAACACCGGATTCAACTTGGCTTTGAGTGCCACCAAAAGTAGGTGCAGTTGATGACAAGCCTTCATTAGAGCGTGGCTGAATAGATCGTAAATCGGCTCCGGTAGCCATGGCCATAACAGTCATTGCTGCTTGATAGTCATTGTCTCGTTCAGCGGGCGTCGAGGAGTTGCTATAGGTTAAAGACTCCATAGCTGCGGCCACATACGCCTGATTATCATCAGGTAGCAAGCGCTGATACATTGGAAGGTTTTCACGTAATCGGTTACCTGCTTCAACATGCTGGTTCATATAGCGACCTAAATAATCCATGACTTCAGGATTATCCGCTGCTAATCGAGTTAACGTCGCACCATCCGTGTTCCTTTGTCCTGATAGACTGTAGCTGGCCTGATCAAGCTCACTAAAGCGGTTTGATGCCGTGATAACGTCTTGTGCTGAACTCTGAAGTGACTGATAGTCTTGGTTAGACAACGACATTTCAACGCCAGAACGTCTTGAATCTGAAAGGTCCTTAACCATTGCATCGCGATACTCAGCACGTCGTGAATCACTCGATGCCAAGCTTTGCATCTCCCCAGTGAGCGTATTTGCGGTCGTAGATCGAGAACTGCCTTCTGACGACTCAACTTGGCCACTAAAGTTTCCACCTAAATCCAAGCCTGCTCGTAGCCGTGATATTTTTGGCACTCTTGAGGATTCAGGCTTATCGACTCCAGGCAAGTTACCTTGTGGGGAGTCATTCCCCCCTGTACCAAGTAATCTTCCCAAGAACCCTTTATCTGCTACTTCTTTATCACCGGTATTTGTAATGGTTCCATCTCCACCGACCCTTAGGCCTCCCGATAACACGCCCGATACCAAGCCACGTACAGCGTCTTTTTTATCGTCTCCGAAACCATACCGTGTTTGCAGGTCATCAGTAACCTGATTAACAACGGCGCTAGATGCGGAATTAGAAGAACCGATCTGACGTCCAACTGAAGACAGGTTGTCGTAACTTAGCTTTTCACCAAAGGTTCGACTCATGGTATTGCCAACCTGACGGCTAAAGGCTTGAGTTGCCTGAGTCATGGATTCTTTTGCAGAGCCGACCATTGAACCCACTGCGTTTCCGACAGAGAAACTGCTTAGTAAGTTTGACGCGCCGGTCATTGCAGAACCCGTGAGGGCTGAATTTTGGAACATTGACTGTGATTGCATCACCGGGGCATTTTTCGCGACATCTGGACTTGCCAGCTTTTCATCAATGGCATCACCGTTTTGAAGACGTCCAGCCAAGTGGGTAGCGGTTATTGCTGAGCCATACACGAGCATGAGCGAAATTGCCGGAACACTCGACGCCAACATGCCGCCAGTAGCTATCCAGGTTTGCAGCACTGAATCCATCTGCATCATCCCAGCAAAAGATGGCACTTCTGTACCTGCAAAGGCATCAAGAGCCGACATTTTCCCTGCAACGGTTAAATGAATATACAGGTTAATGATGGCCATGACAGGCATCCAAAGTTGAATCCAAAGCAGGATTAACAAGTACTTCCCAGCCATTCGCATCCCGATTTGGCCAAGGGCTATCACAAAGGCCATCAAAGGGGTGATGGCGTAAATGAATCCCTCAAAAAACGTCATCATCGGACGAACAATACTTTGGAACAGAGTCTGCTCCGCCGCCCATTGCGTATTGCGCTGCTCAATCGCTTGGTTAACCATAACGGCTGCGGTGAAAGCTTGATCATCCATATACTTGCCCGTCACGCTTTGCTCATAAATAGGCAAAAGCACCGACGCGGTCATGTACTCTTGGGTGTTAACCGAAGCCAAACCAAGGTTATTCAGTGCATTTCGGATCACGTCATCAGTGTCCGTGGCTGACGAAGTCCCCAATGAGGCTGACAGAACCTGTTTAAGCCTTGGAATGAAGGTTGATTCTGTCATGAGTTTCAGTTGGCTGTAGGCATCAGTGCAGTCCAGATCTCTACTGCTACCACTGAGCATGATGCGCGTGCCATAAATGCGCGAATCAAACCTAATCGCAGTCATCGGGTTAGGATCACTCAGCACCTGATCGAGGTTCTTTTGGCCAATGTCGATACCAATCAAGGTGCACTCTTTGATGTAGTTAAACCACGATTGCTCGATGTCCGAGCCGCCGACACGATTTGCATCACCCAACCCAGAGCGATCCATCACCTGTTTTCTCACTTTAATCAGTGACTGTAAACTGGATGCAAAGCCGTATTCCGTCATGGCGGGAGTTGAGAACGCCGTTTCAAACAATCGCGTGATTTGAAAGCCGACAGTTGAAATCGTACTGCCTGCGGCAGCAACACCGATGGGCACATTATCAACCACTCGAACTTGTCCCGTGTACGCATCCTCAATGCTCACTCGGGTACTGGGTCCAAACATGGTTGCAAAGACTAACCATGAGACTAAAACGTGTTGAAAGTTAATGCCACGACCGCCTTGCATTAAGGCCTGAACAGAGACCATCAATACCCCAATGAGCAAGCCAATGCGAACCATTGAAGTAAAGTCGCCTGTACCAGTAATCATCGCGACAGCGTTCAAGACCTGCTCTAAAAATGCCGAATCCCCGATGGAATAGATCTCCCACATGACCTATTCCCCCAGTGCCGTAGATTTAACGGTGTAATAACGCTGTTTGCGAATGGTCTGAATCACCTGGTTAAAATGCGCCAGCAATTCTTGCTCTGAGCCGTATCTTCGCTGCAACGCAGCGTACTCCTCATTGATTTGGCGACGTGCACGTTCAAGGTCTTCCGTTAATAACTTCGCATAGGCATGATCTTCCACACCGGAGGTACTTCTAGCTGCATTGAGCATGTCTTCAACCAATGCTTGGGCCATCTCAACAGCAATAAATGGCGCAGCTCTTGAAGCAAACGACCTAGCAGCCCCTTCATTTAATGCAGAAAGTGTTCGAATCATGCCGCCAATGCTTGCAGGAGCCGAGGTCATAAAAGCTTTTTCAGTGGTGCTAGCTGCCCCTGTATTTCGAGCAAATTTAAAAATAATGCCGTTACTAGAACCTGTACCTAGAAGTAAATTTTCTACCTGGGTTGATAACCCAGTAAGAGTCACGTTAGTAATTGTCGGGTTCAGACAACCGTCTTGCGTCACTGTGTCACATCGGTACATAGCGACGTTACCGCCGTGAATTAGATGCTCAATAGTCACTTTATTGCCATTCAGCCTGGTCAGTTTTGGGGCTTTACCTTGGCCATCAGCGGCATTAGCTAGATCACCAACAATGATCGAACCCGTCACAGACATAACCGCTTCTAGAAAACGGTCATCCCCCGATGCAAACCAGCTTGATGCAGAGTGACGTTTCAGTGCTCGCCAAACCAAGTTGCCTTTAATCGTTTTGTTCACATCAGATGCCGCGACACTTGAAGCATTCTCGTAAGGGTTCTTACCATTGGATTCACTCCAACTGGTAAAAATGTCTCCAGCCCCTTTAAGTGAGCTCAACATGCTGGCTTCTGTTTGCCCCTTCTTACCAAAGGCGGCCAGGGTATCGTTCACGACTCCCTGAGCCATTTGACAGGAATTGCCAAAATACTCGTTCAACTGCTGGATTTTCTTTTGCAGAGTCTCCATGTGCTGGGAACATTTCTCACACATAGCACTGAGCGCCAATTGGAATGCGTATCCCTTGGCATTTGCCGCTACAGAGCGAAGTAATTGAACAAACTGATCTGCATTAACAAATGACAAACTTCCAGCGAACATATCAATGCCGCCACAACCGGCTTGGAATGACGGAGGCACCATAGAGACGAGGTTCTCGTTCATGATCCTGTTACGAACAACAACACTTCCGCCAGATATAACGCCACGCCGCTGACTCTCGAATACACCAGGCGCAGTGCTGTTGGTCATTGAACCAAATAACTGGTTCATCTCCTGTTGCAAGCTTGCTTGGCTCATAGACGAAAAACCAATCGCACAGACGATTAGCGATACTCGTAATACTTTTTTCATCGTTATAACCCTCCTTGTGCACGCAGATAGCGAACAAGGAACTCAGGGTCCTGTAATATCTTCTCGTTAAGCTCTTGGGCTGACATCGCGAGTGACACGCCGGGCTGAACAGGTCTGGTGGCATAGTAAGTTTGATCGTCAATCCAACCGGCTTGATGGGCTGCGAGAATAATTCGATTATTGAGCTCATCAAGGCTCATTGCGCCTTGGCCAATCGGAGTGATGACATTAGGCGGATCAACTAAGAATACGGCAGGGACAGTCGTAACGGACAAGGATTGAGCTTGTCCTGAATCGACTTTGTAATTAGGAAACTCTCCACCCGGTAAAGGCAAGCCATCGACTGCAATAGCAAACACCTCGAAACCATAGTTCAAAGCCATTGATTCGATGATAGGCGCTTGAGCATGGCAGTAAGGGCAATCAGAACGATAGAAGAAGAATAAGCCAGCCCGTTTTGCTACTTCACCTAAAGCAATATCTCGTTGAGCGCCAGCTTCTCGATCCATCCGATTGGCAGCATAGGTAGCCAAGGGTCTGCGACTGATTTCATCCAAAACTGGATCGCCCATGACTACCTGCTGACTAACATCAGCAAACTGTGAACCCTTATCCATCATGACGCGCTGGAGATACAGATAGGCTCTGACGTTCTCATTCGTCGGCTCATCAATTGCCTTGTCCATGAACGACTGCATGTGCTCACGAAACCAGGCAGCACTGAAAGGCTTTAGCCCGCTCTGACTCGACTCTGCCGCACCAGATTCCGGCTTAATAAGCTCTTCAGCCTCCGCTGGCTCAGGAATGACCTGATACCAAAACCAGCCTTCCTGACCACGCTGATAGAATGGCTCGTCACTGGCATAGGCGGGTAAGATGAATAGAAAGAAAATAATGATTGGGATGGTCACCCATAGGATAAACCAAGGTAACAAAGGCGTTCTCATTGTCAGCTCCAGAAAATTTCATAGAGCTAACATGCTAATGATCCCGGTAAGAGCGATTGGCCAGATAGATGAAGGAATTGTGTGTGTTTCTGACTAGCTGTTGTGACTAGTAACAACAGCTAACGTTAATGAACAAAAGATATGATTTTACGCTTTGAGCGAAAGGCTAAGCCTCAGCATAGCCATCACTTTTATCTCAAAGATTAAGAGATAAGCTTTTGAGCAACAGTTTTTAGTTTAAGTTTTAAGTCGTCAGAAATAATTGGAAGCGCTACACCGTCATCGCCAACAGCTACTGCTGGCCCATAATCATCATAATCTTCACCAGTGTCAGCATTGATTGCCCTGTAACAATCTTTGGTTACGTCGATATCATCCTGTAGACCAACGTAATACCAAAACCACTTTTCAGTTTCACTAATCGTAGCTTCGATTATTTCAATCAACCCTTCGCGTGACGGAGCAACAATCATTTCAGCTTTTAGCCAATCAAGATAAAAACTAATTGGGATTACTGGCTCATCTTCGTCATGACAATGCAAAGCATATCCAATAGCCTCAATCACAACATAAGGATCATCATAAAAATAGCCACTCCAGCAGTGGCTATGGCCGTCACCACATTGATCATAGATTGGTTTCAACGATGAAGGAATTGGAAATACCGCATCATTACTGTTTTCAAATTTCTTTAATACCAGCGTTAAAAGCTCTCGATAAGGGACGATTTTCTGGTATTGCTCAGCAACGTCAGACTGAATTACATTAAGCGAATGACCAGCTAGTTTTTTGTTATACCAGAACTCGCCACTTCTGTTATCCGGATTGCCTTCATATTCAGCCAATAATGTCGCAGCTACAACAAGACCAACCAATATCGCTTCTGAGTCATTTGCATCTATGAATGAGGTTAAAACACCTAGCATTCGTGTTTCACCTAATGCTTCTTCAAAAGAAGCCTCAGCATAAAATGCATAAACATCATCTAAAGAGATAATGTTAAATTGCTCCCAAGCTTGCTGGATTCGCTGGCATACTTGAAGCGTAACACCTGCATCAAAATCCAAAGCTTGCAAGCGCTCAAAGCACTGTCTATTTGCGATCTCAAGGTTTTCAACTCTATATTCAGAGGCAACTTGAAATGCCGCGTAGCTTTTAAAGCCGCAAAATGCTGCGAACGCTTCGTATAAATGGCTTTTCTTTATTGATGGAATTGCTGTTTTTAACTCAGAATGAGCCGTAAAAATGATGGGTTTTAAACTTTTCATATACATATCCATATGCTTGAGACAGTTATTAACCGTTATCAATCATTGCTACACACGATTACAACATGATCTCTCAAGCCATGTATGTATAATTAAAATTTAAGTAAATATTGGGTTCTCTATACGCCTTTTCAGGTCAATTTGCTGTTTTTCACTCGTGTGCAAGTGTGGCTAGCGCCACTAAAAAATATATAGGATTTTTGAAATTCAGGCAACCATCACAAAGAAAAACTGAAAACGTATGGATCGTGCAGTTCAAAAAAGGAAAAGATGAATCGACCAGATCAGTGCTCAAGGTAGACCTCTAACGTCTACTTCTGGCACATAAAGCAATATTCAGAAACTTCGAATACTACGTTAGCTCACTTTACTGCAATAACCGTAACCAAAATTTTAATTGAGCAACTTGGAACCATGACAAAGTACATTTTGCTCCCCACATGCTGCCAGAACTCGGCCTCTTGGGCATATTTTTTTGCTTTTTGGATAGCGACGTTTTCTGGCAACTGAGTTTTAGTTAGCCCCGAACATAGCAGCTTTGAGCACAAAGCCTTCCAAGGATGCTTAGGTACGCCGTCTGAAAGCCGTTCCACAAACCGATCCAGTGCATGATGAGTCACCACGACAGGTCCAATGTTCGGAACATTTATTACCTCATCGATGTCTCTCACCGTAACATTATCCACACTGTATTCCTCGAAGAGATATGAGAGCCAATCGTCCCGCTTCTCTACCGAGATCTGTGCTTCCTGGTATCGAGTGAGCAAGAACCTAGTCAGGCTGTAAAGTGAATGCTGAGTTGAGCGTTGTTTCTGTAACTTTTTGATGGCTCCTTTACTGACTCGGATTTGAAGCCCATTGCCGCTTCGGTTACTCCCCATCACCTCTTTCACTGACAATAGGTGGTGAATCGCATAGAGCTCAGCTGCAATTGGCTTTTGCTGCTCAGGTAGCTTGTCGTATTGCTCACCTAAATCGACCTTTAGCTCACCACCTCTTCGAAGGCCGGTCTTCCAGTAAACCGTAAACTCACCATCAATCTGCTTTGTTAACAGGGTTAATACCATCATGTTTGTTTCTCCTATTGGTTATCTTTTTTTCATTCTCCATGTTTTTTCAAATATGCAAGGCGCAAAAAAAGGGGCCGAAGCCCCTTGGATCAGATATGAACTTTCGGAAAGCCCATGGCACCGTAAACATTCAGCACATCATTCCAATCCCAACTTTTCACGCCGAGTGACGTTGGTATCGGGGGGATCAGGACTTGTGTCAGAATGCCTTTTTGCCAGGCTTTTTTCTTGAGTTCATTCGCTGCATTCAGGCCGGTCTCAGAGAGATCGTGATCTGCCCAGATGTACAGCATTTTCACATTACTTGGTGGTTCAAACCTAGCCAGTAGGGTTGCATTCACAACCGACCAACATGTTTGTCCCGTTGCTCTGGTAACCGCTAAAGCTGTTTCGATGCCTTCAGAAACACCTAATACTTCACCAGGCTCACCAATCGGAATGGCACCGCCAGTGATTGTTCTGTCACTTGGTATGGGCATCATCTTTTTAGGCTTTTCAACCGGCGCTTTGAATCCATCTTCACTTAGGTAGATCCGATGAAACGTGGCCGAACGCCCTTGCTGAGTAACGATTTTACCTAGCAGCGCTGGGTAGCTATCGATAAACAGACCATCTTCATCATGGTAAGGCAAGTTTGGATGAAACCTCAGCACCGAATCCCATTCAGGACGAAGCCGGGTAACAATGCCACGACGATGCAAGTAGTTCCAAACTGGTTGCGCACGAGCATCTGCAAGAGATAGCGTTTCTCCCCAGGTTTGATTCAAGCGATGGATAATCGCTTTGTCCTCGTCCTGCTTTCTAGCCTTCCAATCAACAGCGTTACGCGTTATTGCCCGAGAAGGTGCTTGTATTTGTCCGGGTTGAATACCAAGAACTTGGCCAATTGCTTCAATAGACTGAGCAAAGTTCCACCCATTAATCCAAGACAACAGTTCAAAGCCATCATGAAAGATACCGCAGGTATTACAAACGCCACCACCGGTATATTCAGCATCTTTGAACAGCCTAAAGCCATCACGACCGCCATGAACAGGACAAGCCACATGACGGCCTTTTCGAGCAATAGCGGCATCAAGTTCTGGCACCAACGCCGCCAGTATTTGAAGCCATTGGCCATTAAGATATGGCCTTACTGTTTCAATTTGTAAAGGTAACGCCATATAACCTCCTTCAGTAAAATGCCGACTCCTACCACAGGTGGTAAAAGTCAGCTTGGGTCCTGCATTAGCCGTTCGGTTAATACAGGAGCGTTAGTCAAGCTGGATACCATGTCGTCTTAATAGCCACATGATGGACTCACGAAGCACATCAGGATCGACAACCGCAGCCATCGCGCAAACACGAAAGCAAAATGGCGCAATTTCGTCATTTTGAATCCACGACAACACATCCTTGCGCAACCGAGTACTGACACGACCGTCCAGCAATACACGGATCGCATCCAATAGAATGCCTTCGCGTAACTGCCAGATTTCCGTGTCAGACCAAGTGACTGGGGCATCATCAAACTCAAATAGAAATTCGAGCTGTGATAACGTGTGTTGATGGGACTGCTTTTGTGATGAAGGTGAATGGGCAATGCCCCCATTCATTAAAGATAACCGCGTTCGGCAAGCGAAACGCAGCCCTCGTATGCGACCACGACATGGTCAAGCGTTCGAATATCAACAAGTGACAAGGCGTCACGGAGTCGATGAGTGATGCGTTTATCAGCTTCACTGGGTTCAGGATCACCCGATGGATGGTTATGAACCAGTATCACTGCTGCCGCATTAAGTTCTAGCGCTCGTTTTGTTACTTCCCTTGGATACACGCTCGCCGCATCTAAAGTGCCTTTGAACAGCTCTTCAAATCGAATGACACGATGCTTTGTATCAAGAAACAGCACGCCAAAGACTTCGTGCTCATACTCGTGCATCAGTGTTTGCAGGTATGAGAACGCCGACGATGGCTGTTCAATTTTTCGACCTTTACTCAATCGACCACGGGCAAGCTTGAGCGCCATATCTAAGATATCCGCTTCAGTCACTTGCTCAGGAACGATATAAGTACCGGCTTCTTCGCCAGCTAAGAACTTTTTGTTTTTCATAGGAGTCTCCCCAAAAAAAAAGCGGAGACGAACCCATGCCCTGAAGGGGACGGAATCGTCCCCGCAGGGTGGTAAAGTTGATGTGGTTACTGAATTAACAGTTGTTGTGTTACTTCGAATAACTCACGCTTCAGATCTTTGACGTCGTTAATCACGATGCTTTGAGGAAAGAATTTCTCAACACTGCGTGTTTGAATCCCGATCCCCAGCAGCTCAAAGCCACTGCGTCTGCACCGGTCAACAATGTCATGCGTGGCAGCCCAATCATCTGGGTCACCATCGGTTAGCACTATCATTAGCTTTCGCTTCTGTTTTTGCGCTAACAAACTGTTTGCCGCAAACCACATCGCTTGTGCCATAGGCGTACAACCTCGTGGTTTTTGGTCAAAACAGGCGGCCCGATGTCGAACCGATTGCTTGGGCAATAACGCGATAGAAACTTCCTGATGAATACCAGGAAAATAACTGACCGCAGGTACAACACCCGGTATGCCTTCCAGTGCCATGGCCAAAGCCAAAGCGGCTTCATTGGCAACATGAAAGTACTTTCGATTACCTTCGCCAATGGGTTTACCCATTGAACCCGATATATCGACCAGCAAGTGCACAGCAGCATTAGGCGCAATGCGAGGTTGCCTTTGAATAAACAATCTCGACTCACCGGCTTGTGAAGCGGCAAGACGATGGGTTGCAACTCGAAGACCGTGCCTTTTGGCATGATTCCGATTGTCCTGACTGGACTGAACCATGCCCCTAAGTCGGGCTCGAATTTGAGCGGACTCAGACGCCGATAAGGTCAAGATGGCCTCATCACCCAACATAGCCTGCTCTGCTTGGGGCAAACTGAGTGGAGTGACACCCTGATGTCCTTCAGCTTGTTCCGACAACACTTCTGCCACTTGTGCAAAGGTATCGGATTCAAACTGAGCGGCACTGGCCTCTAAGGCTTGTCGCAAATTGTCAGCTTGATCAGAGTTATCAGAATCTCCCGTTTCAGCAGCATCCCCCGTTGCAGACGAACCTGTTTCCGGGGTTTGACTGTCACTACTGCTATTGCTGTCATTACTCGCATCTTGTCCAATGTCATCACCGTTATCAGCATCCGACTCATCCTGTGGTGGACGAGATTCTTCTTCCAACATGGCAACGATGGCATCGACAAGTTTCAGCACTTCACCTGTAGATGCCAGGCTAGGCACTGCTGTCAGCATGGCGCTTAACCGGCTCATCGCTGCGGCAGGAAAGAGTTGTCTCACCCTTTCATCAACAGCTTGATACAAAGGCGTCAGTGCTTTCTGGCCCAGAAAATGGCATCTCAAGCGAAACAACAACCAGGCTTGCAAGTTAGATGCAGGCTCAGGCTGTTCAGGTACACACATTTGCTGTGTGTCCACCATGTACTCAATCACTTGCGAAATACTGCGCCGGGTTCCGGGGTAATCCTTTGCCAATTCGTTTTCAATGCGCACATCCTCAATAATATTGAGAAGTGCCTTACGGATCGGCTTAGACGACGCCTTCTTCACCATGTCAAAATTGGTATGCCGAATATGCGCCGCTTCATGAGCCAGATAACCCCAAGCTATCTGTTGATAGTGTGGGTCGTCTGGGTTTGCTGTTGGGATCACAATCCGCTCACCATCGGTAAACGCATCTTGTCCTTGAATAAGCACCTTCACACCAAACTTTTCGCCATAAGCGGCGGCAACGATTGGCAGTGCGTTTTTTAATGGATGATTCATGGGAGTCTCCTAATCATTAGGGGGAATACTCCCTCAGCGGGAGCGTTTCCCCGCTGGGAATGTAAGTGTTTAAACCTGTGCTTTTAGCTTATCCAGGTCATATTTTTGACCTAACCAAGCCACCAATTGAGCTGGACTCTCGTGCTGCTCAAATGACGTTTTAAGCTGGTCTAAACTCAGGATGTCATCCAATGTCAGACCGTACTGGTCTTGTAACTGAGTAGACACCTCGTGCTGATATTGCAGCCAGGCCCGCTCAAAAGCGGTTTGCTGCAATGCCATGTTTGGAACAAATACCATGGCCGTTACCCAAACTCCTTGTGCGTCCGCATCTGCGATCAAAACAGGGTTCTTGGGGATCAAGACACTATGTGTTGAGTACGACCGTTGTACTAACGTTCGACAACACGCCACTTCTGGTATCGATTCACTTTCAACCGCATCAGTCACACCACGAAAATGCGGTTCAAACTGGTTCAGTTGGCTGGGGTTATGGATGGTTGATTGCATAATTTCCTCTTACATAGTTCAGAGGACATGCGCCCTTAAGGGCAACATGCCCTCAAGGACGTTAGAAATAAAATGAGTTTGGTACAGTCGAACCAAGGTTTGGTCTGACGGTTGGTTGTGGTATTGCACGTAAGTTATCTGCCTGAGCAGATACTGGCTGTGCGGGTTTAGGTTCAGGTTTGGGCATCAGTTGTCTGATATCCAATTGACCTTCACCGTGCATTCTCATCTTGTCTGGATCAGACAAAATTAAAATGGTCGCCATCAGTTCGTGATAGAGATTGTCTGTCACAGGGCCGGTCTTCGGCAGACGAACAAATAAATTGTCCATCGCTTCAACCATCGGCTGAACTCGATGATCCAGGAAGGACAAACCATCCAACTTGTCTCTTAATCGCTTGAGCGGATTAAGGGCTCGCTGACTGATTTGATTCTTGCCTGCAACGGAACGCTCAAACAGTTCATTGGCATCACGAGCCACCTCCCTAAAGAGGGTGTGTCCCATACCATTGACCTTGTCATCTAAGCCTCCAGCTTGTTCAGCCGGTTGCATTCGATAGATGGCATAATCGAACTGAAGCCGTTGTTCCACGTCTTCGATGGGTGACAGCGCACGCCGGATTGCATCTGCAAATTCCGGGTGTTTCGCAACCCAGTCAAACGTCACCTGATCATAGTTGTCCAAGAACAACTGCTTACACTGCGCAAACTCCTGACCGATCCGGTCAAGCTCTGGAACAATCTGATCAATTCGGTCTTCAGGGACGGCATAGCCACCTAAAAACCGCACACCGACTTGCTCACACAAGCGCTGCGCTTCTTTTTTAAGCCGTTCAAAGTTCGCCAATGCCTCTGGGTCGCAAATTTTTTTACTCCCTAAGCTGGCAACATCCTTCGGTGGAAGTTGGCTGCCATTGGCTAATCTGAAATCTTCAGGCCTTAGTTTTTTTCTACCGCTCCAGATGGAACAGTCGATGTGACAAATCAAAAGTTTGTCGAGGGTTTGAATACTCATAGTGCATCCTCATGCGAGATGGGGACGCACCACTCCAAACAGGAGCAATGGCCCCCGTTTGGGTGGTAGTAGTTGACGCGCTAATGGCAATACCACTATCAGAAATAGTAATTTTGCGAATCAGGCGACGATTGGTTGAGATCGATTTTCGCAGGCATTAAGTCCAGTGCTTCAGCAATCGGGCGAACCCGCTCTAAATCACTGCCTAGCAACCGCAATACATCTTTTTCCAACTTCAGTTGGTCGGATACTTCTATCCCTTCAGGACTCGCTACTGTGAGCGAACACAATGGTGGTAATTGACGCTTAAAGGCCAGTAACAGCAACAATGGCCACGGGCCATCATCAGTGTTAACAATGCCAGCGCCTTCACCTGACACCATGCTGATTTGATTGGTACTAGGTAATCCGCTTTTGCAAAACCCTAATGACCATTTTCCAATCCTGACCTGGTTATCATCAATAACAGCCAAGCCATAGGCTTCAAGCAGCTTTGCCATATCGAACAACGCTTTTTGAGCCAGCGAGATTTGGCCATTGACGTCCTTGCGAGTACGAAACTCCCAACTGACGTTATTGGCGCACGCGACGCTATCTAGCGCATTTGAGAGTTCAAATGGCCGCCCTTGATGATCAATGCCGACTTGTCCAACAAATCGATAACCCTTGTTGATTTTCTCATTGATTCGTCGGTCTGCTTCAGCGTTAGGATCAGTCGAGTCAATCAATCGCTGCTGCGACATTTGACCAGCTTTTCCAAACCGAACTTCAATCTCCTGGGTGTCTGATCCAACGTAAATGGCCCATTCTTTGGCTGTCCCATCAGAATGACTGTAACGGTAAAGAGCAAAGCACTTTTCCATCATCAATCCTCCCAGTGGTCACCGAAGACATCAGCGGCAATACGGTGAATAGCTTCACGTTGCTCCAACTCAGCACGAGCCGTCAAAGACCGAACCAGTGCATACTCCACTGCGTTAGGAGCACCTTTGAAAGCAAGTGTTAACTTTGCCCAGCGCACCAAGGTCCTAGTGGACATGGTGATACTAAGCTCAGCACCGCCATCCGCGCCCCCAATAAAGAGACGACGAATGTCACCAGCCACTTTCACCATTTTCTGGCGAAAGACTTCTGGCAAGCCCGGCGCAACGTTCTCCAGAATGGCTTCCTCTACAGAAGGCTCTGCATAGGTCGCTTCGATGATTCTAAAGCGATCAAGAAAAGCCAAATTCTGTTGGAGCACACCTTGATACAAGCCCGTTTGGTCACCGCTGCCCGCACTGTTGCCGGTAGCGATAAAACGAAACTTGGCATGTGGCATGATGATCTCACCGCCATTTTGTGCGATGACCAACGGGGCACCTTCCAAAATGTCATTGAGCCCAGCCAGTTCAGCAGGCTCAGCAAGATCCATTTCATTAATGATCAGCAAATGGCCATGCTTGACAGCCAGTGCCAGCGGCCCATACACAAAGGTCATGTTGCCATTAACCAGTGTGTGGTGACCGATAAGATCGGACAACTCCAATCGACCGTGCGCAGTAATTTGCTGAACAGGCCAATTCAATCGAGAAGCAACTTGGCAAATTAGCGAGGTCTTACCGCATCCCGTGGGGCCTGTAATATACAAACCGTCACCGTCTGGGTGAGACAAGAACGCCAATACGTCACGTAAGTCTTCTTTTCTAAAAACATACTCGTCCTTGCGAACGGGAATGTTTGGATGGGTAGTGTCGGCACCATATCCTTCCAGAACGAAAGCATCAGGAGCCGGGACATTAAACGCTTGATTCACTTGAACCAAAAATGGGGATTGTTCTGTCATGGTAAACCTCATTAGTTTTAACGAGGCCCCATGCCCCAACAGGGAATGAAGTCCCCGTCGGGTGGTGTGTTGATTGTGGTATGGCTGTGTATGTAAGAGTTCAGCTCGCTCTATCATTCGTACCCAGCATTGGCTACGAGTGAAACTGCTTTCTGATGCACTCGATGTAAGCGCATGAGAAAGGAGCCGAAATCGGCTCCAAGTGAACGTTAAAAGTAAAATGAGCTCGGCGAGTCACCTGGCAGAACCAAGTTATCTTGCTCAAGACTGATTTTGATTGGTGTTTCAACGGGCTGCTCTGGCTTATTGGTGCTAATGCGCAACCGCTCTTGTGGCGCTTTTCGGTAAGCGGCTAAAACCTGTTCATCCAGCTCGCCTAACTTATCGGTGGCCAATTGCTTATAGTCCACCGTACCCGCCATCATGTAGCGGCTGAGTTTGACCCCAGCATAATCGGCATGAGCGTAGTTACCCATCATAGCGACCAATTTCGACTGAGCGTCTCGCATTTCTTCTTTCAAAGATTTAATGTGATTTTCCAGTCGGACCACTTCGGCATGTGCTGAGCAATACTGGCGAGACAACGATGTCCAGCGGTATTGAGCTTCACCCTTGGGAACAAAACAATCTTGCTCTGGGCATTTTGACGGTTCTTTTTTGGTCTGTACTAACTCCCAAAACTGAAGCGCTGTTTCTTGCAACTCAGTTAAGAACGCCGCGTCTCGTTGTATTTCAAACTCAATCAGTTGGTCCTCAAAATAGAAAACCAACCAACCACGCGTGCTATTGGCGACCAGTATTTGATGCTGAACTTGCACCCAATACAACTGGTACGCCTCACTTTGTTCTCTGTGAGCTTGCACATCCTCAAAAACTGACTGGCAAGGACATTTCAGTTCAACGGGTTCGCCCGCATCGTTGACGCCATCAAAGCTGGCTCGAAAGATTGCGTTATGATCGGCTTCTGCACATAACGGCAGAAGAAAGTCATTATGCGCATTCTCAAATGCTCGCCTTGCTTGAGGCTCCAACCGTATACCGCGAAGCACATTGGGATTATTAGACAGGTCTTCCGGTAATACGAATCCGGTTTTTTCTGCCCATAATCGCCAAGGTGTTTTGTAGGGTGAACGCCCCATAATAATTGGGGCTTCAGATGCCGTAACCCCTGCAATGCGCCACTGGTGCCATGCAGGAGTACGTTGTGATAGGTCGATAACCTTCATATTGCCTCCTTTGAGGGGAGACTCCCCTGAAGGAGAGAACTCCCCTTCAGGGTTAAGTGGTTACTTTGCAGCTTGTGCTAACGCTGTTTGGTGCTGAACAACACTTGCTTGAACCGAATCAATTGCCGCTTTACCGGCTTGAATCGAACCTAAGACAAGGGCAACAACCAATACCAAGCGAAAAAGTGAGGCTGATTTAGTCATGGAAGATCTCCAAAAAAAAGACGAGACCTTCCCCCTGACGGGAGAATAATCCCGCCAGGGTTAGTAAAATGAATGCGTGGCGCTAAGAAGCTAAAGGCTGTGTGAGCGCTTTGGCTGCTTGTTGCTGAGCATTAAAGATTTCTTGCTTCGCAAACGTCAGCTCAACACCTTGAAAATGTTCATTGGCATATTCCAATGCACTATTCCAAGCGTTTGAAGCTTCCGCCCGCTCGATAAGCTTGTAAACAAGCCCTCGGGTTCGATCATCAACTTGCTCGGGTGGAATCACAGATGGCTCAACAACGTGTGTTGCTTGGCCTTCGATAATTCGCTCCGCTTCGTCTTGATCGAAAATTCCCACAAAGCCAAACGCAATGCGGGAACACTGGATCATGGATTTATGTCTTAGCATTCGCTTAGTGTGCGTCTGCCATGGACCATCTACACGGTAAGGGCCATTTTTGCCATTACCTTCAAAAGGCGGTCGATAGACTTCATCCAGATACTCAGTGATTTTGACTGGGTGCGAACGGTCGCGCCGATAGATGATGCATTCCATCCATTCAGGGCATTCTTTCGCGCCATCCAGTGAGACTTTGTTTTCTGAAGTCTTGAACTCCATGCCATCAAACTGGTCGTGTTGATTGATGATGCGAGACCATCCATCGACACCTACCACTGGGATAATCCCAGCTTGTTTATCAGGGAACGCAAAAATCTCTTTGGTGAAAGGGTTCAAACCGTACTGATCTGCAACCACCAAGAGCGCCATCATCTGCTCATTGGTCGGTGCACTACCGTCACGTTGCTTGAATGCTGTTGCTTTTAGGGTATCGAACAACTTGTTTGGATCGACACTAAAGCGCTCAGCAAAGCGTTGGATTAGCTTTGGTTTTTCCATTATGGACTCCGACAATCAAAGTGGGAGTCTGCCCCTGACGGGAAAGTACTCCCGGCTGGGTTAAAGCGTTATCGCTCGGTTAAAAATCTGGTTCAGGATAAGTTTGTGCCCAATTAGCTTGGGAGCTCGCATCATCCGCCGGTGATGGCTCAGATGCTTTGTTCACACTATCAAGAAGCAGAAACTCATCCGCGTCCACTTCGGTCAATCGATGCTTAATGCCATCTTTCTCCCATGAGCGCGTGCGCTGAGGCCCTTGAACAAAAAGCTTCGCTCCTTTTTGGATCAAATCTTTTGCTCTTAGCCCTAACTTAAATCCACCACGATCTCGAAAAACGACCCGATGCCATTCCGTATGCTCTTTGAGCTCATTGGATTGACGGTCGCGCCATTTCTCAGAAGTGGCCAGTGAAATGCTGGTCACTAAATCACCTGATGGATAGGCTCGCGTCTCTGGCTCAGAGCCAACGTAGCCTATGAGTGTTACTTGGTTTTTCATGATGTTCTCCTCGTCTTAGTTGAACTCTGTGCACACAGTTGCTTCTACCCGACTGGGCAAAGAAGACTGACGACGCAGATAGGTTGGTATTTCGAGTAAAGCCATGTCGTACTGATGTGGCTCTTTGTAAAACGCAGATGTCAAACGGGGCATACCAGGAGCTTTAGGCACTGCCATTGGACGACGTTTTGATGTTGGTGTGAGCAATCGCTTGATTTGAGTAAGTACAAATCGAAACGGGCGCACGGTTTGACGAGCAAGTAATCGCAAAAGCGACCAGCTCAGTTTTGCAAGCAACATAATGCCTGCGATTTGGATAATAAATCCGAAGATATATTCCATTGGTGACTCCTTAATTTGGTTGTGAAGGAGTCACCCCAACTGGGGAAAACTCCCCCAGTTGGGTGGTGAAAAGGCGAACCGTAAGGAACGCATGGTTGCGCATGTAAAAACATGCAGGCTATTTGTTTAAGGAGGCTAGCTACCTCTTAGTACCACTGAGAAAACTCAGCGGCGGGCTTCCTTTGAGCTCATGCTCTCAGGCGCAGATATCACTGAAACAGATCAGCAATATTTGATAGTCAGTGTAACCGTCTTATCCAGACAGGATAGTTAGAAAGATGCTCAATTCTTCCACCTAGCTGAAAGGCCATTACCGCACAGAGGATTAGGCTAGGGACTGATTATTGTCATATCAGGAGCAAACTTATGGCCCAAGCAAGACCCAATTACTCAAAACCCATCTTTGAACAATCATTCACAATTAATAGCTTACAGGCGCAACGTGTCGTTGACCGTGTTTTTAGACGGACGGTCAGTGCGCTTTACGGAATCGATGTCATCCTGCGCATCATCGGCGATGAGAACGAAATTGATGAAGTGGAACAGATCATTAGCCAGTTGATCGAGGATTGCGCTAAGGCGGTAGACAACGAACAAGCTCGTTTAGACAAATTGATGGAGTCCAACGGTATCGATGAAGTACCTGACTACACCGACCCGATTACCTTCAACGCCAAAATAAGCTCGCCTCAGGTTGGCCAGTTTGTCGGCTTAGTGCGCAAACTCGATGCGTTAATGATCTCAATGGACACTCTCTGGTTGTCTAGCGTGCTTAGCAACAAGCAACGCGTTGATGGCAACTACGCATGGCAACAGCGCATTATCAAACTTGCACGACGCATTATTGATATCGAAATTCGAGCACGAAAATCAGCCCAAGCTAAGGGTAAAGAAGCAGAAGTTGAGCAAGCGGTGCCTTCAACCGATGACGATATCACTGAAGAGGAAACAGATAACCCCGCCAACTAGCCAACTAGGCTCCCATCAACCAGCCCCTCTCGAAGGGGCTCTTCATCTTGCTGTATTTTCTATCAAAATCATTAAAATGAATTTAACTGTCATTTTTGGCCAAGCTACATGAATAGAACTAATTTTTTCGTTACTTTCTTTAGGGTAAGCGGATTAAATGGTTGATCTTACCTTTGCATGAGAGTGAGACAGACCGGCATCTCATCGGATTATCTGGTT